>DAIOTV010000040.1:0-25057 GCA_036751825.1 Phycisphaerales bacterium
GCTCGCGACCAACGCCTTCGGCATGGGCGTCGACAAGCCCGACATCCGCTTCATCGTGCACGCCCAGGTGCCCGGCTCGATCGAGAGCTACCACCAGGAGGTCGGCCGAGCGGGCCGCGACGGCGACCCGGCCCGGTGCGTGCTGCTGTACGCGCAGGACGACCTGGCGATCCAGCAGCAGTTCGTCGAGTGGAAGAACCCGCCCGCGGCGCTGCTGCGCGAGATCGTCGATGTCATGCGCCGCTCGCCGCACGCCGATGTGGACGCCGACGAGCTGAAGCTCGACATCGTGGGCAAGAACCGCAGCGACCGCCGGGTCGAGCACGGGCTGATCACGCTCGAGGACATGGGCGTGGTCGAGCCGACGAGCGTGCGCGTCGATCCGCCGCGCTACAGACTCGTCCGCGAGCTGGAAGAAAGCGATCTCGATGAGCGGTTCCTCGCCGAGAAGAAGCGGCGCGATCTGGAGCGTCTGCTCGCGGTGGTGACGATGATCAGGTCGGGCGATGTCGCGGGCGAGGTGAACAGGTACTTCGGCTTCGAGCCGTCACAGGAGAGTCAGCCATGAGCAACGAACAAGGCGAAGTGCTGCACCAGGCGACGGCCGTGACCGGCGCCGATGCCTTTCGCACGGAGGTAACGATCGGCGACCAGCCGCGTTTCACGCAGGTGACTGACGCGTCGCGCGCGGACGGCGGCAACGACCTCGGCGCGTCGCCCGTCGCCCAGCTCACCGCCGCCCTCGCCTCGTGCAAGACCATCACCGCCCAGATGTACGCCAACCGCAAGGGCTGGCCGCTCGAAGCCGTCAGCGTGCGGGCCAGGCATGTGCGCAGGCACATCGACGGCAGACCTCGCGATGTCTTCGAGTGCGAGGTCGAGTTCAAGGGCGATCTCGACGACGAGCAGCGCCGCCGGATCTACGAGATCACGGCGATGTGCCCCGTGCACAAGATGCTGGCGGGGGAAACGATCGTCGAGTCGACGCTCAGCGGCGGGTGAGCCGGCGGTAGATCAGCCAGCCGATCAGCCCGAGCACCGCGACGATCGGCGCGCTCGCGATCAGAGCCCGTGTCAGCCAGACCGCGACATCCTGCAACGCCGAGAGCCCATCGCCCGCCGACGCGCCGAGGCGGTCCAGGAAGCCCGGCTCGGGCGCGGGCTCAGGCGTCGGCAACGCCGGGGCAAAGAGCACCCGCACGCTCGCCCACGCCGTCCGCGACTCGATCGAGCGCAGCTCGGACCGCAGTTGATCGACCTCGCCCCGGGCGCCGCGGATCTGTCGGCGCGCTTCCTGCGTCTCGGAAGCCAGAGGCCCCTTGAGCGTCTCAAAGCGTTCGAGGATGTCGCGCTCGGTCTCGACCGCGAGCGCGAGCCGGTCGTTCAAGTCCGCGGCCTGTGCAGACAGGTCTGTCGCGGCCGATTCGATCTGCACCACCTCGCCGAGCTGCCGGAGCCGGTCGATGACCGCTTCAAACCGTGACGACGACACGCGGAGCGAGACCGCCGCCCGCCGGCCGGGCCCCTCACCGCTGATGCGCGAGAGCACGACGTACTCGCCGAGCGCCGGATCAACGAGCGACGCCGCCCGCGTCATGGCCTCGTCCACATCATCGGCTTCGAGCTTCAGGTCGGCGGACTTCTCGAGCATGGGCCGAGCGGCGACCGGGGCGAGCTCGGTCTCGGCGGCGTCGGCGGTGTCCGCGAGAGCGTCCGATCGTTCGGCGCTGTTGTCGGCGGAGCGCTCGTCGGCCGGAGCGCCGAGCGCGAGCGGCGCAGACTGCTCGGCGGCGGATCCGGCTCGCGGCATGGTGACTTCATCTCGAAGGCGCGACGCCCGCGCCCCTTCGGTGCTGGGCGTCCTGCCGAGGTCTCTGCCGCCGCCTCGATCAGCGAAAGCTCCGTCGATCGGCTCGGCGGCGAACGCTTCCCGCTGTTGCAGCATGTCACGCTGATGCGCATCGGCGAGCAGCATCGCGTCGAGCTCGCCCGCGAGATCGGTTGATGCCGCAGCCGCATGCGGGCCCGCGGATTCAGCGCGAACAGGCGCCGAGCCCCGGTGCTCGCCCAGCCCCCCGCCCAATCCGTTGAGGACGAGCATCACGCTCACGCCCAGCGCGAGCACCGCGGCGACCGCTGCGCTGACGCCCAGCACCCGCCGCCTTCCAGGGATCTGCCGCGTGCCTCGGGCATCCTCGCGTCGCACGCGATGCAGCGCCTCGCGCCACAGCTCGCCGGTATCGTTGCTTGGCTCGCTCATCGCTGTCAGCCCGCGTTCCAGGTCCTCGTGCGTGATGGGGTTCGGCTTGTCGTTCATGCCCGCACCTCCCCCGATTCGAGACCGGCTTCAACGCCAAGCCGTTCGCGCAGGCGGGCCATCGCCTTGTGCACGCGGCTCTTCACCGTGCCGATCGGCACGCCCAGGATCGCCGCGGCCTGGCTGTGGGTCATGCCCCGGCAGAAGCAGAGCACCAGCGTCTCCCGGCCCGGCTCTTCGAGCTCGCTCACCGCGTCGGCAACACGCGAATCGAGCGCGCTGGGCGCATGCTCCGACGCGGGCGCACGCCGACCGCGATCCCGCCGCGTGCGATTCCGCTCGCTCGTACGCATGTCCCTGCACCGGTTGGTCAGAATCGTGTACATCCAGGTCTTCACGCTCGCCCGGCCGTCGTAGCCGCCCGCGAAGCGCATGACCCGCACCCAGGTCTCCTGCACGGCCTCGCGCGCCAGGTGATCGCTGCCGACCAGCCCGCGTGCCAGGCCCACCATCGCCCGCTCGTGGCGGTCGGCCAGCGCGCCCAGCGCGTCGTCGTCGCCCGCCACGAACCGCGCGAGCAGCGTCTCGTCGCTCGGCGGCACGGCGGGTGCGGGCTCGGCTTGACAAGCGGGCTCGGTCGTCACGAACGGTCTCCGCCCTTTCAGACCGCCAGGCGGTGCCCTCGGTTCGCGCCGGCGACGACATCGGATCAGAACGCGCCGGGTCAGAACGAGCCGGATCAGAACGCGTGGGGTCAGAACAACAGCCGCACACCCACCATCAGGCCGAGTTCTCGGCGTGGTCGCCGCTCGAGGTCCTCCGCGATCGGCAGCAGCACGGACGCCTCGGCGGCCCACCGCCGGGCCTCGTACAGCAGCCCGGGCGCGAGCTCCAGGCTCGCGTCGCCGTTGGTCTCGGCGTGGCCCAGCAGCTCGAGCTGCGTGAACCACGCCGACTCGCTCGAGACCGCGTAGCTCGACGGCGCGAGCCGGTACAGGTGCGCCGCCGACACGCGGAGGTGATCGGCCAGCGCATCGCCCGGGTACAGCCGCTGCGGCGTGTCGCCCGTGGTCAGCTCGTACTTCGCCGTCGCGTTCAGCCCGTGCCGACCCCGGATCATCGTCAGGTTGACGCCGACCGAGGGCGTGACGGTGTCGGTCGAGAAGGCGTCGGCCCCGGTGGGCAGGCGAGCCGCGGCCTGCAGGGCCATGCGGAGCGTGTCGATCGGTCCGGTGTCGCGCCGAAGAAACCGATACCGCACGCCGAGCACGCTATCGGTGAGCCCCGAACGGGTGCCCCCGATCGGCCCGGGCGCGTCCATGTCCTCGCGCTCGAACGCCGTCTCGCCGAAGACGACCAGCCCCGGCGCAAGCCCGTAGCTGCCGTGCAGCATCTGGCGGACCGCGTCGACCTCCCGCTGCTGCCCGGTCGGGTCGTCGCGGAGGCGGTCGTAGCGGACCATGACGCGCAGCGAGAGCAGCCCGGGCGCGGGCATCGTCGCCGAGGGCGAGTTCGAAGGCTGCTGGGCGTGCGCCCGATCGGGCGCGAGCGCACACGCCAGCAGCACGGCCGCGAACGGCAGCATCGTGCGGCGCATCATTTGACCGCCGGCCCGAAGCTGACGAGCGTGAAGCCCGCGTTCTCGATCGAACGGGCCACCTGCGCGGGCGTGGGAGGCGTCTTGCCAAAGGTCAGCGTCAGCCGGCCGGCCTCGAGGTCGAGCCAAGCCGACTCGACGCCCTCGACCCCCTCGACCGTGGCGATCAGGCTCTCGGCGCAGAGCGGGCAGCTCAGCCCCGCGACCTCGGCGGAGGCCCGGGGGGCGTCGAACCGCTCGGGCATCGCCGACGACGAGGTCGCGGCGCAGCCGACGCTCAGGGACACAACGGACAACCGCAGCGACGCGACGGCGATCGCCGCACAACGGCGGATGGACAGCATGATGAAACTCCTGTGTGTGATGGGATGGCGAAACGGCAAACGGTCAGCGATAGCTCAGCGCGCACCTCGGGCGCGACGGCCTCCGCCTACGTTCGCCAGACACACAGCAACGCGAGCACCCGTCCCACCGGCTCGCCGCGCACCACGGCTTCGGGAATCGCCGGGCTCGGGGGGTGCATCGACCACACCGCTTCCCGCGCGGGCAACGCCCCGATCGGCAGCATCTCCGCCGATCGCGTCGGGATCGCTTCGTGCGACGCCCGGGGCGGGTCGGACTCCTCGGCCGCGCACCCGCACGCCGACCCGCACGGGCAGCCCGCGCACCCGACTGCCGCGGGCGCGGGCCCGCACGGGCCCGATTGAGCCATCAGCCCGGCGCCGGGAAAGACGACCGGGTGCGCCAGAAGCAGCACGATGAGCCACAGGCGGTCAAGCATCCGTTCCAATGGTATCCGATGAGCCGGGGCGGTTGTTCCCCGGGGCGCGCCCGCGGCGGCGGTGGGGCGGGCTAGCGGGCCGCGGCGCCGGGGTAGGCGATCCGCCCGTGGTAGATCGAGGTCACGCTCTTGGCGATCGATTCGGTGATGGTGTGGAGCTCTTTGAGCGTCAGCCCGCACTCGTCGAACTGCCCGTCTTCGAGCCGCTTGCGGGCGATCGAGTGCACCAGGCTCTCGATGCGGCTGGGCGTTGGTTCGGGCATGGTTCGGGTGGCGCTCTCGACGGCGTCGGCGATCATGACGATCGCGACTTCTTTCGTCTGGGGCTTGGGGCCCGGATAGCGGTACTCGACCTCTTCGGGGAACTCGTCCGCCTTGCCGGTCTCGCCCTCCTTGTCGGCCGCGGCCTTGCGGGCCCGCTCGTAGAAGTACTCGACCAGCGTCGTCCCGTGGTGCGCCTCGATGAAGTGGTGCAGCCTCCTGGGCAGCCCGAATTCTTTCGCGAGCTCGAGCCCGTCCTTGACGTGGCCCACGATGACCAGGAGGGACATCGCGGGGCTGAGCTTGTCGTGCTTGTTGGGCCCGCCCGACTGGTTCTCGACGAAGTACTCGGGCTTGTTCATCTTGCCGATGTCGTGGTAGAGCACGCCGGCGTAGGTGAGCAGCGAATCGGCGCCGATGGCCTCGGCGGCCTGTTCGGAGATCGAGGCGACATTGAGCGAGTGGTTGTAGGTCCCGGGCGCGCGGCGTTGCAGCTCGCGCAGCAGCGGCTGCTTGGGGTCGCGCAGCTCGATGAGCGTCATGCCGGTGGTGATGTCGAACATCCGCTCGATGGCGGGCAGGATGAACAGGGTGAGACCCATGACGAGCACGCCCGCGAAGGCCGCCCACATGCCGCCGAGCGCGATCAGGTCCCACCGCGGCGTCGCGCCCGGCGCCCGGCTGACGAGCGACGCGCCCGCGAACGCCGCCGCGAGCGAGACGCCGATGGTCACGCCGGCGCGGATCAGCGACCGCCGCTCGCGCAGCTCGCTGAGCTGCCACGCCGCGACGGCGACGCCCGAGATCATCGCCACGAGCACCGGCGCCGGCTCGCGCAGCGCCACCGCGATCAGCAGCGACACCATGCTGCCCATCGCGAGCGCGAGCCGTCCCTCGTAGGCGATCGCGATCAGCGCCGCGACGAACACCGGCGGGCCCAGGAGCGCGAGCGCCCGCAGGTCGGGCCCGCTCACGACGCCGAACGCCGAGACCGCGAGCCCGGCGAGCAGCAGCCCGGCGAGCGCGACCATCCGCTGCGGGTTCCGCGCAATCCGCGGGGCGTACAGCCCGATGTAGCCCGCGACGCCCGCCGACACCGAGCCCGCGCACGCCAGCAGCCCCGCCAGCCGCAGCCACCGCGACAGCGCGGGGCCCTCGGCGTTGAACAGGTTCATCTCCTCGGTGTACAGATCGATCTGCGTCTGCGTCACCGGCTCGCCCCGGCGGAAGATCAGGGCGCCCGCGGGGGTGGTGGTGATCACAGGCCGAACGTTCGCCTCCGCCGCGTCCTCGAGCGTGGTCGTCATCGCGGCATCGAAGCGGAAGGTCGGCGCAGCGAGGTTGGCGATCGTCGCCGCCACGCTGGGCCGCACCGCTGCGGGGAAGCGCGACCGGGCCGCGAGCTCCGCGACGCGGGTGACCAGCGCTTCGGCGTCGTCGCGGTTGATCACCGCCGTCGCCGCGACGCGTGTCGGGCCCTCGGGCAGCGACAGCTGCACCACGCCCGAGACCGACTGCGCCTGCATCCGCGCCGTCGCGTCGTCCAGCAGCGGGTGCCGGCGCAGCAGCTGCCCGAACTCAACGACCCAGCTCGACCACGCGTCCGTCGGCTGGCCCTCGGGTCCCCCGGCGGACTTCAGCACGCGGAACGCCGCCTCGTCGATCGCGAACCGCTGCCGATCGTCGCGCGAAATGTCGTCCACCGTCTCGGCGTCGCCGACGATGCCGGGCAGCGCCCGCAGGGTGGCGGCGGCCTGCCGCATGAGCGCCTCGTCGGGGGTGTACACCCGGGGCACGCTCTGCCGGGCCGCGTCGCGTTCGAACGCCGTCCTGGATTCGTCGACCACTTCAACCGCGACGCGGGCCAGCACCGTCTCGCGGGCCGGCTGGTTCGGCGCGTGCAGCGACTGGGTGCTCGACCAGGCCATGATCGCCGTCGCGGTGACGGCGAACGCGGCGGCGATCAGCAGCCCCCAGCCGAACTCGGGCGACCGCATCAGCAGCGTCGCGGCCTCGCCCGGCGAGAACCCCTGCCGCCGCACCGCGAGCTTTCGGCGCGACCGCCCCCGTGCCCCCGCTCTGCCCGTGCTGCTGCTGAGCTTGGCCATCGCGCGTCAGCCCCGTGTGTCGTCGCCGTAGGCGTCGATGACGCGCTGCACCAACGGGTGCCGCACCACATCCGCCCGCTCGAGCGCGATGAGGCCCACGCCCTTGGTCCGGTTGAACCGCCGGGCCGCGTCGATCAGCCCGCTCGCCGACGGCTCGGGCAGGTCGATCTGCGTCGGATCGCCCGTGATGATCATCTTCGAACCGTCACCCAGCCGGGTCAGGAACATCTTCATCTGCGCGATGGTCGTGTTCTGCGCCTCGTCGAGGATCACGACGGCGTGGTTCAGCGTCCGCCCGCGCATGTACGCCAGCGGCGCGATCTCCAGCACATCGGTCTCCATGAAGCGCCGGATCGTGCCGTAGTCGATCATGTCGTGCAAGGCGTCCAGCAGCGGCCTCAGGTAGGGGTGCACCTTGGCCTCGAGATCGCCCGGCAGAAAGCCCAGCTTCTCGCCCGCCTCGACCGCCGGCCGGACCAGCACGATCTTGCGCACGCGATCGGTCTTGAGCAGATGCACGGCGGCGGCAACGGCGAGGTAGGTCTTGCCCGTGCCCGCCGGCCCCACGCCGAACACCAGATCGTTCGTGCGGATCGCGTCAAGATAGAACCGCTGGTTGTCCGAGCGAGGCCGGATCCGCCTGCCCGAGGCGTAGACATCGAGCTCGCCCTCCCACGACACGGTGCCGTCCGGCCGAGCCCCCGCCGCCCGCGGGCCCGACATCGATTGCCGGGTGGCGACATCGGAGATCAGCTCCAGCACCTGCTGCCGATCGAGCAGGCGGTGCCGGCTCGCCTGCTCGCCGAGCTTCTCGATGACCGTGGTGGCGGCGGCGACGCCCGATTCCGGCCCGGTCAGCTGGACAACCCCGTCGCGGGCGGCGATGCTGACCCCGAGGGCCTCGCGGATGAGTTTCAGGTTGCGATCGGCGGGGCCGGCGGCGCCAACCCAATCGCCGAGCACAGGGATGCGAACCGTGACGTCCAAGCTGCTTCAACTCCGTGCCGGGCTCCGCCGGCGTGCCGCTCATGGTCCGAGCGGCGGGGCGGGGCCCTGGCGCGCTCACAGCAAGCTCAATCGTATCCGGGGCCGGGGGGGCTCGACCGCGATCCGCCGGTTGGCGGCGATCTTGCTCGCCGGGGCCGCCGCGATGACGCTCCCAGGCTGCTCCAATCCCGGCATCCCGGATCGGCCGCCCCGATCGGGGGAGGAAGGGCCGATCGTCACGGTCAACGCCGATTGGGACGACATCGACGCCGCCCTCGCGAGGGCGGGGCCCCGGGCCGCGGTGGCCCTTCTTTCGAACGACTACGCCGACCGCGTCGAACGCGTCGTCACCCTGCTCGGAGCCGACGGGCAGACCGCGCGGGTGCGGTTCACCTCGGGCGGCGGCGAGGACCCCCGGCCGATCACCGTCGAGGCGGCGTTCGGCCGGCCCGTCGACATCGGGCGGTCGGCCGCCCTGGCCCGCCTGATCGCCGCCGAGCTCCGCGCGCTCGCCGGGCGCGACATCGCCCCCCGCTAGCTCGCGGCGACGCACCCGGGGATGCGCACGATCATCGTGGTGCCCTGCCCCCAGACCGATTCGACCTCGACCTCGCCCTCGAGCAGCTTGGCGGCGTGCTTGACGATGGCGAGCCCGAGCCCGGTGCCCCTGGGCCCGCTGCCGCTGCGCGCCGAGTCGACCTGATAGAACCGCTCGAAGATGCGCTGCTGCTGCGAGATGGGGATGCCCTGCCCCCGGTCGATGACGCGGAGCTCCAGCCCCCGCGGCCCGCCCTCGTCGCCGTCGACCGCTCGGGCGACGACGCGGATCGTCGTCTGCTCGCGGGCAAACTTGGTCGCGTTCTCGACCAGGTTCTTGGCGATCAGCATCAGCAGCCGCCGGTCGGTCCGCATGTTCGCGAGCGCGGGCTCAAGCTCGAAGTCGAGCTCGAGGCCCCGCTGCTCGCAGGCCTCGGCGTACATGGTGGCGAGGTCGGCCGCCAGGTCCGAGAGATCGAAGGGCTTGATCGCCACCGGCGCCCCCGCCGACTCGAGCTTCGACAGGTCCAGCAGGTCGCGCACCAGCTGGTCGAGCTGCGTCACGTGGTTCTGGATCATCCCGATGAGCCGGTCGCGCATCGCCTCGTCGCCGCCGGCGGCCTCGAGCGTGTCGGCCGCCGCACGGATCGCGCTGATCGGCGTGCGCAGCTCGTGGCTCGCGTTGGCGACAAAGTCCGTTTTGAGCTGCATCGCCCCGGCCAGCTCGGTGATGTCGCGGATCGAGACCAGCACCTCGGCCACCGGCCCCCCGGAAGCGATGGGCGTGGTGGTCGTCTCGCAGATCAGCACGCCGTCGGGGCGGGGCACACGGATCTGGCTCCGCCCCCCGATGCCCCGGCGGGCGCTGGCGATCTCCTCGAGCAGCTCGGCCTTGGTGATCAGCTCCTCAACGTGCCGGCCGGTCGGCGGCTGGTCGAGGCCGAGCAGCCGCCGGCTCCGGTCGTTGGCCAGACGCACCACGCCGTCGCTACCGATCAGCATCGTCGCCTCGCTCAGCGCTTCGAGCAGCGTCCCCGCCTCGGGCCGCGAGTGCCACGCGCGAGACCCCTCACGCACCAGATCGGCCCGGAGCCGGCGGTTCGCGCCCACCGCTTGCCCGGCGGCCTCTTCCAGCCCCAACTCGTCGTCCAGCCCGAGCTCGCGAACCAAAAACGCCCTCGCCCGACGCTCGGAACCGGACGGGGAGAGCAGCGCGATCCCGCCCGCCACCAGCGAGGTCGCCCCGAGCACCACCGCGAGCCACGCCGGGAGCCCGGCCAGGGGCGCAACCACCGTGAGCACAAGCGATCCTGCCGCGACGACAACCACCGGCAACCGAGAGCCCAGGCCGAATCGTGAATTCATGACCAAGAGCCTAGCCCGACCGCCGCGCCTGGCCCGGCTCACCACGGTGCAACGCCCGCCGGGGGCCTCAGCCCTCGGAGGGGTCCTGCTCGGTCATCCGGTAGCCGACGCCGCGGACGGTCTTGATCATCGAGCCGGCGTCCCCGAGCTTCTTGCGGATCGCGGCGATGTGCACGTCGATCGTCCGCTCGGTCACGGTGATGCCCGGGCCGATCGCGCGAGAGATCAGCGACTGGCGGGTCAGCACGCGGTCCGGGGCGGCGATGAGCGTGGACAGCAGCCGAAACTCCGTGAGCGTCAGCCGGATCGTGCTTTCGCCCACGCGCACCTCGTGCCGCTCGGTGTCCACATCGACGCCGCCCAGCGACAGCACCGCCGACGCCCCCTCGCGAGCGCCCGCCCGCCGGAGCACCGCGTCGATGCGTGCGAGCAGCACGGGCACGCTGAAGGGCTTGGTGATGTAGTCGTCCGCTCCCGCCCGCAGCCCGGCGACCTGGTCGGCCTCGGCGGCCTTCGCGGTGAGCATCACGATCGGAATGTGCGCCGTGTCCTCGCTGGCGCGCAGCTGCTTCGCGACCGTGACGCCGTCGTGAATCGGCAGCATCACATCGAGCACGATCAGGTCGGGGCGGCGGGACGCGACCATCTCGAGCGCCTGCCGGCCGTCGCGGGCCACCTCCGCGTCGTACCCGCCCACATTGAGGTTGTACCGCAGCAGCTCGGCGAGATCGCGCTCGTCCTCCACAACCAGGATGTATCGCCGTTCGCGCACCGCGGCCCCCGCTGCCCGTTGCCCACGGGCGATCGGGCCAGCGTAGTGGGCGGGCCCTCCGCCGGGCGCGCCATCAGAAATCCCTTGCGAATTCTTTGCGCAGCCGTTCTGTTCGATTTTTGATCGACTTAAGAAAGAATTCTGATCGGTATTGAACGCGGTCTCGGCCGTTTTTGCGTCGGATTGAAGCCGATAACCGATGCCTAGACTGCTGCTAGGGGGTTCCCTTTCCTTTGGAGGGCGGGAGCCACGCGGGCCACGCAGGACGCACGGCCCACTGGCGGCGAGAGGCTTCGAGCGGGCCGGTCCCGCTCGCCTGGGTGGAGCCCGGGATGCTTGGGTGCGTTGATCGTTCGATCTCCGAACCGCCAACCGTGTCCGACCGGGAGCTGGTCGACGCGAGGACAACCCGGCCTTTTGGTCTCCATTGGCGTGATTCCACGATAAGGTCGGGAAGGATGTGACCCGCGTGCCCGGCAGAACTGTCGAGGCCCGGTACGCGAGTCGGAACAGAGTGGCAGCGCCGCGTAGGCCTGCCGTGCCCGCCTCGTGAGACAACGGTTCCAAACAACGAACCGCACGAGAGCTTTGCGACAGAGGAGTGGCAATGAAGAACGCGAACATTCGTCTTGTTCTGCTGGCGGGCTTGGCATCGGCCGCCGGCGCAGTGAACGGCCAGACGCTCGATGAGACCCGCGGCTACGCGGCCGAGCTGCTCGCCGATGCCGAGCAGCGCACGTCCCTGCTGGGAGCGCCCACCTCGGCGTGGACCGGCAACAACTTCCAGATCGGCAACGCCGACGGCACCTTTATCATGAACCTGTCGGCGTACAACCAGACCCGGTTCAACGCCAACCTCAGCGACGACGACGCGACCTCCGACGGGTTCGAGTCCGGCTTCAGCCAGCCCCGCACCCGCCTGATCTTCGACGGCAACGTCGTCAACCCCGACACCTTCTACCGCGTCGAGATCGGCTTCGACTCCGACGGCGGCGGCTTCAGCTCGTCGGGCTCGGGCGTCGGCACGCTGCTCGACGCTTACTTCGGCCACCGGTTCTCGAGCGGCCTGACCGTCTCGCTGGGCCAGCGGAAGGTCGACCTGCTCCGCTCGTACAACCAGGCGAGCAACCGCGAGCAGCTCATCGAGGGCACCACCACCGGTACCGCCTTCGCCGTGGGCCGCAGCCAGGGCCTGTTCGTCGCCTACGAGGGCGAGCAGGGCAACTGGCGCTACACCGGCGCGTTCACCGACGGTGCGGCCACGCAGAACACCGACTTCACCGACAACCCGCCGGAGAGCGACTGGGCCGTCACCAGCCGGTTCGACTTCGCCATCGACGGCGACCTGAACGCGTTCGCCGACTCGGTCCGCCTCTACCCGGGCAGCGACGGCGCCACCATCGTTGGTGCGGGCATCCACATCCAGGAGAGCGCCAACGACGTCGGCGTCCCGCGTGCGTACCTCATCCAGTACGGCGGCGACATCATCTTCCAGAGCCCCGACGGCTGGAACATCTTCGCCGAGTTCGTCGGCCGCTACACCGATGTCGAGGGCACGCCCACCTTCAACGACTTCGGCTTCGCGGTGCAGGGCGGCTTCTTCGTGAACGACCAGACGGAAATCGCCGGCGCGTGGGACATCCTGCTGCCCGACGACGACCGGGGCGCCAACGTCGACCCGTTCAACACCCTCCAGGCCAACGTCAACTACTGGCCCTTCGCCGGCAGCCGCGCCGTCAAGCTCTCCGCCGGCGCCATCCTCTTCGTCGACAACCCGACCGAGACCGGCGGGCTCACCGGCCAGAACACCTGGCTCGGCCTGCTGTCCACCGACAGCGACGGCCAGATCGCCATCACCGGCCAGGGCCAGATCCAGCTCTGATCGCCTGATCGGCATCTCATGACTTCACGCGGGCCGGCCCTTCGCGGGGCCGGCCTGTCATTCTGGGACCACCCGCCCCGCACCGGCTTGCCAACACCCGCTTCATCCGCCCGCCCCGCCCGCCGATAACCGGCTCATGGGCCGCTCCCGCCCCATCCCGATCGCCGCTGTCCTCGTCGCGCTCGTGCTCGCGCCGGCGTCCTTCGCCACGGGCCGACCGCAACCCGACTCGGCCCCGCCGAAAGCCGCCGCCCGGGCGAACGCCGCCCCCGCGCCGGGTCTTCAGGCCATCGCCGACGGCTTCGCTTCCATGATCGAATCGCTGGACGACGCCCGGCAGGCCGAGCGCGCCGCGTGGGAGCTCGCCTCGATCGCCGAAGGCGCGGGCGCCGCCCAGCCGGACCGGGTCGACGCGCTGCTCGACCGCTTCGCCTCGCACCCGGCGGCACCGACGGCCCAGCGGCTGGCGGCCGCGCTCCGATCGAACGACGCCGGCGGCCTGGAACGCCGCGCCGCCGCCGCGCGCCTGGTCGACGCGGCCGCGCTCCACCGCGCCCGCGCCCAGCTCGAGGTGGACCGGGCCCTGTCCGCCGTCCACGCCGCACTCCGACGCGCGATCGCCGAAGCCGAGCAGCGACCCCCTGCCGAGCCCGCCCAGATCGAGCCCGCCCAGATCCAGCCCGCCCAGATCCAGCCCGCCCAGATCCAGCCCGGCGGAGCGATGGAGGTCGCCGATCCGCCCGCGCCGCCGGCCGAGTCTGCGATTGATCCCGCCGAGCCGCTCTGGCCCAGCGCGACCGCCGCTCCCAAGGCCGACACCGCCGCCGGTTCGACGGGCGACGCGCCGAACGACCCGACGACCGAAACCGCCGCGCGTGACACGCAGCGTCGGCCCGACCGGGCGACGCCCGATCGCGCGCCCGCGACGCCGCAAGCCACGGATCCGCCCCAAGCCGCCAGCGCCGGTCCACCCAGGAGCGCGCTCCCCGGAGCCGCGGCCATCGCCGCCGTTGCCGCGATGCTGGGGGGCGCTATCGGCGTGGCGATCGGTCGCCGAACCGCGCCGCGTTCGATCGCCGCGGAGGCGACGCCTGCACCGGCCCGTGCGCGTGAACCCATCGGCGAGGCACCGGTCGGCGGCATCGAGCCTCAAGAGCGTTCCGCGCAACCGGAGCCCGCTCCGTCCACCGATGGCGCACCGCTCGCGCCCGCGGCGTGGGGCTCGGACCCGGGTTCCCGCGCGTCGGTCCCCGGGTCGGCGACGCCAGAGCTCCGCCGCCGCATCGATGCCGCGCGGGCTTTGGTCCGCGGCCTCTCGGTGCCAGGGCCGATCCTCGCGCCGTCCGACCTCGGCCCGCTGCGCGAGGCGGTCGCCGCGCTGGAGTCTGCGCTGTGCCCGCGTCCCGCGTCGTCGGAGAATGCCGCGGGTGTGAACGAGGCCGACGAGGCGGAGTGCGCCGCCGCCGCGCTGATCAAGCGCAGCGACGCGATCGCTCCGCTCGTCGACGAGATCGACGCGATCGCCGACCAGACCAACCTGCTCGCGCTCAACGCCTCGATCGAAGCGGCCCGCGCGGGCGAGCACGGCCGGGGCTTCGCCGTCGTCGCCGAAGAGGTCCGCAAGCTCGCCGAACGCGCCTCCGTCGCCACGGGCCGCGTGCGCGTCACCGTCAAGCAGCTCCGCACCGAGACCCACGCGGCGGCGGAGCGCATGCGGCAGGAGGTCAAGCCCGACGAGGCGGGCGTGGTCCCCGCCGGCCTCGCTCGGCTCAAAGGGTGCGTCGAGCAGCTCGGCCGATCGATCGATGAGATGCAGGCCGCGGGCGCACCGCCCGAGGCGCAGCGACTGGACGCGATGCTGGACGAGCTGGCCCGTCTGGCCGCGTAGACGCCGGCTACATGCGATCGAGCGAGCGGATGCCGAGCGCGTCGAGCCCGTCGGTGAGCACGCGCGAGGTGAGATCGCACAAACGCAGCCGGCCCAGCCGTGTCGCGTCGTCCGGCGCCTTGAGCACCGGGCAGCTCTCGAAGAACGCGCTGAACGCGCCCGCGAGCTCGTACAAGTAGCCGCACAACCGGTGCGGCTCGAGCGACGCCGCCACCGACCGGATCGTGCCGGGGTACCGCAGCAGCACCAGCGCCAGCTGCTTCTCGGCCGGCTCCTTCAGCGACAGCGCCGCCGCCGCGAAGCCCTCCGCAACGCCCTGCTCCTCCGCCTTGCGGAAGATGCTCCTGATCCGAACGCCGGCGTACAGCAGGTAGGGCCCCGTGTTGCCCTCGAAGCTCACCATGCGGTCGTAGCTGAACACATAGTCCTTCACGCGGTCGCTGGAGAGGTCGGCGTACTTGAGCGCGGCGATCGCGACGGTCTCGGCGATCTCCCGCCGCTGCGCATCATCGAGGTCCGTCGACCGTTCCGCGACGATGCGCTCGGCCCGCACGATCGCCTCGTCGATCACATCGGAGAGCTTCACGTTCTCGCCCGAGCGGGTCTTGAAGGGCCTTCCGTCTTCGCCCAGCACCATGCCGAAGGGCGCGTGCTCGAGCGTCGCCTCGCGCCCGTCGCGGCTCGCAAAGCCGGCCCGGTGCGCCGTCGCGAAGACCTGCCGGAAGTGCAGCGCCTGGCGGGCGTCGACGCAGTAGATCGCGCGGTCGGCCTTGAGGTCCTGCACGCGACGCCGGACACCCGCGAGATCGGTGGTGGCGTACAGAAACCCGCCGTCGCTCTTGCGGATGAGCGTCGGGTCGAGGCCTTCGTTGCGGACGATCAGCGCGCCGCCGTCCGGCTCGGCGATGCCCGCTTCGACGAGCGCATCGACGACGCCAGACAGCTCGTCGCGGTAGGTGCTCTCGCCCGCGGTCGCGGCGTCGGTCACATTCGCGTGCAGCCTGGCGCAGGTGTCCAGGCACGCCGCCATCGTCACGTCGTACAGCCGCTGCCACACGGCGACCACGGCGGCGTCGCCCGCCTGCAGGCGCACCAGCGTCTCCTTCGCCCGCGCGAGCGCTTCGTCAGCGCCGGCGACCTGCGCCTCGAGCTCCGCCCGCGCCTTCGGGCCCAGACTGAACCGCTCGACGGCCGCCAGCCCCTTTCGGTCCGCCGATGTCTCGAGCTTCGCCTCGCGGTACAGCCGATCGAGATCGTCGAGCGTGACCGCGTCCATGTCGATCCGCCCGGCGTCCGCCTCGCTCCTCAGCTTGGCGGCGACCATCGCGATGGGCAGGCCCCAGTCGCCCACATGGTTCTGCCGGATGACCCGGTGCCCGAGCTTCTCGAACACACGCGCGATCGCGTCGCCGATGACCGTCGCCCGCAGATGGCCCACGTGCATCTGCTTGGCCAGGTTCACGCCGCAGAGATCGACGACGATCGTTTCGGCATGGTCGCCCCGCACGCCCAGGCTCGGCGTGTCCAACGCGCCCAGCAGGTCGGCGAGCGCGTCGGGCCTGAGCCGGATGTTGATGAACCCGGGGCCGGCGATCGACTCGGCGGTCAGCGGCTCGGCGAGCTCGCCGAGGTCGAGCTCGGCGACAATCTTCTCGGCCACCTCGCGCGGGTTCATCCCCACGCGCTTGCCCAGCGCCATCGCCGCGTTCGACTGGTAGTCCGCCAGCTGCTGCTGCTTGCTGGGCGCGATCAGCGGATCGACCGGGCCCTCGCCCAGCCGGTCGCCCAGGGCCCGGCGGATCGCGGCCTCGAACCGCTCGCCGAGCAGCGCGACGGGGTCGAAGGCGTTGGTCGTGTCGTGCGCGTCGGATGCTTCAGTCATGGCGGCGATGGTAGGGGGCCGAGCGCCGCCAGCCCGTCCCACATCCGCCGCGCGACGCCGACCAGATTGGTGCTGGGGATCAGCGCGGTCGGCTCATCGATCAGCACGACCCGCCCGTGCCGGACGGCGCTGATCTCTGTCGCGGCGAGCGGGCCGAGGCGGTCGCGCAGGTCGCCGCGGTCGGCGTCGGGCGATCCGCCGGGCTGCACCAGCACGATGCAGTCGGGGTCCAGCCCGATGACATCCTCGAGGCTCAGCGTGATCCAGGGCGCGCCGCCGGCGATCGCGGGCGTAAAGCCGCCGAGCTCGAGCAGCTCGTGGTGCGCCGAGCCGGGGCCGAGGCAGTCGACGCTCGGGGAGGTCGCGACCACGAGCAGCACGGCCCCCCAGCCGTCGCGCGCCGGAAGCCGCGCGCTGAACGCCGCAAGATCCACCGCGTCCGACCGGGCGCCGAACGCGCGTTGGACGCGCTCCGCCGAGCGGGCGATGTCCGCGAGCGTGAGCGTGTCGATCGGCACGATCGCAAACCCGCGATCGTCGGCGAGCGACACGAGACGGTCGGGCAGGTCTCGCGCGCCCCACTCGATCACCACATGCGTCGGCTCGAGCGCGATGATCCGTTCGTAGTCCAGCCCCGTCTGATCGCCCGCGACCGGCAGCGACGGGTCGAGCACCGCGTCCCACCCGTGGCGGCCCACGACGGCGTCCTCGAGCCCCGCGTCGCGCAGCAGGATGCTCGCCGCCGGCGAGAGCGACACGATGCGCGGGCCCGCGTCGCGCGGCGTGTCCTCCGAACGCTCGCCGCACGATGCAAGCAGCAGACACAGCATGACACCCACCCAGCGCACAGAACGAGTCTACGGGCCCGCCCGGCGAACGGGCGGCCCGAACGCCGACGCGATCGCGTCGCGCAGCGCCGCCAGGTCCTCGGGTTCGTGCAGCGCCGCCGGCCAGGTCCGGTCGTCGCGAACGCCACGCTCCTTCGCTCGCGCTACGAGTTCGTCCGCCATCGCGTCGAGCTTGCTCAACGCCCCGGCGTGCGATCGGCGAACGGATTCGAGCAGCGCGTGAAGCTCCCCGAACAGCCCGGCGCGACGGGCATCGCCCCGCGGCAGCCGATCGATCTCGGCGACCAGCCGCGCACGCTCGGCCTGCGCTCGGTCGACCCCGAGCAGTCCGGGATGGTGCCGGGCGTGGTGCGCTCGCCACACCGCGGCCTGCGCTTCGGCCTCGCTGACCGCGTCGCCCTCGAACCGCAGCCGCAGCGTGGCGGTCGCCGAGACGAACGGGGCAAGGTTCCAGCCCAGCGCGTCGGCGAGCCATCGGTCGTTGATCGGCTCGTACGCCGCCCCGCCCACGCCGTGCACGAACAGGTCGCACAGCGACGCCCGCGCGACGCCGGTGGTGGCGAGCGCTCTGGGCCAGAGCGGGGCGTCGAGGTCGCTCTCGCGCGCCGGCAGCCGGGCGCCGCTGGGCGTGAGACGCCAGAAAGGGACCTCGTTGCCGCGCAGCTCGGCGATGCCCGCGTCGGGAGCGGAGGCTGCGGCGTGGTTGTACGACCGCCGGGCGAAGGCCGCGTCACGGCGGAAGCCGTCGACCAGCGCGCCGAACGCGGCGGTTTCGCCCAGCCGTGACGAGCGGAGCAGGATCGGCGTCGGGGTTGGCAGCAGGTCGAGGGTGGCGAGCGTGGCGCGGAGGGCGGGCGAGCGCTCGCCGCCGTGCCGCTCGTACGCGCGGGCCGCCGCCCTCGCACGGGGGAGGTCGGTGGTCTCGCGGTCGAGTCGCAGCGTCCGCTCGCCGAGGTTCCCCCGATCGTCGGCGATGGGCACGCGGAGGCTCGCCGGTTCGGTGCCGTCGGTGTCGATCACGAGCCAGGCGACGGCGCCGCCGACGCGATCGGCGAGCGCTTGCGCCGCGAAGAGCTTGGCGGCGATTCCGGCGTGCCAGAAGTGGCCCTGGTGCCCCGCCATGACGACGGGTCGATCGGTGGGCAGGCCGAACCGAGCGCGTTCGCCCGCGTGCCGCGCCGGGTCGAACGCGATCCGATCGGCCCACTCGTGCGGCGGCGGGTCGAGCTCGATTGCGGGTTCGTTCACGACCCGCAGCAGCCGGACTCGGCGTCGACGCGGGCCGAGGCCGGCAGCCGGTCGGCGCAGCGCTCAAGCTCGCAGTGCAGCACGCGGCGGTAGTGCGCGAGCCGGTTATCGCGGTCGTCGAGCGGGCCGCCGAAGCTGCGCGTCAGGTCGTTGTAGATCAGCCGGATGGGCACCTCGCGGATCCGCAGCCCCGCCGCGACCGCCTGCACCCAGAACTGCATCGGGAACGCGTACCCGTCCTCGTCGAAGTTCAGCCCCGCGAGCGAGCGGACGCGGTAGGCCTTGAAGCCGCAGAACGCGTCGGTCAGCTCGAGCCCGAGCCGCTCGTTCAGCTCGTTGGTGATCAGCGCGTTGATCTCGCGGCGGTCGGGCGGCGGACGGACATCGGGCTTCTGCTCTTCGATCGGCACCAGGTAGCGCGAGCCGCTGATCACATCGGCGTCGTCGGCGTGCATGGCGTCGAGAAACGCCGGCAGCGACTCGGGCTCGTGCTGCTCGTCGCAGTCCATCGTGATGACCCAGTCGAACCCGTCGACCGCGGCCCACCGGAAGGCGTCCTGCATGCTCCGGCCGTAGCCGCGGTTGGTCGAGTGACGGATCACCTCGACCGGGAAGGTCGCCAGCAGCTGCGGCGTGGCGTCGGTCGACCCGTCGTCGATCACGAGCACATCGTCGGCGTGGTGCTCGCGCAGCCGCTCGAGAACGCGGGCGACGTGCTTCTGCTCGTTGAAGACCGGCACTGCCACAAGCGTTCGCATGAAAGCTCCTTCCCCCGGGCACCAGAAAAGTCTACGCGGCGGGGCTCAGGCGTCGGGCGACTGCCCCGCGTTGCCCTCGGACTCGCGGGCCAGGCTCGTGAAGGCCGCGAACCCGAACGGCTCGTCGGTCGGCTGCACCGCGGGCATCGCCTGCGTCTTGAGCGCCTCGACGAGCTGGGGCGTGAGCGCGTGGAAGCCCCGGATCTCGTGCAGCGGCAGCGTGTACACCTCGCCCGTGGGCGTGCGGATCTGGAAGACCGTGCACTCGACGGCGACCGACAGCCGACGCTCGTGGTCCGACGAGTTGATCCCGCACGCGAACAGGGGCATGACACCCGCGATCGGGATGCGCGTGCCCTGCGTGGTGATCAGCGCGATCCGGCCGTCAAAGAGATCGTCCTCGGGCAGCTCGGGCGCGATGACGGCCTCGCTGACACGCCCCGCGACCGTGTCGATCGAGGTCGTCATCACCCGGCGCTTGGCCGACTGCACCTCGGCGTCGCGGCGCATCGCCGCGGTCGACAGCGCCGTCAGCATCTCGCGGATCACATTCTGCCAGAACAGCTCGCGGACCCCCTGCATGCGGCCCGGATCCGACCGGTCGGGCGCGGGCTGCGGGGGCGCGGAGGCGTCGGAAGCTGGCTGCGGGTGCGTCATGCGGGAACCTCAAACGAGTGGAGCCTAGCCGGCTCAGTGGGTCCGTGAAATGCCGCGGCTGGATTCGGCGCTTCACGCCCATCCGGCACAACCGGCCCATCTTCCGGCGGGCATCGGGTCGGCGGCCGCGATCGGCTCAGAACCCCCGCCGCCATCCCGATATCGCTGACGGAGAAGCACACGATGACGACGTCCGAGCACACGATCAATCAGGTTCGCACCATCCTCGGCCGGCTCGACCGGTCGATCGACGAGGCCCGCGACCGCCGGCTCAACGGGGGCCGAGCGCCCGACGCGCTTCGCGACCAGGGCGCCGACGCCCCGTCCGACCAGCCCGTCGCCCGCGCCGCCGAGCCGGGCCGATCCGCCGAGGCGCCGCCGCCTCCGGTCGGACCCAGGCGGGCGTCGAACCGAGCCCCGAGCCCCTTCGGCCGGGCCAAGCCGCTCCGCCGAACCGGGGACGCCTGAGTTCTGTCACACCCACACCGCGGCGGGGGCCGGAGGACCGAGACCATGTTCGACAAGCTCCGCAAGCTGATGGGAAACGAGCCCACCGATCCCAAGCGCGAGGGCCGATCGGCCTCGGGCGTGCCCGCCAGCCGGGTCCCGCCCAAGCCCATGCTCTCCGAGCCGCAGATCAGGCCCGAGCTGGCCAGCTTCGACCTGATCGACGACGCGCTCATCGCGACCGTGGCGATCGACCGCCTCTGGGGCAGCGAGGCGGCCGATCTCGTCGAGACCATCCTCAACGAGCTGGAAACCCGCGGGCGGGGCTCGCATGTGATCATCGACCTCCAGAATGTCGAGGCGATGGACTCGAGCTCGCTTGGAATGATGGTGTTCCTGAACAACCGCCTGAACATCCTCGGCGGGCGGGTGGCGGTGGTAAACGCCAGCTGCGGGCTGGAGGACATGTTCCGCCTGACCCAGCTCGACCGCATGCTGCCGATCTGCCGCGATGTCATGAAGGCGGTCTCGATCGTCTGCCGACGCTCCGCCGCCTGATTCCCACTCCGGCCCACCACGCCGCTTGCCTTGGCCCCGCCGACTGCCGATTATCTGGTGGGGCTGTAGTGTAATTGGTAGCACAACAGATTCTGATTCTGTTAGTCAGGGTTCAAGTCCCTGCAGCCCTATTGCTCTTCGGCGGCGGTGCCGCCGCGGAGCGGCAGGGCGATGCGGAAGCTCGTGCCCGCCCCGGGGGCCGTTGAGACCTCGACCCGCCCCCCCGCGTCTTCGACCAGTCCGAGCAGAATGGCGAGGCCCAGCCCGGTGCCCCGGCCTCTGGGCTTGGTCGTGAAGAACGGGTCGAAGATGTGCTGGCGGACCTCCTCGGTCATGCCGGTTCCCGTGTCGCTCACGATCAGCAGCCCGTGCGTCTCGGATGTCTGCACCTCGATCCGCACCCGGCCGGTGTCCGCGATCGCGTCGCGGGCGTTCACGACGAGGTTGGTGACGATGCGCTGCACCGCCGCGCCCGACAGCGTCACGCCGACGGGCGTCTCGGGCAGCCGGGCGTCGAGCTCGATGCGGCCCGGGAGGACCGCGCGGAGCGTGCTGATCCTGTCGCCGACGGTCTCGCCGAGGTCACACCCGGTGCCATTGTCGGCGGTGTGCTCTTCCCGCGCGACGGTCGCGAGCGCGCGGGTGAGCGCCTCGATCCCCTCGGCGGAGCGGCCGAGGCCCGCGAGCGCCCCGTGCGCCGCCTCGTTCTCCGCCGGCAGCGATCGGCGCAGCGCCGACAGAAAGCTGCGGATCGCCAGCGAGTAGCTGCTCAGGTCGTGCGCCAGACCGCTGGCCATCGTGCCCACGGCCTCGATCTTGTCGAGACGCAGCAGACGCCGCTCGGTCTCCAGCCTGGCGAGCAGATCCGCTCGGCGCTCGCTCATCATCGCGGCGATGAAGAACAACGAGAGCGTGGTGGGCACCAGATAGCCCTGGGCGGCGAGCACGTTGACGCGGTCGTCGCTCCCGCCGATGTTGAACGGCCCACGCCCGCGCACCATGTGCCAGATCACGATGACCCCGAGCATCGCCGTGGTGATCGTGAGCGTTCGCGGCCCGAACCTCGCCAGCGCCCACGCCAGGTGCGGGAGGATCAGCACCGGCGCCAGATGGCGCAGGTCGCCCCCGCTGAACGGGGCGGAGAACAGCACATGGGCCGTCACCGCGAATGTCGCGAGCAGCACAACCATCTCGAGCGTGGCCGCCCGCGTCACCTCGCGCGACGGGCCCGAGCGCCACGCCAGCACGGGGGCGGCGAAGATCAGGATACCGCAGGTGTTGCCGAACCACCACTGCTGCCACAGCCACGGGTCCCCCAGCGACCCGTCGAACATCGACGACACGGACACGCCGCCGAGCGTCACGACCGCCGGGACACCCAGGCAGATTCTCACGAAGCGCAAGAGGTCCCCCGCCGAGCCCAGCGGATTGGCGACCGCTCCATTGCTGCGCAGGAGCCACGCGAAGGCCAGCGCTTCGACGAGGCCCGTGAAGTTGGCGATCACGTAGAGCGTGCGGTTGGCGACGCCCGGTTCCGAGGGCAGGTCGACCATGCCGCACGCCGCCTCGACGAGCAGCGCGGTGACCAGAATGGCAGGCCATCGGCGCACCGGCGAGATCGCGACGACGGCGCACAGCACGCCCGCGGCGGGCCAGAGCACGGCGATGTAGTCCGACCCGTACTGCAACCCGTAGCCGAGGCAGGTGACGACCGCGTACAAAGCCGCAAACGCCGCGAACGCCGCGAACGGACGCGTCTTGATGTGAAAATCCTGTTGAAAAACGCTGACTTCTCCGCGCAGTGATGCGTATAGGCTCTTTGCGTAGCCTAGTTCCAACCAACGGTCCTAAACATCGGAGGTCGCAATCGTGTCGATTCGGGTGCTGCTTGTCGACGACCACCGCGTGGTGCTCGAGGGCCTGGGCCTGCTGTTCGACGAGGTCGACGCGATCGAGGTCGTCGGGAGGGTGTCTGAGGTGTCGGGGATCGCCGAGGCGGTCCGCGAGCTGTCCCCCGAAGTGGTGGTGTGCGACCTTGAAATGCCGGGCGGCGATGCGCTGGAGGCGGTTTCGGCCTGCCGGGAGCACGCGCCGGACCTGCGGATCGTGGTGCTGAGCGCGTTCCCTTCCGATGTGAACATTCGGCGTGCGATCGCGGCGGGCGCGGGTGGGGTTCTGACAAAGTCCGAGCCCGCGGAGGCGGTCGTCAGCGGGGTCGAGGCGATCGCCGGGGGCCGCACGGTGTACTCGGACGAGGTCCGCGATCGGTTCCGCGCCGCGGAGGGCTCGCCGCGGCTGATGGAGCTTTCCCCGCGCGAGCTGCATGTTGCCAAGCTCGTCGCCGAGGGGATGACCGCCGAGGAGATCGCCGCGCAGTCCTTCCGCTCGCCGCGCACGATCGAGCGCCAGGTGGCCTCCGCGCTCCAGAAAACCGGCAGCCGCAACCGCGTCGAGCTCGCCCGCTGGGTGATCCGCGAGGGCCTGATCGTTCCCTGAGCCCGCCCGCCCCCTCTGGCCCCCGCTCCCGCCCGCCGGTCCCGCCCGCCGCTGAACCCGACCCCGCGCGGCGATCGAACGCCGCGGTGTGACACACGCTGTCTGGTTCAAGCGCGACCTTCGGGTGCACGACCATCGCCCGCTCGCCGAGGCGGCGGCGAGCGGCGAGGCCGTGGTCTGCCTGTATGTCTACGAGCCGAGCCTGCTCGCCACGCCCGAGTGGGACGCCTGCCACTCGCAATTCATCGACGAGTGCCTGCGCGACCTCGACGCGTCGCTCCGCGCGATCGGCGCGAGACTGACGCTGCGCGTGGGCGAGATGCCGGCCGTGCTCGACCGGCTGCACCACGACATCCCGGGCGGCATCGCGCGGCTGTGGTCGCACGAGGAAACCGGCGGGCGCGTCACTTTCGACCGCGACCACCGCGTCAAGGCGTGGGCGCGACGAATCGGCGTGCGCTGGACCGAGATCCCGCAGCACGGCGTCGTCCGCGGGCTCGACGACCGCGACGGCTGGGCCCGTCGCTGGCAGCGGCGGATGAACGAACCCGTCACCGAGACGCCGAGCGCGATCCGGTGCGTCTCGACCGTCGCGCCCGGCTGGGGCTTCGGCGAGCGCCGCTCGCCCAGCGAGCTGGGCCTGCCGCCGACGACCAAGACCGATCTCCAGCCCGGCGGCGAGCGGGCGGCGCGCGAGACGCTTGCGAGCTTTCTAGCACACCGCGGGGTGAACTACCGCGCCGACATGGCCAGCCCGATCACCGGCGGGCGCGGCTGCAGCCGGCTCAGCCCGCACCTGGCGTTTGGTTCGGTGTCGCTGCGTGCCGTGCACCACGCGCTGCGCGAGCGCCAGCGCGAGCTGCGCGACGAGCCCGGCCGCGATCCGCGCTGGCTCAAGAGCCTGACCAGCTTCCAGGCGAGGCTGCGCTGGCACTGCCACTTTATGCAGAAGCTCGAGAGCGAGCCCGACATCGAGTCCCGCAACATGGACCGGGCGTACGACGGGCTGCGCAACGAGGACGAATCGAGCTGGACCGACGGCGACCGCGCCCGCTTCGACGCCTGGCGGCTCGGGCGTACGGGATACCCGTTCGTCGACGCGTGCGTGCGCTGCCTGCGCGCGACGGGGTGGATGAACTTCCGCATGCGCTCGATGCTCGTCAGTTTCGCGAGCTATCACCTCTGGCTGCACTGGCGGCCGACCGCGATCGAGCTCGCGACGCACTTTCTCGACTTCGAGCCCGGCATCCACTACAGCCAGTTCCAGATGCAGTCGGGCGTCACGGGCATCAACACCGTGCGGATCTACAACCCGATCAAGCAGAGCAAGGACCAGGACCCGGGCGGCGTGTTCATCCGCAGATGGGTGCCCGAGCTCGCGAGCGTGCCCGATGCGTTCATCCACGAGCCCTGGAAGCACACCGGCGAGCAGGCCGGCCTGTTCGCGCAGGTGCGTGAGCCGGATACCGGCTACCCGCCGCCGATCGTGGACCACGCGGAGGCGTATCGGCGCGCGCAGCAGAAGATCTTCTCGGTGCGCAAGACCGCGGGAGCAAGGCAGGAAGCGCGTCGGGTGTACGAGCGGCACGGCAGCCGGCGGCATCCGGGCGAGCATCGGTTCCGAGGGTTGCCGGAAGATCGGGGCACCGGGTAGATCGCCCTGACGGGGCGCTGCCCGGCGAAAGCCACTTGCCGGACTTGAACCGGCGACCTGAGCTTTACGAAAGC
>DAIOTV010000041.1:0-24666 GCA_036751825.1 Phycisphaerales bacterium
GTTCGCCGCGTTCGAGGCTTGCGCGGCGAGCTTCCTCGAGAATTGTGCGAGCTTCCTCCGACTGACCGATGCCGAGCAGTGCTCGCCCGAGGTTTCGCTGGAAAACAGGCCGCATGGATTCGTACCGATCCGGTGCCACCGCGAGCAGTTCGCGGAAGAGCCTGACGGCTTCGCTGAAACGACCCGAATCGATCAGCGTCGTGCCCAGATTGTTCGTCCACACGAGCACCCTCGAGTCGTCGGGGCCGTAGCGTTCGCTCAGCTGCTGGATTGCATCCAAGTACAGCTTCTGCGCTTCGCCCGGCCTTCCAAGAGCCGAGTAGATCGAGGCTCGAGTACTCTGGAGTCTCAGTGCGGCGTCGCTTTCGGCGCCGCGTGCCTGCACGACCTCCGCGAGCACCAGAGAGACAACCTGCTCCGCTTCATCGGCCCGCTCCATGCGGACAAGATTCATCGCGATGGCCTCAACCGCGTCGATCGTGTTCTCATGCGTGTGCCCGAATGCAGCTGCGCAATCTGACAGGAGCTGCCGGTTGATCTCCAACGCTTGCTCGGCGTCGCCGGTCCGCCTCAGGGATTCTGCGAGGTTCATCCGAGTCGAGAGTGTGGAATCGTGAAGGGGGCCCAGAAGCACCGCGCTGTCATCGGCCAACCTGCGCTGTTGCGCTATCGCGTCGCTGAGACGCCCCTGTTCGGCGAGAGCGATCGCGAGATTCGCCCGAAGCGTGAGCATCTCGCGGGTCATGTGCCCCTCGGAGGCTTCACGCGTCGCGATCACGCCGCGTAGCTCAGACTCCGCCTCGCTGTAACGGCCGGCGTCGATCAGGACGCTCGCAAGGCCCGAACGAGCAAACAGGGTCTGCTCAGCCGCGGCACCGAGTGATCGGGCAGACGCGTCGATCACCGCACGGTACGCCGATTCCGACTCGGCGAGGCGACCTTCGTCGTGGGAGCACCCCGCCAGCACTTCGCTTGCGTGAATCGTCGTCGGGTGCGTGGCGCCGAGCCGTCTCATGGATTCGCTTCTGGTTTCGCTGATCAGCCGGCGAGCCTCTTCGGGCATGTAGAGCCAGCGAAGCGTGTTGGCGAGTCGTATCTGATCATCAAGTCGGCCGGCATGATCACCGAGGCGGCTGCGCACTTCGATGGCGCGCTCGAGTTGGACGCGAGAAGGGCCGTACTCGGCGATCGAGAAGTACAACGAACCGAGGAGGGAGCGAACCTCGGCCTCTGTCGCGGGCTGTTCACCCAGCCGGTCCGAGAGACGCGATTCAAGCGATCGCAGCGCCTCGAGCACGGTGATGCCGCGGCTCCCGAAGTTCGGATCCGCTTCGGAAATCATTCCCCTGAGCAGACCGACGACGGCTCTTGCGCGATCTCGCTCCGCGATCGTTCTTGTAGCCATCACCCCCATCGTCACCAGCGAGACGATCAGCACCGTGACGAATGCGACCGCGACGGTGACCCCGGCGCGGTGGCGACGCACGAATCGGATTGCGCGTTCGGCCCGGCCGGGCGTTCGGGCGGAGATCGCTTGGCCAGCCGCAACCCGGCCCAGGTCATCCGCGAGCGCCTCCGCCGACGCGTACCTGTGCTCGCGGTCGTACGCGAGTGCGGTCATGACGACGCACTCCAGATCCCGACCGATCGTCTGCTTCAGCTTGCGAATGGGAGTCACCCCAGCTTCGACCAGTCGCTGAAGAGCCACCGGCGATGTCCCGCCGGACGCTTCGAACGGAGGTCTCCCGGTGAGCAACTCGTAGAGCAGCGCCCCGAGCGACCACACATCCGTGCGGACATCCGCATCAGTCTCCTCGGCAAACAATCGTTCCGGGCTCATGTACGCGGGAGTGCCCAAAAGCGATCCCGCCGCCGTCATACGGGTCTGAAAGCCCTCCGCATCGATCCGCGCGATGCCGAAGTCCAGCACCTTGGGCTCGCCCGTGTGATCGACCAGCACGTTCGATGGCTTGAGGTCCCGGTGGATCACCGCCCGCTGGTGCGCCGCGTGCACGGCCTCGCAGACGCGGGCCATCATGAGCAGGATTGCACGCGTGCTGAGGTTCGCCTGCTTCGCGTACGATGTGATCGGCACGCCGTCGATGTACTCCATCGCGAGATACGGCAGCGAGGAGCCTGTCTCCATGCGGTACACGCCGGCCTCGTAGATCTGCGCGACATTGGGGTGGCGTATGCGTCCAAGCGCGGCAGCTTCGAGCCTGAAACGCCCCGAAACGTCCACGAGAGGAAGCGGTGAGCGCACGACCTTGACCGCCACCGTCCGCGCCGGGTTCTCCTGCTCGGCGAGATAGACCACGCCCGAGGCACCATCGCCAATAACCCGTACCAGCGTGTACCGCCCGATCCGGTGCCCCGCCAGGCCCGCCGTGTCAGGCACGCCCACCTCGAGCCATCTGTCCACACGCTGGCTCAGCACCCCGCTGTCGGCGCTCGCGGCTTCGACCAGCGAAACGGCCTCGCGGAGCAGCGCTCCATTCCCAGCGCAGTGGGTCTCCAAGAATCGAACGCGATCGGGAGGCGCCTGTTCCATCGCCTCGGCGACAGCAAGCTTGATATCTTCCCAGGCGGGCTCGGGCGTTGTCATGCGTTGGTCTCGGTGCCTGCATCGGCTATGCGACGAATCAGCCACGCCCGGGCAGCCGACCAGTCGTACTTCACACTCCGAGGGCTCCGGCCCATCACCTCCGCCGTCTGATCCACCGACAGCCCCGCGAAGTACCGAAGCGTCACCACCTCGGCGAGCACCGGGTCCAGCTCCCGCAGTTGCTCCATGGCCCGGTCGAGCGCCACCATCGCCCAGGGGTGCTCCTCCTTGTCGAGCCGGGTGACGCCGGCCTCGTCGAAGGGCACTCGCTTCTGGCCTCCCCCGTGCTTCAGCCTCCCTGCACGCCGGGCTCGTTCGACCAAGATGCGGCGCATGGCGAGGCCCGCTGCCGCATAGAAATGACGGGGATTCTCCCACACCACGCCCGGATCGGCTGAGAGCCTCACGAATGCCTCGTGCACAAGGGCGGTTGGCTGAAGCGTCAAGCCCGGTCGCTCGCGGGACATCTGCCCCTCAGCGATCAGCCGGAGCTGGGAATAGAGACGGTCGAACAGGTTCGGTGTAGTGCCACCGTCATCGCTCTCACGAGACGGCGACGAAATCTCCGAATCCTCTTGCCCTTGCATGGCGGGATTGTCGCCTAACTCCCCGACGGATGCCAGCGATCGCCCCTCGGCGGGGCAACCGGGCGTCCGAAAACACACGGTTGGACCCGCCCCTGCCCCGGGCCGCACCAAAGGAGAATCACATGCATCGTGCCGCTTCCGCTGTTCTTGCCTCGCTGCTCGCCGCCTGCGGTGCGGCCGCGCAGTCCGACACCGTCCGGATCGAGGGTGGGTTCGACTGCGGCCCCGCGGATGAACCCGGCACGTTCTTTCAACTCCGCGGACAGAGCGTCTACTTCAGCAACCGGACCAGCAGCCTGACCACCGGTGGTCAGCTTGACGGTATCGATTGCCGCGACAACGAGTTGGCCCAGTTCGACATCAGCTTTCTCGAGTTCTTTCCCGAGGAAAGCCTCTCGGATTACCTGACCTTTGGCTACTTTGGAATTGTCGATACCATCGCCGCCATCGATACCGACGGCGACGGTATCGTGGATACCGAGGAAGTCATCGACACGTCATTTGTCATGGCGATCGAAGACACCCTCGGTGAGGGCGCCACCGTCGAGGACTACTTTCCATCGCTCGACGAGGCGACGATCGTCACGGCACTGACAACGACCTTTGATTCCCCAGAGTTCTTCGACGCCCTCTTCACCGCGGTGGGTCACCCGGACCTCACTGGCGACATCGCCCTCCTTCAGGTCAACGCCGGCTTCGCCAGTCCCGTCCGACCGGGCCAGCAACTCACACTCGTCGCATTCAAGGCGGGCGTAAACGGCGACGAGGGGATGGCCATCGGCTCGATCGCCACCACCATCTCCAGGATTCCAGATCGCTACTGCGCGGACCAGAACAACGACGGCGTCGTGACCCCCGCTGATTTCAACGGATGGATCGCCAACTTCAACGCCAACAGTTTGCGCGCCGATACCAACGGCGACGGCGCCGTCACCGCGGCGGACTTCAACGCGTGGATCATTCAATACGACCTCGGGTCGAACGGCCAAAAGTGTCTCAACTGACGTGGGCCGTGGACGAACCACGGTGGATCCAACGCTTTCTTCGACACCCGTTGAAGGCGCGTGCGCTGCGAGGGGCTGGACGCCGATACACGAGGCGGGTCATATGCGCTGGGCGTCCGGTCAGTTCTTCAGACCTCGCATGCGTTCGCTGGCGGACTGGATAACGAAGTAGAGCATGGGAACCGTAATGACCGAGACGGCCGTGGCGACGACCATACCCCCGAAGACGGTGGTGCCGAGCACCTGACGGCTTGCCGATCCGGCGCCGCCGGCGATGAGCAGCGGGATCACGCCCAGGATGAAGCTGAAGGCGGTCATGAGCACGGCCCGGAAGCGGAGCCTGGTGGCCTGGATGGCCGCCTCGCGGACGGGCGCGCCGGCGTCGCGCTGCGCCTTGGCGAACTCGACGATGAGGATGGCGGTCTTGGTCGAGAGGCCGATGAGCAGCACCACGCCGATCTGGGTGTAGACGTTGTTGTCCATGCCGCGGAGCATGATCGCGGCGACGGCACCGAGCAGGGCGGTGGGCACGGCAAGGCAGACCGAGAGCGGGAGCGACCAGCTCTCGTACTGCGCGGCGAGCACGAGGTACACGAGCACGATCGAGAAGAGGAAGATGACGGCGGTCGAGCCGCTGGCCTTGCTTTCCTGATAGGAGAGGTCGGTCCACTCGTAGCCGATGGCGGGTGGGAGCTGGGCATCGGCGAGCTGGCGGATCGTCTCCATCGCCTCGCCCGAGGCGACGCCGGCCGGCGTGAAGCCGTTGATTTTGGCGGACGGGTAGATGTTGTGGTGGGTGACGATCTGGGGACCGAGGACCTCTTCGATCTTGACGATCGATCCGAGCGGGACCATGTCGCCGCGCGCGTTGCGAACGTCGAGGCGAAGGATGTCCTCCGGAGAGGCGCGGAAGCGTGCTTCGGCTTGGACCTTCACCTGGAAGATGCGGCCGAACTGGACGAAGTCGTTGGCGTACGCGGAGCCGAGGTAGGCCTGCAGGGCACCGAAGACCTCGCCGAGTGGAACGCCGAGCCGCTGGGCCTGCTCTCGGTCGACCTCGACGAAGAGCTGCGGGCTGCTGGCTCGGTAGCTCGAGACCATGAGGGCGATGGTGCTCTGGGCGGAGCCGGCGCGGGTGAACTCGTTGGTGACCTGCTCGAGCGTCTTGAGGCCCACGCCGCCGCGGTCCTGGATGACGAGCGACACGCCGCCGGCGACGCCGACGCCCGGGAGGCTTGGGGGCTGGAAGCCGACGACCGTGCCCTCCTGGATCTGTCGGAGTCCGGCGTTGACGCGGCCGATGATGGCGGCCTGACTGAGCTCGGGGGTCTGGCGTTCGTCCCAGTGGTCGAAGGTGACGAAGAGGGCGCCCTTGTTCGAGCCGGCGGAGCCGTCAACGAGTGAGAAGCCCGTGATGCCGAGCGCGCCCGCGACGCCCGGGACGGCCCGGGCGATCTCGCTGGCGCGGGCGACAACGTCGGTCGTGCGGCTGAGCGAGGCGCCCTCGGGCAACTGGACATTCACGACGGTGTAGCCCTCGTCCTCCTGCGGGACGAACCCGGTGGGCAGCCGCATGAAGCCCAAGACCGAAGCGCCGACGAGCGCAACGAAGACGACGAGGCCGACGGCAGAAACGCGGATCGCGCGAGAGACCGCGGCGCCGAGCGCGCTGGTGCTCGCTTCGAGGGCGCGGTTGAAGAGGCGGAAGGGTGCAAGGGGCTTGGTGGGCTTGCCCAGCAGGATGCCGCAGAGCGCGGGGCTGAGCGTGAGGGCGTTGATGCTGCTGAAAACGGTGGCGATCGAGATGGTGACGGCAAACTGGCTGAAGAGTCGGCCGACGATGCCGCCCATGAAGATGGTGGGCACGAAGACCGCGAGCAGGACAAGCGTGGTGGCGATGACGGGCCCGGTGACCTCCTGCATCGATTTGACGGCCGCCTCCTTGGCGTTCAGGCCTTCCTCCTGAATGAGCCGCGTGGTGTTCTCGACGACGACGATCGCGTCGTCGACGACGATCCCGATCACGAGCACGAGGCCGAAAAGGGTGAGCTGATTGATCGAGAAGCCGAGCAGGGCCATGACGGCGAAGGTGCCGATCAGCGAGACGGGGATGGTGACGACGGGCACGAGCGTGGCGCGGAGGTCTTGGAGGAAGAGGTAGACGGTGAGCACAACGAGTGCGAGGGTGATGAAGAGCGTGACGACGACTTCGCGGATGGAGGAGCGGACGACCTGGGTGTTGTCGTAGTGGACCGTGTAGTCGAGCGAGTCGCCGTAGGTGACGCGGAAGGTTTCGGCGAGGCGTTCGAGTGCGGCGTTGACGCCGTCGGCGACCAGGATGGCGTTGGCGCCGGGGAGCTGGTAGACGCCGAGGGCGGCGGTCTGCTGACCGTTGAAGGTCGCGCCGAGGTCGTAGGTCTGGCTGCCGAGCTCGACGCGCGCGATGTCGCGCAGGTAAACGAGCCGGCCGTTCGCGCCGACATTGACGACGATGTCCTCGAACTGCCTGGGTTCGGTGAATCGGCCGCTGGTGTTGACGGTGAACTGGAACGCCTGCTCGTCGGGGATGGGCGGTGCGCCGATCTTTCCCGCGGCGACCTCGACGTTCTGGGCGCGCACGGCGCTGACGACATCGCCGGCGGTGAGGCCACGGCTCTTGAGCAGGTTCGGATCGAGCCAGATGCGCATGCCGAACTGGCCGGTGCCGAACGTGCGGACGTCGCCGACGCCGGGGACGCGCTTGATCTCGTCTTCGACGTTGAGCTTGACGAAGTTGTGGAGGAAGCTCGAGTCGAGCGTGCCGTCGGGGCTGTAGAAGGCGATGAAGAGGGTAATCTCAGGGGACTGCTTCTTGACCGTGACGCCCTGGCGGCGGACTTCTTCGGGCAGGCGAGTCTCGGCGGTGCTGACGCGGTTCTGGACGAGAACGTTCGCGGTGTCAAGGTCGGTGCCCACCTCGAAGACGACGGTGAGGCCCATCGTGCCGTCGGAGGAGCTGACGCTCGACATGTAGGCCATGCCTTCCACGCCGTTGATCTCCTGCTCGATGGGCGTGGCGACGGTCTCCGCGACGGTGGCGGCGTTGGCGCCCGGATAGGTCGCGCTGACCTGGATCGTCGGCGGTGAGATCTGCGGGTATCGGCTGATGGGCAGGGCAGCGAGGGCCACGGCGCCGAGCAGGACAATGACGATCGAAACCACGGCCGCGAAGACGGGCCGGTGAATGAAGTACCCGCTGATCATGACGCGCCGCCCTCGGGAGCCGGCGCCGGTTCGGCTTCGGGCGCCGGCTCGGCCGCGGGCGGCGGGGGCTGGGCGGGCAGGGGGTCGACCACCGCTCCGGGGAACGCCCGCTGGAGGCCGTTGACGATCACGCGGTCTTGCGGCGTGATGCCGCTGAGGACGATGCGCATCGTTCCGACGCGCTGCGCGGTTTCCACGCTCCGGCGCTCCACGGTGTTGCCCTCGCCGACGACGAGCACGAACTGGCCCGCGAGGTCGCGCTGGACGACGGCGTCGGGGACCAGCATCTGCTCGCCCGTGATGTCGGGAACGAGCAGGCGGACGAACATGCCGGGGTAGAGCGAGCCGTCCGGGTTCGGGAACTCGGCCCGGCCTTGCAGGGTGCCGGTGGTCGGGTCGAGGCGAGTCTCGGCGAAGCCGAATCGGCCGGTCTGTGGGTGCCGGGCGCCGTCGGCGGTCTCAAGCAGGACCTCCGGGGAGTCGCCCTCGGGACGGCGTTCGGGGCGTCGGCCCTGACCCTCGACAAACTTGAGCAGATCGCGCTCCGAAACCTCGACATAGGCGTACATCGGGTCATCGCGCACGATGGTGGTCAGCAGCGTGGGCTCGCCGCCGCCCACGAGGTTTCCCTCGGAGACGAGCGCCCGTGACGCCCGGCCGGTCAGCGGAGCGCGGATGACGGTGTAGCCGAAATCGATCTCGGCCGACTCCACCTGGGCCTGAGCCGCGAGGACCTCGGCCTCGGCGACCGAGAGCTCGGCTTCTCGCTCGAACATCTCGAGCTCGTTGACCGCCTGCTGATCGAGGGCCGCCTTGGTCTTGTCGCGACGGGCCGCGGCGAGCCCGCGGGCGGCGGTCGCCTGCGCGAGGGCGGCCTTGGCCGCGTTGAGCCGCGCTTCGAAAGACTCTGGCTCGATCGTGAACAGGACCTCGCCGGGCTCGTCAGCGGTGGGGCCCGTGACGAGGTCGCCGTCGACGAACTCGATGGAGCGAAGAAAGCCCTGGACGCGTGCTCGGACCTCGACGGTGCTCTCGGCCTCGAGCCGGCCCGTGAACTCGCGGTAGGTCGTGACATCCTGAACCGCCGGCGGGGCAACGGTGACGATCGGGGGAGGCGGCGCCTCGAACGCGGGCTGCTCCTTGCATCCCGTCACACACGCGAGGGCGAGGCAGCCAGAGACCAACAGAAACCGAGAGCGGGCTGGTCTGCAAGCGTGCATGATGCGGCCTCCGAGAAGCCAGAGCATACACACCGCAACTAATGTTCACACAGCCGGTCCGCCGGCTCGAGCTGCTGCACCCTTGGCGTGCCCCGAAGGCGCGAAACACGCACGACTCGGGCTGTCCACCGGGCGTGAACGGAACGAACGGCGTCGCCGGGCGCGCTGAGCGACATCGGCGCGAATCGCATCGGCTGACGCCTTCAAACGCCCAGATGGTCCGCTAACCAGCTGCCCGCTGAAGGCAGTTCGGCTCGGCATTTTGGCAAAGAGTTGTCCCGGTCAGCACGGAACATCGTTATGCTCGGCGTGCCGCGGCGGGTGTGGTACGGGATGGATTCGGGCCCACGACCGTCAGGACAGGAATGACACATCGCGCTGAACCATTGGAGGCCGAACAGTGATGACATCGAGACCCACCGCAACGGCGCTGGCGGCCAGCTTTCTGGTCAGCGGCCTCTGCTTTGCGGACGAGGCGAGCGTTCGGGCGCACCTGGCCCAGAACGCGGGCACGGCTTATCTGCAGCAGGGTGACACCCGCATCGAGCTGGTGGAGCCGGCCAAGCACGCTCTTTCTGGCGCGTACGTGTTTCAGAAGTTCATCGGAGATCGGCCGCTCCACGGGGCCCGGGTCATCGTGATCGAGAACGCCGATGGCACGGTCGCGCAGGTTCTCGACGAATCGACGGAGGGACTGGCCCTGCGTCGCGTCCCGGTCAGCATCCCTGGGGACCTCGCCGTGGACCTGGCGGAGGTCGTGCTGCCCGAAGCGATCGGCTCGGTTGTCGAGCAGGTGTGGTTCCGCGCGGGCGGCGAAGCGGTGCCGGCCTGGGAGGTCACCACGGCGCTGGCCGATCGCGGCGTGCCGGCCAGCCCGACGCACTTCGAGACTGTCATCGACGCCGCGACGGGCGATGTGCTGTCCGAGCGGCAGATCGACACCAAGACCTACGCGCCCGGCTCGCCCGAGGCCGACGACGGTGTCTTCCCTCGTATCGTGATCAACAACACGATCGGTGCCCAGGGCTCGCGGGACTACGCCGCCCCGTTCGACGCCGTGGTACGCGTGGGCGGGTGCAGCGGCACGCTGATCGCTCCCAATGTCGTCCTGAGCGCGCGCCACTGCGGGATCGGCGCCGGTGAACTCGTCCGGTTCGGCGACAACTCGAGCAGCCCGGTCTTTACCGTCTCGGTGCAGTCGTCGCTTCTGCCCGACGGCAGCGGCTCGCTGCTGGACGGCGGCGATGTGTCCATCCACATCCTCAACGCGTCCGTGCCGGCCAACGTGGCCGAGCCCATGCGCCTGATCGACGAGACCTTCGAGCTCGAGGGCAAGGTCGCCGCGACCATCGGCTACGGGTTCAACGGCCTCGGCAGCGTGGGGCACCAGTTCACCGCCGACGGCTTCCGCTGGGGCGGCGAGAACATCATCGATGCCTACGGCAGCCCGGCGAACGCGAGCGGCATCAACATCATCTCGACCGACTTCGACAACGGCACCAGCGGCGCGAACACGATCCCGAGCAGCAGCTCGGCGCCGATCCAGTTCGAAGCCACCACCGCGCCCGGAGACAGCGGCGGACCCGTCCTGGTTCAGTCCGGCGGCGAGTGGGTGATCGCCGGCGTCCTCTCCGGCGGCACGACCAACACCAGCGTGTACGGCGACATCTCCTGGTGGACCGGCACCGCGATCTTCCGCGACGCGATCGAATCCGCTGGCGGCGACTTCATCTCCGGCCTCGACATCCTCTTCCCGGATCCACTGCCCGATGTTGTGTCCTCGGCTGGCGGCGATACGCTGCGGGTCGAGATCGTCCCGTCTCCGGACGACCCCGTCGTCCCGGGCAGCGGGACCTTCCATGTTGACACGGGCTCCGGGTTCCAGCCGTTCGCCCTCACGCCCGATTCGGCAAACAGCTTCTTGGCCACCTTCCCCGCAGCCGCCGCGTGCCCGGCGAACGTGGCGTACTTCGTCTCGTTCGACCTTCAGTCGGGAACAACCGTGACGGCACCCGCCGGCGCCTCGCCCCAGTCATCGAGCGTGTTCCGCGCCGTCGCCGCCGATCAGGTGGACTTCAACGTCCTGTACGACTTCGAAACGCCCGTCGGATTCTCGGCCGGGGCTCCCGGTGACAACGCCACAACGGGCGTGTGGGTCCGGGTCGATCCCATCGGCACCGCCGCGCAGCCGGAGGACGACAACACCGTCAACGGTACGATCGCCTGGATCACCGGTCAGGGAACCCCCGGCGGCGCGCTCGGCGAGAACGACGTCGACGGCGGCATCACGTCGCTCGTGAGCAACCAGATCGACCTGAGCGCCACAGAGTTCGCCACCATCTCCTACGCGCGGTGGTACTCCAACAGCACCGGCGCCGCGCCGAACGCCGATGTCTTCGAGGTCTTCGTGTCGGACGACGACGGCCAGACCTATGTGCTCGTCGAAACGGTCGGGCCCGGCGGTGCAGGGACCTCCGGCGGCTGGATCGAGACGGGGTTCAGCGTCGGCGACTTTGTCGATCTCACCTCGACGATCCGCGTCAAGTTCGTCGCCGGCGACCTCGGCGCCGGCTCGATCGTGGAGGCGGGTGTCGACGACGTGCGCGTCTTTGGCGTCTCGTGCCCGCCAGACGTCTGCCTCGCCGACATCAACGGCGACGGGTTGATCAGCCCCTCCGACTTCAACGCCTGGATCGAGGCGTTCAACACCCAAGCGTCCGAGTGCGACCAGAACGGCGACGGCCTCTGCACTCCCACCGATTTCAACGCGTGGATCGTGAACTACAACGCGGGCTGCTGATCGGGATCGTCGGCCGGTGCGCGGCGCACAAAGCCGCCCCTCCTCGGTCACGGCCGGGGAGGGGCGCTCCGCTCTCGGCGGAGGGGATGCAGCGCAGGGCGATCCGTCTTAGCGCCGGCGGCGTGACAGAGTCAGTCCGGCGAGCGCCAGGGTTGTGGCGGCGGCGGGCGCCGGGACATACCCGATGTTGACGCCGACGCCGTCGCCCGGGAGCTGGTCGAAGCGGACCGTCAGCGAGCTGATGGCGTCGTCGATGCGGACGATTCCGAGCTGAGAGTTCCAGTGCGGGTCGGCACCTCCGGGCGCCGCGAGCGAGTTCTGCATCGTGAACACACCCGGGCCGGGCGTGAAGAGAGTCGGGCCCCAGTTGTTGGCCGGTGAGCCTGCATAGTCGGCGAGAAAGGTCCCGTTCTGCAGGACGGTCGCGACCGTGGCGCCCGCTCCCGAGGGCGACTGGGTTGTGGCGCCCAGCCCCGCCACGCCAAGGTAGATCTGCCCGGGGCTGACGGTCGAGGCGAAGGTGAACGTGATGTTCCACGACGTCGCCGCCGTCGCGGATACGGGTGTCGCGGCGAAGAGCTCGTGATCGGTCCAGTTCCACGTGTCGGGGCCGGAGACGACCGAACCGTTCTGGAGAGAGGGGTTGGTGGTCCGGGCGTGGTTGTAGACACTGGGGATGGTGTACGACACGTTCACCGCCCCGAGCCCGGGGAGGATGTAATTGGAGTTGTTCGGGACCGACGATCCGAAGGGCGTCGGGCTCATGTCAAGCCAATCGATGACAAAGGTGTCGGCGGCGGCGGCCGTGGTGGCCAGGCCCAGAACTGAACCCGCGATGATCTGGCGAAGCATGTCTTGCTCTCCTTGCCGGGGCGGCTTGGCCGCGCGGCACGTCCGAAAGCCGTCCCCGGGGCATCCCGGCCGCGGGGAGGTCGGCTGTCTCTTTGGAGATTGCGTCGACCTCCCCTAGGATCTTGCAGTGGGGTGGAAAAATGCCCACGTTCGAGACGACATGGGGGCCGAGATCGCCAACCCGGTGACGACGACGCTGCTGCTCGAGCGGCTCGGCGATGAGCTCGATGAGTCGGCGTGGCGCGAGTTCGACGCCCGGTTCCGGGGTGTGCTGCTGGCGACGGGCCGCCGGCTGGGTCTGAGCGAAGCGGACGCGGAAGAAGCGGCGCAGGAGTCGATGCTTCAGGCATTCCGCGACTACCGATCCGGGCGCTACGACCGCTCCCGCGGACGGCTGTCCTCCTGGCTGATCTCGATCGCGAGGCATCGGATCATCGATATCCAGCGTCGGCGCGGCCGCGGTGGGGGGAGCTTCGACGAAACGCAATCCGACACGCCGGATCCCGGCTTGGTGGAGCAGGCCTTCGAGAACGCGATTCAGCGGCGCGTCTTCGAGGACGCGTGGAGCTGGCTGTGCGCGCACACGCGGGGGCGTGAGCCCGCCATGCGGGCGTTCGAGCTGACCGCGATCCGGGGGGTCCCGGTCTCGGAGGCGGCGTCGCAGTGCGGCATGAGCGAAGAGCAGGTGTACGTGGCGCGCAGCCGGGTTGCCGCACGGCTGCGCGGCGTCGTGGAACGGTTCGACAAGGCGTTTCGCGATGGCCTCTAGCGGAGCCCCGGCCGATGCGGGCGACATCCGCGACTGCCCGGCGGCGGAGGTGCTCGAAGCGATCGCCGCGGGCCTGCCCGGTGACGAGATCGCCCGCGCGCACGCCGCGCGATGCCCTCGGTGCGCACGGCGGATCGAGCTGGCGCAGTTCTCGGCGAGGTTCGCCAGCGTGATGGCGTCGAACACCGAGGGCATGCGGGAAGACGACTCGAGCGCCGACATTTTCGGCTACCGGGTGCTCGGCGTGCTCGCGCGGGGCGGGCAGGGGGTGGTGTACAGAGCCCTGCAGGAAACCACGGGCCGCGAGGTCGCGATCAAGGTCCTGCACGCGGGCCCGGCGAGCGGCTCCCGGCGGGCCCGCGCCCGCATGGAACGCGAGATCGAGATCGCCAGCGCGCTGGATCACCCGGGGATCGTAAGGATCTTCGATTCGGTCAAGCTGGCGGACGGCCGCGACGGTCTGGTGATGGAGCTCATCGAAGGCGAGCCGCTGTCGGTGTGGCTGGACAGCCGAGCCGTCCGGGACGAGCGGTCGCTGCTGCTCCTGCTCGCGGAGATCGCGGAAGCGACGCATCACGCCCATCAGCTCGGGGTGATCCACCGCGACCTGAAGCCCTCGAACATTCTCGTCGACGCTTGCGGCCGGCCGAGGCTTCTCGATTTCGGCGTCGCACGCTGGAGCGAGGAAGCCGGGCGGGGTCGCTCGCTGACAGCGCACGACGAGTTCACGGGCACGATCGCGTACGCCGCGCCCGAGCAGGTCTCGGACGAAGGCTCGGCCATCGATGTGCGCGCGGACGTCTACGCGCTCGGGGTCATCGGTTTCGAGATGCTGACGGGTGCGCCCCCGTACCCATCCGAAGGACCGCTGCGCGAGGTTGTAGCCCGGATCCTCGAAGCGGAGGTTCCCTCCCGCTCTGCGAGCGGTCTGTCTTCGGACGCGTGGACGGTGCTCGCGAAGGCGATGGCGAAGGATCGCCGGCGTCGGTACCAGTCGGCGGGCGAGTTCGCGGCGGATCTCCGCAGCGCCGCGCGCGGGGAGGCGGTGCGGGCCCGGGCCGACAGCCGGTGGTACCTGGTGCGGAAGGCGGTCCGTCGGCGACGGGTCCCGCTGGCGATCGCCGGTCTTGTCGCCGCCGGCGCGCTCGCGACATTCGTCGCCCTTGCGGTCGGGAACACCCGGCTTCGATCGGCGCTCGACGAGAGCCGGCTGCTCCAGATCCGGGCGCTGCTGGACGCCGGGAGGCGCGAGGATGCCGAGTCGGCGTTGTGGCGGGAGGTCGCGCGCGACATCGACCCCGCGCGGCCGGCGGGCGAGATGCTCTGGTCCGGAACGGCCCGGGAGAAGGCGATGCTGTGGTGCTTTGTCGAGATGCAGTCGGCCGCGACCTGCGTGCGCGTTCGGCGCGGCTTCGCCCCAGACGGCCTCGGGGTCTGGAGCGATGGGGGCCAGGGCTTTCTGATCGGAACGAGCGGGGGCCGGGTCGCGAGGCTGAGCGGAGCCGGGGATGCGACCGGCTGGGTCGGGGGCGAACGAGGGATCCCGCTCGGCAGGGCCCGCGCGGATACGGCCCGCGTGACGCCGTCGGGCGCATGGATCGTGGCGTGGACCGCTGAGGCCGTCTGGACCGTCGAAGCGGTCAGCGGCGAGCGCCGTGGAGAGATCTCGCTCGCGACGGGCGAGATGCCCCTCGTCGCTGCAGACTGGGGGCTCGCGCTGCGCGGATCGGACGGGGCGATCCGCCTGCTCTCGATGCCGGGGCTCGAACCGCTGGCCAGTGTCAGCGACGCAATGGACTCGCAGATTCCCTGGCTCGACGCCGAGCCGCCCGCGATGGTGTACCTGACTCGGAGCGACCTGCTGCGCGTGGTCGACGCGCGGACGGGCGTTGATCTCGAGCCGCCGCGACCGGTGCTTGTGCCGACAGCCCCCAGGGGGACGGCGATCCAGCTTCTCATGGATCGCCCAAGGTCAAGGCTCATCGCCGCGGGCGGGGGCGGGATGCGTGCGATGAGGCTCGGCGACGGGCCGCCCGCGATGGTCTTCGAACGCGTCGGCAACCGCGTCGCGGTCGGGCACGATCGCGGATGGACGCAGGTGTCCGCGGTGACGCACGGCGATCCGACGCTCCGGCTCTGGGACGCGTCGGACTGGCGGGCCCTTGCAGGGCTGGCGGGGCACCGCGGGAGCGTTGTGCGGCACGCGTTTACCGATGACGGCGGACGCATCGCGACGGTCGACTCCGCGGGCACGCTGCGCGTGTGGATGAGCCCGCTGCGATCGTGGCGCGAGCTGACCGGGAAGGCGACATCGTCGGCGCTGCAGATCGCTGTGGACCCAGTGACCCCGCGGGTCGTGGCGCCGGCGACGGCCCTTCGAGCGCCCAACGCTGAGAGCACCACGGCGACCATGGCGGCGGTCAGCGACGATGGGGTCTGGCGCGCCGTGGCAGATCCGGCGGGCGTTCTCCTGCTCGAAGGCCCAGCGGAGATGCAGCGCATCGAGATGGGCGCCGGCATCGCGGCCCTGCGTTTCCGTCCCGGCGGCGGTGCAGCGCTGGGCGTGTGCCTGGCGCAAGGCGAGCTTGTCCTCATCGACCCGGCGACCGGCAACGAGTCCCGCCGAACCGCTCTGGGCGGCGCGGCGGAGGCGTCAGACCTCGCGTGGTCCCCCGACGGAGCGTTGGCCGCCGTGTCACGGCGAGACGGCACGATCACACTCGCCGGAAGCGACGGCGGCAGCCAAACCGTCGACGTCGGCGCGACGCATCTGCGCGCGCTGGCGTTCGGGCCCGACGGCCGCTGGCTGGTGGCGGTCGGCGACGGCGGGCTCGCGCACCTGCTGCACGTCGGCGATGGTCGTCAGCGGCGGTCGAGTCGGATCAGCGAGCACAGCCTGTTCTGCCTCGCCATTCACCCGAGCGGTGAGGTCGTGATGATCGGTGATCGTGCCGGCCTGGTGCGCGCGGTCGATGTGAACAGCCTCGACGAACTCGCGTCGCTGGACGCGGGCGGCGCCGTGGTGTCACTGGCGTTCGACGAGAGCGGGGACGCGCTCGCGGTGTCGGCGCTCGATCGCCCGGTGTCGCTGTGGCGATTCGGCATTGTGCTCGAGACATTCGGCGCGTTGAGAGCCGGCGCCGAGTGATCTGCCCGAGAGGCGCCGGCAGACGCCCCCCGGATTCCGCATGCCGCAAGCCCAACGCGCGTCGCGACACGCGAAGCGGCTCACTCATCGACAAAGATCCCTCCGCGGTGGTGCCTCGAGGCCCTGGCCGCGAGCGAGCTCAGCGGAGCTGTCTTCAGCCGGAATTGCGGCTCGAGCGGGTCTCGCTGCCCTGTCGTTGCTGGCCTTGCTTCCGTCGGCTGCGGGTTGCCCTTGCGCCGCGCTTGGCGGACCGTTCTCCGTGAGCCTCCGTGATCTGTGCCTGTCGCACCTGCGGCCTGCTCCGTCGCGCTCCGGCTTTGCCCTTGGCGCCGGGAGCGTTTCGGTCCGCCGACTTGTCACGCGCCTCCGGCTTGATGCCCGTCTCGTGCGGGATGTCCGCCGCGTCGATGGTCGAGCCAAGCAGCCGCTCGATGTCGCGAAGCAGGGCTCGTTCCTCTCGGCTGCAGAACGAGATCGCCCGCCCGGTTGCCCCGGCGCGACCGGTGCGGCCGATGCGGTGGACGTAGGCCTCCGCCTCCATGGGCATGTTGTAGTTAAAGACGCACGTGATCCCGTCGACATCGAGTCCTCGTGCGGCCACGTCGGTGGCGACCAGCACCCGGAACCTGCCGGTTCGGAACGCCGCGAGCGCCCGCTCGCGCTGGCTCTGGGAGCGGTTGCCGTGGATCGCCGAGGCCGTGACGCCGTCGCGCATCAGCATCTCGGCCAGCTTGTCCGCGCCCCGCTTGGTCTTGGTGAAGACGACGCTCCGCTCGACGTTTCCGTCCTGAAGCAGATGCGTGAGCAGACGCGTCTTGTCCGGGCCGGCGACATGGTACAGAGACTGCTCGATCTTCGGGGCGGCCGAGGCGACGCGAGAGACCGAAACCGACACCGGGTTCGTCAGCATCGTCTCGGCGAGCGAGCGGATCTTCGGGGGCATCGTGGCGCTGAACAGCAGCGTCTGTCGCGCTGCGGGCAGGGCGCGGGCGATGCGCCGGATGGGCTCGATGAACCCCATGTCCAGCATCCGATCGGCCTCGTCGAGCACGAGCATCTCCACGCCGCGAAGGTCAACGTGTCCCTGCTCCATCAGGTCCAGCAACCGGCCGGGCGTCGCGACGATGACATCACTGCCCGCCTGAAGCTGCCGGACCTGCCGGGCCTGCTTCACGCCGCCGTAGATGATCGCGGCCCGCAGACCCGTGCCCCGGCCGTAGGTGCGCAGGCTCTCGTCGATCTGGGCGGCGAGCTCACGCGTCGGGGCCAGAACGAGCGCTCGAACGCGACGCGCCGAACCATTCCCGCCCGGCTTGCCGGCCTGCAATCGATCAATCAGCGGCAGCGAGAACGCCGCGGTCTTGCCCGTGCCGGTCTGGGCACACCCGAGCAGATCGTGCCCGGCCAGTGCCGCGGGGATGCACTCGGCCTGAATCGGCGTGGGCGTGTCGTAGCCCTCAGCCGCCAGTGTCTTGAGGATGTGGGAGGAAAGTCCGAGCGAAGCAAAGGTGGTCAAACACAGATCTCCAGCACCGGCACACTCAAGGCGTATTTGGTGCGGTTCATGGGCAGCCAAAGACCAATTCGGATTGGTTCAAAGGAGGCCAGACTGACGCGCGCTGATGCCGATATCGATCGGCGGCGCTGCCAGCAGGCTTTCGTGTCTCCACCAGCACCCGTGATGCGTGGCGAGAGAGGGCCTTCCGGCGATTGAACAACTATAGCAGGCCCGCCGACCAAAAGCGGTGCCCCGATTCCGTCGGCCAGAATCATCACTCCCGTGGACCCCGGCTCGCCCATCCCCCTCCCTTCCGGGGGGCACGGGCGACGAGGACGCCGATGCACCTCCGCGTTCCCCGATGCGCCTCCGCGTTCCCGAGAAGCGCGAGGTCTGTGCGCGCACCCGGCACGAACAGGCTTGGGTCGACGGGTGCGATCCATGCGCCGAAGTACTGGTCAACCGCATGCCACACGCCGACCAGCGCCTGCGCAAGCGTTCCGACGGCGATCCACGCAGCCTCCGCGACGTCCGCTCGGGCGTCGCCGAATCCCGCCGGATTCACGCCGGGTTCACGATGGCTTGAGACTCGCGCTTCATTCTAAGGGTGATCGGGGAGGCCATTGTTGCAAGCGAAAGGGACCAGATGTTCTATCACGACGGCGGCAAGCTGCAGTACCATGTTCGCGTGGAAAGGCCCGACCCGGTCTTTGCCAAGGCCCTTCAGCAGGCGATCGGAGGGATTCAGGGCGAGATCCGCGTAGCGCTCCAGTATCTCTTCCAGGCATGGGGAGCGAGAGGCCCCAAGAAGTACCGGGATCTGCTGATCAACACCGGGACCGAGGAGCTCGGCCACATCGAGATGCTCGCGACGGCGGTCGCGCTCAACCTCAAGGGCGCGCCGCTTGAGCAGGAAAAGGCCGCCCAGGATCCGCTCATGGAAGCCGTGCTCGGCGGCATGCAGCTGCAGCATGTGCTGAGCTCGGCGATGTGCGCGATGCCCATCGACGCGAGCGGCAATCCGTTCAACTGCTCGCACGTATACGCCAGCGGAAACGCGACAGCCGACATGCTGGCCAACGTAATGGCGGAGAGCACGGGCCGAATGCTGGCCGTGCAGCTCTACAAGATGACCGACGACGACGGCATGAAGGACATGCTCCGGTTCCTGATCGCGCGTGACACGATGCACCAGAATCAGTGGCTGGCGGCCTGGGAAGAACTTGGGGGCAAGGAAAGCCATCCCGTGCCGAACAACTTCCCGATGGAGGAAGAGCTCGGCGATGTGAGCTATGCGTTCATGACAACGGAAAGGGACGCGAGCGTGCAGACCGAGCACGGCAGCTGGTCCCAAGGCCCCAGCCCCGACGGCCGGGGGACGTTCGAAACTCGGCGGATGGAGCCGGTGGGCGGCATCCCGGATCTCGGAAGCGCCTCGCGCATGGCCCCTGTCCAGAAGGGGCAGATGGACAAAGGCGACTCCACGACTGTGGGGCGATTCATACGCGGGCGTGAGGCAACGATCGCCGGCGCGCTGCGGAAGTAAACGCTGGCGGCACCCAAAGAGAACCGGCCAGGGGCCCACGGCTCGGGGCCGACTTGGCCCCCATGCGTACACCCTCGCCCGGGCCGTGGAATGGACCCGACCACGCGGGTTTCGGGACCTTCTCGTGCATACTTTGCTGGCGTCTGAGACGCGGCGGTCTCGATTTCGCGGATGGTTCGCAATTGCTTCGCCTGAAGCGCCGCGGGCATCGTCGGCACGAGTCGCACGAACGCGTTCCGTATGCCTGCTTATGCAGCGCCGCCCTCGATCGCCGCCGAGGAGCGACGGGCACGACGAGAGCGGCTCAGCACTCGATGCGCCTGAATCCAAGCGGCCTCCCTCCGGCGGATACGATCCTGGGTCGTCGGGAGCCTCGGTACTTGCCAAAGGAAAAGTCTGTGAACCGACCGCTGAATCTTGCTGAGCTCCGCGCGTCGGGGTGGGCATCGCGGCCGATCCGCGAAGAAATGCGGGCGAACCTGATCCGCCACCTGGAAAGATCGCGCGAAACAGGTGAGCCGCTGCTCCCGGGGATCGTCGGCTACGAGGACACGGTCGAGCCGGAGCTGGTCAACGCCATTCTGGCCGGACACGACATGCTGTTTCTCGGCGAGAAAGGCCAGGCCAAGAGCCGGATCATGCGGCAGCTCGTCCGCTTCCTCGACGAATGGGTTCCCTGTCTCGACATCCCCGGCAGCCCGGTTCACGAGGACCCGGAGAAGCCCATCACCTCGGCCGGCCGGGCGCTCGTCTCGGGCACGCCGGCCGGTGATGTGCCCATCGCGTGGTGGCACCGCGACCAGCGGTACGCCGAGCGGCTCGCGCCGGGCACGAAGTTCGCCGACATCATCGGCGAGATCGACCCGAGCAAGCTGCTCGCGGGCGCGAGCATGTCCGCCGAGGACGCCCTGCATTTCGGTCTGATCCCGCGGATGCACCGGGGCCTGTTCGCCATGAACGAGCTGCCGGACCTCGATGATCTGGTCCAGGTCGGACTCTTCAACATCCTCGAAGAGCGCGACGTTCAGATCCGCGGCTACCCGATCTCCTTCGACATCGATGTGCTCGTTCTCTTCAGCGCCAACCCGAGCACCTACAACCGCTCGGGCAAAGTGATCCCTCAGCTCAAGGACCGCATCGGGACCGTCATCCAGACGCACTACCCGAGAGAACGCGACATGGGCATCGAGATCACCGAGCTCGAGGCCGACCCGGGCGGCGAGCTCACGAGCGATGACAGGTATCCGGTGCTTGTGCCGCGGTTCATGAAAGAGCTTGTCGAGCAGGTCTCGATCGTGGCGAGGCGGAGCAAGTACGTCGACCAGGCCTCGGGCGTGAGCGCCCGGCTCTCGATCGCCAACTACCGCACGATGGTCGCGAGCGCCCGGCGGCGTGGCATCGCGCACGGCGAAGCGCGGTCCGTCCCGCGCATCAGCGACCTGGCGCACTTCCACGCGTCGGCCGCCGGCAAGCTCGAACTCGACATGATGGGCACGCACCAGATGTCCGAGAAGCAGGTCCTCGATGCCATCCTCGCCGAGGCGATCAAGGATGTGTTCGAGGAATACGTCACCGAGCACGGCCTGCACGCCATCGCCGACATCTTCGGATCGGGTGTGCAGATCGAGGTCGGCGACATGCTGCCCTCCGACACGTATGCGGAGCGGCTGAAGCGCTGCCCGCCGGCGTGGGAGAAGGCGTTCGAGGTGAACCCGGCCGAGGATGTCGCGGTGCGGGCGAGCTGCGTGGAGTTCGTGCTCGCCGGCCTCTGGGCGACGGATCGCATAAGCCGCAGCCAGCGGCACGGGCGGATCGAGTACGAAACATGAAGCACCGAGACCGGCGCACGCAAGGCGGCCTGATCCACGCGTACCAGAAGTACGACCCGGGCCGGTTCCCGTCGCCAACCGCGCCGCCGCCGGATGTCGCCGGGGCCGCGTTCGATCACATGCTCGCGTTCGGCTCCACCCGCCGGCTCACCGAGGAAGAACTGGCCAACGCCATCAAGCTCGATCCCTCGATGATCGGCGGGCTCGGGCCGTCGTTCGAGGCGCTCATCGCGATGCTTGAGGAGCGCAAGCGGAAGATCCTTGAGACGTACGACGCCTCACGCGTGCGAGGCGAGGCCGAGGACGCCTATCGCCTCAAAGTCGACGAGACCACGCCGCCCGATGTGCTCGCGCAGGAATTCGGGCGGGCGACCCGGGCGAAGCAGCTTCGCGACATGGAGAACCTGTGGTACGCCGCCGACGCGCTGGGCGGCGATCAGGCCGACACATTCAAACGCGACCTTCTCAAGATGCGCGACGACCTCGGGAATCTCTATCAGATCGACGAGCTGCTCGGGCGGTACAACTTCACGGGCACCGAGCGGCTGACGATCGAGCGGGCGATCGAGGTCAAGGCGGAGCTCGAGAACATCGACGAGCTGCTCGAGCAGCTGCGCGAGGCAATGGAGAACGCGCAGCTGGCGGTGATCGACATGGACGAGCTGCGCGAGTTCGTGCAGGACGCGGATGTCGATCAGCTCGAGCGATACGCCGAGCAGGTGCAGGATCTGCTCCGGCAGGAAATGGAACGGCAAGGCGTTGAGCGTGAAGCGGATGGCACCTACCGGCTGACGCCCAAGGCGCTCCGGATCTTCCAGAGCCGGCTGCTGGAAGAGATCTTCAGCGAGCTCGATGCGGCTCGGTCGGGCCGGCACGACGGGCCGATCGTCGGCGAGGGCTCGGTCGAGATGCCGAAGACCCGCTCGTACGAGTTCGGCGACTCGCCGGCGCACCTCGATGTGCCGCAGACCCTGACCAACGCGGTGATCCGCGACCCCGTGCGGCGAACGGTCCGGGGTGAGGACATCGTTGTTCACGAGACCAAGAACAACCCGAAGTGCGCTACAAGCGTGCTGATGGACATGTCCGGGTCGATGCGGCACGGCGGGCAGTACATCAACGTCAAGCGCATGGCCCTGGCACTCGACGGGCTGATCCGCAGCGAGTACCCGGGCGACTTCCTCAGCTTCGTCGAGATCGCAAGCTTCGCGAGGATCGTCGAGCCCGGACGCGTCGCCGAACTCATGCCGAAACCCGTCACGATCCACGACCCGGTCGTCCGGCTTCGGGCGGACCTGAGCAACCCGAACGTCAGCGAGCGCATGATCCCCCCGCATTTCACGAACATCCAGCGCGGCATGCAGCTGGCGCGGCAGCAGCTCGGCGTGCAGGACACACCGAACCGGCAGGTTGTCCTCATCACCGACGGCCTGCCGACCGCGCACTTCGAGGGTGAGCACCTGTACCTGCTCTACCCGCCGGACCCGCTCACCGAGGAAGCCACGATGCGCGAGGCCCGGCTGTGCCAGCGCGACGGCATCACGATCAACATCTTCCTGCTGCCCAGCTGGAGCCAGACCAGCGAAGACATCGGCTTCGCCCACCGGTTGGCCGAGACGACCGGCGGCCGGGTCTTCTTCACGGGCGGCGACGACCTCGATCAGTTCGTGCTGTGGGATTACGTCAGCATGCGCAGGAAGATCATCCGCTGAGCCGGTGGAAGACCTCGCACCGTCCGACCGCCAACGCCGGAGCGTCTCAGCTCCCGGGAGCGACGGGCACTTCAATGGACCGCACCGTCATGCCGGCGTGGATTCGGGCGAGCGTTCACCGCCCCGCTCCGGCCGCGGATCCGCCTGCCGAGCTGACCTCAGCATGTCCATGGCGTTCGATGTGTCCTCGAGGATCAGGTAGAGGCACGGCACCAGGAAGAGAATCACGGCGGTCGTGAACACAATGCCGAAGCCCAGCGAGATTGCCATGGGCACGATGTACTGCGCTTGAAGCGAGTCCTCGAGGATGATGGGCGCCAAGCCAAAGAACGTGGTGGCGGTGGTGAGGAAGATCGGCCGAAACCGACGGACACCCGCGTCGAGGATGGCATGGAACGCGGTCTTGTCGCCACGGTGGCGGTTCGCATAATCGATCATGATCAGCGAGTCGTTGACGACCACGCCGGACAGCGCAATCACGCCCATCAGGCTGATGAGCGAGAGGTCGTAGCCGAGCATGATGTGGCCCAGCACCGCGCCGACGATGCCGAAGGGGATCGCCGCCAGAATCAAGAGCGGCTGGGCGTAGTGGCGGAACGCGATGGCGAGCAGGGCGTAGATCACGAGCAGGGCGAGCCCGAAACCGCCCCAGAGATTGGTGGTTGCCTCGCGCATCTCGGCGTCCGAGCCCTCGAAGGTCCAGGTCAGCCCGGGGTAGCGGTCGCGGAGCTCGGGGAGGACGTCCGCGTTGAGCGCGGTGATGACCTGGCCGATCGCCCGCTTGGGCTCGACCTTGGCCGAGACGTTGACGATCCGCCTCCCGTCGCGTCGGCTGATGCTGGTAAAGGCCTCGGTCTGGGTGACCCTGGCGACGTCGAGCAGCGGGACCTCGGCTCCGCTCGGCGTGCGGATGACCAGATCCTCGAGATTGTAAATGTTCTCGCGTTCCTCCTCGGGCAGCTTCACGCGGACCTCGATCTCGTTGGTGCCGCGCAGCAGCCGGAGCGCGAGCGATCCGAAGAACGCGCCGCGCAGCTGCTCGCCGACATCGGAGGGCGTGAGCCCGAGCGCCCGGCCCTCGGGGAGGAGCTCGAAATCGAGCTGCGTCTTGCCGCGGTTGTAGTTGTTGTTGACATCGCGCGTGTTTGCCAGCGTCTCGAGCTCGGTCACCAGGTCCGCCGAGGCGGCTTCGAGCACGGAAATATCGCTGTGGCTGAGGTCGACGCTGACATCGGGACGGTACCCCCCCGGGCCGCGCTCGGCCTCAAAGGTGATCTGGTCGACCCCGGGCAGATCGCCGATGGAGTCGCGCCAGAGCGTGATCACCTCGGCCGCCGTCATGTCCCGCTCGTCGGGCGGGCGCAGGACGATCTCGACATCGATGAAGCTTCCGCCGCGGACATTGGTCTTCAGTCCCTCTGCGACGCGGTCGAGGTCGTGCTCCTCGAACATGCGGGTGCTCGCGTCGGTCACGAGCTTGGCGACGCGGGCGGCCTGGTCGGGCGTGGTGCCCACCGGCAGCCGCACACCCGCCTCGATCTCGTCGGCCGAGACCTCGGGCATCAGGATCATGCCCATGTGGCTGCTCAGGCTGTAGCTGCCGACGACCGCGAAGAGGGCGAGAGCGGCCGCGAGCGTGACGTAGCGGAAGTTGAGCGCCACGCGCAGCGCGGGCCGGTACAGGGTGTTCACCATCCACGAGAAGCCATCGGCGAAACGCCGCTGGCCCCGGTGCAGCCAGCCGCGGAGGCCCCGGCGGTGGGGGGTCTGCCGGATGTGCGCGAGGTGCGCCGGCAGGATGAACAGCGCTTCGAGCAGGGACACCGCGAGCACGATGATCACGACGATCGGCA
>DAIOTV010000042.1:0-24428 GCA_036751825.1 Phycisphaerales bacterium
GTGCCGACAACCTGAATCCCAACGAGCCCCCCCGCGTGAGCGGGGGGGTTTCTATAGTTGTGTGTGTATCCGTTCCGCCGTCCTCATCATCCGTGGTCGAAGCGATTTAGCCTGTGCTTCCTGCCGATGCTGCTGCTCGCGGTTGCTGCATTCCTTGCTTACCCATCCATGAGGCGTGAGTTTGAAATCATCCGTGAGTGGCCGATGCTCTATGGCGGAACCTATGGGCTTCTCGCGCTTCCGTTCCTCATCTGGCAATTCCGAACGAAGAGACTCGTCCGCCGCGAGCAAGGCCGCGTCTGCGGCAACTGCCTCTTCCCCCTCGAAGGTCTTCCCATGCAGGGCGACTGCCCCGAGTGCGGCCGGGGCTACTCCATCAAGCACACCATCGCCTGCTGGAAACACGACCTGGGCCTCAACGGCATGTACGAATACCGCCACTGGCCCGAGCTGCCCAAGGACTCCGACTGATCTCAGCGCCGCCGGCGTGCCGCGACCAGCCCGCCCATCGCGAGCAGCGCGCCCGAGGCCGGCGCGGGAATCACGCCCGTCACGATGTTGTCGAACGCGCCCGAGCCGCCGAGGTTGATGACGACCCGGTCGAAGCCGAGCGCGCCGAAGTTGTCGGCGGTGATGGGCCGGATGCGGTTGATCGTGTTGTCGCCGAAGACGATCGTGGGGTCGTAGAACGCCGACTGCGGGTTCTCGAGGTCCTCGAAGTGCATCGAGCCGACGAGGCTGCCGCCGAGCAGGAAGTCAACGCTGGTGCGCTCCTGCACGACGCCCTCGATGTCGACCACATCGAAGCCGAACCGGTCGATGGGCTGGGCGAAGGTGAAGGTCAGCGACCCGGCGGGGCGTCGGCCCTCGTCGTCGGGGCTGTCGACGATGCCGTCGCCGTCGGCGTCGACCAGGTTCTCGGGGATGATCACCACGATGCCGAGGATGGTGTTGACGGGCAGGTTGCCCCCGGCCCAGGGCGGGCCCTGAAGATCCGGGTCGGCGGTGTTGATGAAGGTCGTGTCGAACGCCATGGGCATCGCGCCGGGCAGGCGGAAGTTCGTCGCCTGCATCGACATGCCGCTGAGCGCAAAGGTCGATGACTGGATGATCTGCCCGTGCTGCAGGGAGTTGAAGTCGGTCACATCACCCGACGCCATCCCGGCGACCAGCGCGAGCCCAACAACGGAGACGGTCGAACGAACCATCGCTGCTCTCCTGAACCTTTCTCGGGGACGCCCGGTGTCGGGGTCCGAATATAAATCATTGCTGCCAAGCGAGTTGCGTGAATGTAACGCATCTCCGCCTGCGCTCAAGCGCCGGTTCCACGGTGCCGCGCGTGGCGCGAAGCGCTTCAGCATGCCACGGGCCCGGCGTTCGGCCACCAATCCGCGGTCGCGGACGCGGATCGCCGGCGACGCGTGACGAGGGATCGTCCGAGAGTCACCCCCGCCGCCGCCGGTTCATGCGGGATTCCGCCCACTCGCCGGCGAGTACGATGCCCCCGATGCCGACGAACGCTGCGATGCTGCCCGCGCTGATCAAGCTCGCCCGCCCGACCCAGTGGGGCAAGGGCGTCTTTGTGCTTATCGGACCGGTCTACGCCCTGGCGCAGGAGACGGCGGAGCTCACGACCGGCTATCTCCTGGCCGCGCTCGGCGTGTTCGTGGCCTTCGGCCTGGCCTCCAGCGGGTGCTACATCGTCAACGACATCGCCGACCGCGTCGCCGACGCCAACCACCCGCGCAAGAAGCACCGCCCGATCGCCAGCGGCGTCGTGCCCGTGGGCGTGGCGCGGGTCTACGCCCTCGCCCTGTTCGTGGGCGCCGGCGTGCTGCTGGCCATCCTCCCGCTGGGCGACGCCTGGTTCTGGACAACCTCGATCGTCGCCGGCTACACGCTCAATGTGCTGGCGTACTCGGCGCTGTTCAAGCACCGCGTCATCCTCGATGTCGTCAGCCTCTCGCTCGGGTTCGTGCTGCGCGTGCTCGCCGGGTGCGCGGCGGTGGGGGCCATGCCCAGCACCTGGCTGCTCAACTCCACGCTCTTTCTCGCCATGTTCCTCGCCTTCGGCAAGCGCCTGGGCGAGCGGCGCACGATGGAGGCGGCGGGGGCGGCGGTCGAGACCGCCCGCGGCGTGCAGAAGGTCTATTCCGACGATCTGCTCCGGATGGCCGTCGTCATGACCGCCGTCGGCACTCTCGTCACCTACGCGGGCTATGTCGAGGACCAGGAGGGGGTCTACGGCCCCTCGATCGCGGCGGTCGCCAGCGGTGCCGCGCCCTGGGCGTTCAACTGGCTCTGGCTGACGATGATCCCCGCAACCTACGCCCTGCTGCGCTGTATCGTGCTCCTGGAACGCGGGCTCTACGACGATCCGACTGAGCTCGCGGTGCGCGATCGCGGTGTCCAGCTCGCCTCGATCGCCTTCGCCGCCATCGCGGTGGCGGTCGTTCTGCTCTCGCGGGGACCGCTTCCCGTCGCCGAGGGCGTGTGATACCCTGTCTCCGTGGGGGAGTCGGATCGCCGGGGCGGGGGCTCCGGACCAGCAACGGCGTGGCGCATCCCGTGCGCTGCCGACCCGTGCCCACGCGGACCCGCCGGTCTGTGCGGAGCTTTTGTCCGGTGATCGCCGATGCCTGAGGCGATGGTCCGCGACGGTTCGACAGCGGCGCGACGGGGATCCGCGCGTTGCTTCTCTGGTTCGAGCAGGCCCCGGTCGGGGGCCACACGGAAGGAACACTGCCATGCACACCTCGCGTCTTGTCCGCCGACTCTCAACGCTCGCGGTCGTCGCCGCCGCGGGCCTCGCCGCTTCGACCGCCGTCGCGCAGGATGACGAGAAGCCGGAGTTCCCCAGCTTCAAGGAGGTCGCCAAGGGCTTCGAGAAGGTCGTCTCGCCGACGACCGAGGACGGCCCGAGCCTGTACACCCTCTGGGTGCGCGAGAAGGACGGGCAGATGCTCGCCGAGCTGCCCCGGGGCTACGACCGGCAGAAGCACTTCTTCGCGATGACCGTGGGCACGGGCGAGCTGTTCGCCGGCCTGCAGGGCCGCGACCTCTACACCTACTGGAAGCGCTACGACAAGCGGCTGGCGCTGATGGCGCCGCAGATCTCGACGCGATCGACCGGCGACCAGGAGTCCAAGGACTCGGTCAGTAACATCTTCACCGACCGCGTGCTGCTGGACATCCCGATCGTCTGCATGGGCCCGAGCGGCCAGCCGGTGATCGACCTCGACGAGCTGCTCGCCGGCCGCGCGTCGGACTTCTTCGGCCGAAGCGCCTCGGGCGCCAACACCCGCCTCGCCAAAATCGTCAAGGCCAAGGCCTTTCCCAACAACATCGAGATCGCCATCGAGATGCCCACCTCGGGCGGCGTGCTGAAAGAGTTCCACTACTCGATCAGCAAGGTCGAGGGCAGCAAGGACTTCACCCCCCGCAAGGCCGACCAGCGCATCGGCAACTTCACCACCACCTACCGCGACCTGGGCAAGTTCACCGACGACGAGACCATCGTCCGCTACGCCAACCGCTGGAACATCCAGAAGCGCGACCCCTCGCTGAAGCTCAGCCCGCCCAAGGAACCCATCGTCTTCTACATCGAGCACACCGTGCCCGTCCGCTACCGCCGGTTCGTCCGACAGGGCGTCGTGTACTGGAACCGAGCGTTCGCCGAGCAGTGCGGCATCCTCGATGCCATCGAGGTCCGCCAGCAGGACTCCGCCTCCGGCGCGCACATGGAAAAGGACCCCGAAGACGTCCGCTACAACTTCATCCGCTGGCTCTCCAACGACGTCGGCACCGCCATCGGCCCGAGCCGGGCCCACCCCGAGACCGGCGAGATCCTCGACGCCGATGTCATCCTCACCGACGGCTGGATCCGCTACTTCAACTACCAGTACAGCGACCTGCTGCCCGAGGTCGCCACCGAGGGCTTCAGCCCCAAGACCCTCGCCTGGCTCGAGGCCAACCCGCAGAACGACCCGCGCATCCTCCTCGCCGACCCCGCACAACGCGACTACCTCGTCGCCGAACGAAGGGCACGGGGCGTGCTGCGCTACGGCGGACACCCCGCCGCCGCCGCCGACTCCGCGCTCTACGGCGACAACGAGTTCGACGGGCTCGCCAACGTCCACAGCCAGTTCAACGGCTTCTGCGCCGCCAGCCGCGGCAAGGCCATGGACCTCGCCATGATGCACATGCACATGGCGCTCGCCAAGCCCCTGCTCGAGCCCGAGAACGAGGGCGAGGAAACCGACGACGACGCCAAGAAAGAGCCCGAGGGCGACCTCATCGACGGCATGCCCGACTGGTTCATCGGGCCCATGCTCGCCGACCTCGTCGCCCACGAGGTCGGGCACACACTCGGCTTCAGCCACAACTTCAAGGCCTCCTCCCTCTACGACTTCGACGAGATCAACTCCGAAAGCGTCAAGGGACGGGCCTTCACCGCCTCCGTCATGGACTACAACCCCATCAACATCAAGTTCCCCGAGGGCGGCATCGAGGCGCTCAAAAACGGCGAGGCCTTCCAGGGCGACTACTCCATGGTCGACATCGGACCCTACGACGAGTGGATCATCGCCTACACCTACGGCGACAATCCCGAAGAAGCCATCAAGCGCGGCGCCGAAGAGAACATCCCCTACGCCAACGACATCGACACCTGGGGCATCGACCCCCTCGCGCGACGCTACGACTTCGCCCGCTGGCCCCTCGATTACACCACCAACCAGATGAGGCTCGTCAGCTTCTACCGCGACCAGCTGCTCTCCGACTTCGTCGAAGACGGCGACAGCTGGGCCAAGGCGCGCCGGGGCTACAACATCACCCTCAGCCAGCAGATGAACGCCGTCAGCATCATGGCCAACTGGATCGGCGGCGCCTACGTCGAGCGCGACAAGAAGGGCGATCCCTCCGCTCGCAAGCCGCTCACCGTCGTCGAGGTCGACCGCCAGCGCGACGCGCTCCGGTTCGTCCTCGAGCACGGCATGCGCGACGCCGCCTTCGGGCTCACCCCCGAGCTCATGACCTACCTCACCACCGACCTGTGGTGGGACCAGTGGTCAAACATGTTCGAAGAACGCGACTTCCCCGTGCACGACCGCGTCAACGGCATGATGCTCACCGCGCTCACCATGATCATGAACCCCGACACCCTCGGCAACGTGTTCGACAACGAGTTCCGCGTCCCCGCGGGCGAAGACGCCATCACACTCGCCGAGGTCATGGAGAAAACCGTCGCCGAGGTCTTCAGCGAGATCAGCGGAGCGCCCACAGAGACCTACACCTCCCGCAACCCCATGATCTCCAGCTTCCGCCGGAACCTGCAGCTCGGCATGGTCGACCGCCTGATCAGCTTCACCAAGCCCGGCGCCATGTACGGCGCCGCCGCCACCCCGGTGCGAACCCTCAGCACGCACCACCTCCGCGCCCTCAAGGACCGCATCGACGGGACCCTCGAGCACGACGGCAAGCTCGACCCCTACACCGAGAGCCACCTCGCCGAGGCCTCGATCCGCATCGAGCGAGCCCTCGAAGCCGAGTACATTTACAACGGCGGCGACATCGGCGGCGGCGGCAACATCATCCTGATGCTGGGCCAGGAAGAAGGCCGGGGCGAGTAAACCCCGCCCGACAACCCGAACCACGCGCCGGCCCGCAGCAATGCGGGCCGGTGCTGTTTACAGGCGGGCCCGCACCCAGTCGCGCGCCCCGGCGTCGGCCTCGAGCGCATCGTCGATCGACGCGATCGGCGCCGGCTCGAAGGCCTCCGTCGCCGCCTCGACCAGCTCGGCGATCCGCCCGAACCGCAGCCGCGACCCGTCGGCGTTCGCCTCGTCAAGAAACGCGCCGACCGCCGCCTCGTTCGCGCCGTTCAGCACCGCGCCCGCCGTCCCCCCGCGCCGCAACGCCTCGTACGCGAAGCCGAGCATGGGGAACCGCTCGCGGCTGGGCTCGCGGAACTCGAGCGAACCGATCGCCGCGAGGTCGAGCCGGTCCCCGCCCGGCGCCGACGCGTGCTCGCCCCGCAGCAGCGCGTACTGGATCGCCGTCCGCATGTCGGGCGTGCCCAGCTGCGCCAGCACCGCGCCGTCGGTGAACTCGATGAGCGAGTGCACCGTGCTCGTCGGCTGCACCAGCACGCCGATCCGATCGGGCTCGACGCCGAAGAGCCACCGGGCCTCCATCGCCTCGAACCCCTTGTTCATCAGCGACGCCGTATCGACCGTGACCTTTCGGCCCATCGACCAGGTCGGGTGCGCGAGCGCCTCGCTCGGGACGGCCTTGGCGATGCGGTCGGCGGGCCAGTCGCGCAGCGCGCCCCCGCTCGCGGTGAGCGTCATGCGCGCAACGCTCGCGTCGCGCTCGATCGGCGGCTGAAGATCGCGCTCCCGCCGAACGCCACGAAGGCACTGCCACAGCGCGCTGTGCTCCGAATCGACGGGCAGCAGCCGAGCGCCCGTCCGCTGCGCAACCCGCACCACGAGCTCGCCCGCCGCGACCAGCGTCTCCTTGTTCGCGAGCGCCACATCGATGCCGAGCTCGAGCGCGGCGACAACGGGCCTCAGCCCAGCGATGCCCACGATCGCCGCCATCACCATGTCGACCGGCTCGCGATCGTGCTCGCGCCGGATGAGCTCGGCGATCGCCTCCTCGCCCACCGCGTGCGCCGCCGCGCCGGCCACCTCGCCCGTTTGCCTGGTCACCACGGCGCACCGGTAGCGCTGCGCCTGCGCCGCGAGCGCTTCGCCGCACCGCCCCGCGACCAGGCCCGCGACCTCGAACGAGCCGGGCCGCTGCGCGTTGCGGTGCTCGATGACCTCGAGCGTCTGCGTGCCGATCGACCCGGTCGAGCCGAGCACGATGATGCGCCGGGGCCTCTGCGGATCGCTAGTCATCCGCGAGCGCCGCCTTCTCGCTGGGCTTGAGCTTCCGCCGGCTGGCGGCGTACAGCAGGCGGGGCTTCTTCGCCGCGGGGGTCTTCACCTCGGCCTCCGGGCGCGCGGGCTCGCCGCTCGGCTTGCGCCGGCTGGATTTCTTGCGCGCGGGCTTCGCCGCCGGCGCACCCGTGTCGCTGTCCGCGGCGGGGCCGGCCTCGCCGTCGGACCCGGAGGGACGCCGCCGCTTGCGCCGGCCGGCGCTCGCGCCGCCCGGCACTTCGCCGGACACCTCGCCGGACACCTCGCCCGACGCGTCGCCGCGCTCCGGTGCCGTTGCCGGCCCGTCGTCCCGCTGGGCCCGCGGCTCGTCGCCCGAGTCAGCACGCGGCTCCGCGCCGGGCTCACCGCCTTCGCCGGCCTCGTCCGACTTCTTGCGTCCGCGCCCGCCGCGCCGCCGACGCCGGCGCTTCTTCTTGCCGCCAGACTCGTTGCCGGTCTCGTTGCCGAACTCGTTGCCGGTCTCGCCGTCGGTTTCGCTCGGCTCGTTCCCGGCGTCGGCCCCCTGGTCCCGCGTGTCGTCGCCGTCGGTCTCGCCCGCCCGCTCGCCGGTCGACTCGGCGGCGGATTCGCCGGTGTCGCCTTCGTCCGACGACTTGCCGCGCCGCCGCCGACGACGACGCCGCTTCTTCTTCGAAGCCGTCTCGCTCCCGTCCCCCTCGGCGCTCGCGCCCTCGCGGCGAGCCTCGTCGGCATCCTCGTCGTCCGTCTCGGCCGGCTCGAGCTGCTCGATCGGGTGCGCCTCGACGCTCTCCTCGAGCGCCTCGAGCATCGTCGCCCGCTCGTCCGTCTCCTCCCACGCCTGCTCGTCCGACGAGTCGATCCACGGCTCAAGGCTCTTGGGCGGCCTGGGCTTGGGCAGCCGGTCGATCTCGATGTCGGCGCCCATCTCGTCGTACGCGTAGATCGTGAAGCGGTCGTGCCCAAGGCTGTCGCCCACCCGCACCTCGATGTGCTTGTCGCTCTGCAGCTCGATCCGCGTCATCTCGCGACGCCGCTGGCTCAGAAGCTCGCCCGCCACCCGGCTCGGCACGATCAGCTCGACCTTCTTCACTTTGTCGTGGCTCAGCACCAGCTGCACCTCGCGCAGCGCCTCGCCCGCCACGCTCTCGGCCTTGCGCACATACCCCCGCCCGTACGCCGGCGGCAGCTCCTTGAAGTGCTGGCTCATCGCGCTCGGGCGCATCCGCTGACGCGTCAATTCGAGAATGCCGAACGGGCTGATCGGCAGCACCGTCGTCTTCGCCCGGTCGTTCTTCAGCCGGTCCTTGAACTGCTGCTCGATCGCCTTGCGGTGCTTGGACTGGTTCATGTCGATCAGGTCGTTGATCACTAGCCCGCCATGCTCGCGCAGCTTCAGCTGGCGGCAGATCTCGTCCACCGCCTCCACGTTCGTCTGGTACGCGTTGGTCTCCGCGTCGTTCGCGCGACGGCTCTTGCCGCTGTTCACATCGATCGCGACCACGGCCTCGGTCTCGTCGATCACCAGCCGCCCGCCCGAGGGCAGCGGCACCTCGCGCGACATCATGATCCGCACCTGGTCCTCCACCCCGTAGGCGTGGAACATCGGCGTCTTGTGGTTGTAGTTCAGGATCTTCGCCGCCGTCCGCGGCGCGACGACCTTCAGGAAGTTCGCCGCCCGCGTCAGCCCGTGCTCGTTGTCGATGATGATCTCGTCGACGTCCTTGTCGAGCAGGTCGCGCAGCGCCCGAACGAGCAGGTCGCTCTCGGCATAGAGCAGCGTCGGCTTGCTGGTCTTCTTCTGCCGCTTCTCGATCGACTTCCACAGCCGCTGCAGGTACGACAGGTCGCGCTTCAGCTCGGTCTTGGTCTTGTCAAAGCCCGCGGTCCGCAGGATGAACCCGAAGCCCTCGGGCAGCTCGAGCTGGTCGAGAATGGCCCGCATTTTCTTGCGCGTGTCGTCGTCGTCGACCTTGCGGCTGACGCCCACCTTGTCCATGTGGGGCATCATCACGAGGTACCGCCCGGGGATGGACAGGTAGCTCGTGCACGCCGGGCCCTTGGTGCCCACGCCGTCCTTCATGATCTGGACGACGATCTTCTGGCCCTTTTTCAGGCACTTCTGGATCGGGGGCCGCTCGCGCCGGGGCGTCTTCTTGCCGATCTTCTCGCTGGTGTCCTCGTCCTCGCCCGGAAAGAAGCGCGGGTGCAGGTCCGAGGTGTGCAGGAACGCGTTCTCCGTCCCGCCGAAGTCGATGAACGCGGCCTGGATGTTGCTCTCGACATTCGTGACCTTGCCGAGGTAGAGGTTCCCGACGCGGTTCGCCGTCGCGGGCCGCTCGGCGTGGTACTCCTCGAGCTTGTCGTTCTCAAGGATGGCGACCCGGCATTCCTCGCCGGGCTGGTAGCTGATGAGCATCTTCTTGGGCATGTCGCCTGTCTTTCAGTGCGGCAACGCCGAGCACAAGGCCGAGTCCTGCTGCCGGGCTGTGATGCACAGGCGCCGCGCCCCGCGCCGCCGGATCGGCGGGCAAGACTGCGGATTCGATCTGTCCAACATGGGCGGTGCCCATGGGCTGATCTCGCTTCTGCGTCGCAACCGGCACGGGTCTCGCGGTCGGCGAAGCTCTTGGCTCCGCGTCGCGTCGTCCGTCGCCTGGGTTGGTCCCGGCTTGGGCCGGGCAAGTCGTTCGTTCTCACTTCAATACGAGCACCGGAATCGGGGGGTTCGTTCACCCCTCGCGGAGCCCGTGGTCGTCAAAGGCCTCGGGCAGGATCTTGCGGAGCCTGTCCCGTATGTACATCGTCACTTCGCTGTCCGAATCGAAAGCAATCGCCCGTTTGGCCATTCTTTCGCACTGATCCATGCCCAGCGAGCGGATCAGCCGCTTGATCACCGGGACCGAGCCCGGCGACACGCTCAGGGTACGCACCCCCAGCCCCAGCAACAACACCGCAAACCGGATCTCCCCCGCCGCCTCCCCGCAGCAGCTCACCGGCACATTCCGCCGCCGCCCCGCGCGGATCACATCCCGAACAAGCTTCAGCACCGCCGGGTGCCCGGGATTGAACATCCCCGCCACCCGCTCGTTCGTCCGGTCCACCGCCAGCGTGTACTGCACCAGGTCGTTCGTCCCGATCGAGAAGAAATCCACCTCCCGCGCGAACGAGTTCGCCAGCAGCGCCGCCGACGGCACCTCGACCATCATCCCCACATCGAGCGACCCGTCGAAGTCGATCCCCTCCTCGTGCAGGTCCTCCATCACGTCGTGCAGCACATGCTTCGCCTCGCGCAGCTCCGCGATGTTCGTCACCAGCGGGAACATCACCTTGACCGGCCCGTGCGCCGACGCCCGCAGAATCGCCCGCAGCTGCCGCTTGAACATCGGCAGGTGCTTCAGGCAGTACCGGATCGACCGCAGCCCCAGCGCCGGGTTCCGCTCGGGGTCGTCCGACTGCGCCTGGGTGTACTTGTCGGCCCCGAGGTCCATCGTGCGGATCACCAGCGGCCGGCCCTCCAGCCGATCGACGCACGCCTTGTACGCCGCAAAGTGCGCCGCCTCGTCCGGCTCGGTCTCGGCGGCGAGATAGAGAAACTCGGTCCGGAACAGGCCCACGCCCCCGGCGCCCACCTCCAGCACCCGGTCGATCTCGTCGGCGAACTCGATGTTGCCCAGGACCTGGATCTCGACCCCGTCCCGCGTGATCGGCTGCAGGTCCGCCGCCTCCCGCAGGCTCATCTGAAACAGCTGCCGACGCTCCTGATAGGCCAGATACTCGTCGATCGTGTCCGCGTCGGGCTCGACGATCACCACGCCCCGCCCGCCGTCGATGATCACCACCGTGCCGTCGGTCAGGCTCTGGCTCAGCCGCTCAAGGCCCACCACCGCGGGGATGCCCAGCGCCCGCGCCACGATCGAGGTGTGGCTCGTCCGTCCGCCCATGTCCGTCGCGATCGCGATCACGCGGTCGCGGTTCAGCCCCACGGTCTGGCTGGGCGTCAGCTCGCGGCAGACCACGATCGCGTCCTCGTCCAGACGCTCGAGCCCGCTCGTGTGCTCGCCCACGAGCTGATCGATCAGCCGGTGCGCCAGGTCCGTGATGTCGTTGACCTTCGTCGTGAACGCCGAGTCGGGCATCTGCCGGAACCGCTCGGCCCAGCCGTGCAGCACCAGGTCCGCCGCGTGCTCCGCCGTCACGTGCTCGGCCCGGATCATCGCCTCCATCGGGCCCAGCATGTTCTTGTCGCGGAGCATCCCGATGTGGAACCCGAAGATCTTCGCCGCGTCGGTGCCCATCTCGTGCTCGACGCTGTCGCGCACGCGCTCGAGGTCCTTCACCGAGCCGGCGATCGCGTCCTTCAGCCGCTTGACCTGCCCCTCGACCTGCCCCGCCGGCACCGTCCGACGCGGGATCCGCCGACGCCCGTCGTCGAGCACGAACACCCGTCCCACGACGATGCCCGGCGAGACTCCGATGCCGTAGAACTGCTCCAAAGACGCTCCCGCAGGATCTGTTTGGTGATTGTGAAGGACCCGAAGGCCGGCAAAGATCCGACCAATCCTAGGTCAACCTGGGTCGTCTCGCTTGACACCCGTGGGTGCAACCGCCGATACTCGCTGGAGTTGGCGGCCCGTTCTCGGCCAGCCCGCCGGCCTTCCACAAAGGCTCAGACTCATCGACCGGCACGACACACCCGCCGGGCGACCACAGCACCCCGTCCGCCGACCCAGCCCGAGACGCTCGGCGGACCGACCCGGATGATGCACGACCCGTCCGACCACCGCGTCGGCCGCCGCTCGCCGCATCGCACCGCATCGGCCCACGCCACCCCGGCGGGGCTCGAGCTGACCCAACGACGCGGCCGCCGAACGATCGAGGATCGGATCGGCAAGGACACGCCGCACCGCCCGGGAGGGCACCAACCGTGGACAACGGATCAACCAACCCAGCCGGAAACAAAAGACGCAGACGACGCCGACGCCGGCGCGGCGGCGAACCCGGCGCCACCCAGGCCGGAAACCAGCCCGGCGGCCAGAACCCGCAGACCAGCAACGGCCAGCCGCGGCAGAGCAACCAGCCCCCGCCCAAGCCCAAGGGCCCCACGCTCGAAGAACTCACCGCCATCGACCCACAGCCAAGGCTCACCCTCGAATACCCCGGCTGCTCCCCCTCCTGCCGGCTCATCGATCTCTTCTGCCCCATCGGCCGGGGCCAGCGCGGCCTGATCGTCAGCCCACCCAAGGCCGGCAAGACCACCCTGCTCAAGGACATCGCACACGCCATCCTCCACAACCACGAGGACACCCACCTCGTCGTCCTGCTCATCGACGAGCGCCCGGAAGAAGTCACCGACTTCCGCCGAACGCTCGAACGCCTCAGCGCCAATCACGAGATCGAACGCTGCGAGGTCCTGGGCTCCTCCAACGACAACGACACCGCCCAGCATGTCAAAATGTCCATCGACGCCATCGACATGTGCAAGCAGCGCGCCGTCAACGGCGAGCATGTCGTCGTCCTGCTCGACTCGCTCACCCGACTCGGCCGAGCCTTCAACCGAAGCCGCAAGCACGCCAGCAGCGGTCGCACGCTCTCGGGCGGCATCGACTCCAAGGCGCTCGAAGTCCCCAAGCAGCTCTTCGGCAGCGCCCGCAACACCGAAGAAGCCGGCAGCCTCACCATCATCGCCAGCTGCCTCGTCGACACCGGCAGCCAGGGCGATCAGCTCATCTTCGAAGAGTTCAAGGGCACCGGCAACATGGAGCTCATCCTCGACCGCAAGATCGCGGAAAAACGCCTCTTCCCCGCGATCAACCTCGCCGCCTCGGGCACCCGCAAGGACGAGCTGCTCATGACCGAGCAGGAACTCAAAACCATCACCGCGCTGCGGCGCCGGCTGATGAACATGAAGCCCGAGAACCAGATCGAGCAGCTGCTGTCAGCGCTCAAGCGGTTCAAGACCAACGACGAGCTCGCCGCGGTCACGGCGGGGGCGTAACGCTCAGCCGCCGCCGATCCCGTCGAGAAGATCGGGGTACGCTTCCCGAAGACCGTGCTCATCGATCCAGGCGCGATGCTCGTCGCGGAGCTTGCCCACATCGTCGGCGATACCGATGAACAGCGCTCGCCATTCCGGGTTGTCCTTGGCGTAGGTTTCCAGATACTCGATGACCTCGCGTTCGGCCTCGCCGCCGTCGTTCTTGTAGAGCGCGGCGACGATCGGATCACGGATGGCGTCTGCAAGGTACGCCGGCTCGTCGAGCGGCACATCGCCCTGGAGAAAATCAGCGGTTCGCAGCGAGCTAAACGTTACCGCGAGCTGCCCGACGGGGTCGTCGATCATCGCCGCCGTGACGTCATATGCATGGAATCGATTCGCGACGTCTGAGACGACATTCCGGTATCGATCGAGCGTTGCGGCCGCGTTCTCGCGGCCAGCGACGCGTCTTGCCCAAGCCAGCAACGCCTCATCATCGCCGATTGCACTCGACAAATACACCCAGCTCGTGAGCGTCTCCCACGAACGCTCGCCGGATTCGAGCTTCTTCTGACTGGCGTCGCGCAGCGGTCGAAACACGTCCTCGGCCGGAGGGTGTTCACGCACGAGCAGATGCATCAGTGAGTACGCAACGATGACTTCAAAGTTGCCATGCGGCGGCTCGCGATACCGGTCGTTGGCCACGATGTCGGGCCAGACTCGTGCGAACTCATTCGCCGACTCGTCATACTTCCCGCTGTAGAGCAGATCGGCTGCGCTTTGAAAGCGCGTGCCGGCGAACCGTTCCTCGCCGGGATCGTCAGCGGGTTCGAACGCTGCGGGGGTTGGCAACGCCTCGCCCTTCCGTCCCGCCTCCATCCAAGAAACAAGATCCGCCGCCGACTGATACCCGACCGTCCGCCCGAGCTCCTCGCCGCCCTCAAACAGAATCATCGTCGGCATCGCCTGCACGCCGAGGTCCTGCGCGATCTTTGGGAACTCGTCGACGTCCAATGCCGTCACGATCCCGTACTGCTCGACCCACGTCTCGACGCTCTCGTCCACCCAGGTCGTCGTCTTCATCCGCTTGCACGGCGGGCACCAATCAGCCGTCGCGTACACCAGGTGCAGCCGCTCCTGCTCGATCGCCGCCGTTCGGTCCGCCTCGTACCCGGCCTGCGAGAAGACCTCCGGCTCGCCCAGCGCCGCCGGCGCGAGCATCACCGCGACCACTCCCGCCATCACATCACGCGTCAGCCGCATCGCCGGTCCTTTCGCTGCGTCCCGTCGCTGGCCCGCCCGAGCACCAGCCTACCGCGCCGGCCGCGATGCGCAAAGCTGTCTCACGGGAACACCCGCCGCACGACCGGCGTCCGCTTGCCCAGCCACGAGGCGAAGAAGCTCAGCACCACCGTCGAGACAAACAGCAGCACGGCGTCCGCCGGCGTCAGCGGGCCGCTGCGGCGCTCCATCAACTGGATCAGCACCTGCAGAAACAGCACGTGCACGACATACACGCTGAACCCGAGCGACCCCAGCCGAGCGAGCCACGCGGGCACGAAGCGGTCGGGCGTCGCCAGCGCCGCCACGAGCATCAGCACGCCCGCCGCCTGGCCTGGCCGACGCGCCGGCGGCGAGCCCTCGAGCAGCGCGTACGCCGCCAGCCCCAGCACACCCAGCCACAGCGCCGCGGCGAGCCCCGCCGAGCGCGGCACGCGCACCCAGCCCCGCTGCATCGCCAGCGCGAGCGCCAGCGTCGTCAGCGCCACCGGCAGCTCGTAGGGCCACCGCCGCGGATCGAGCTCCCACCCCGCCGGCACATGCAGCAGCGCCCCGGCGCCGAACGCCGCCGCAGCCGCGAACACCGCCGTCAGCGCAGCGCTCCGCACCGACACCCGCGCGATCAGCACCGCCCCGATGCCGACAACGAACACGAACGGCAGGAACCACAGGTGCCAGGTGAAGCCCTTCGTCGCCTCGCGCCAGTCGAAGACCAGCGACACGCCGTTCATCAGCCGCCCGAACACCAGGTCGGTCGCGATCCAGTACACCCCGGCCCACACGACGAACGGCACCGCGATCCGCCGGACACGCGCCGCGATCAGCGACCCCGCCGACCCGCCGCGGAACGACTGCCGAACCGCGAACAGCACCGCCGCCGCCGTGAAGAACGGCACACCGAGATACCCCAGCGTCGTGTGCCGGATCGACGGGTCGAACACGACCATCGTCGTCGAGTGGATCCAGATCACCAGCACCGCCGCGAGCACCCGGCACGCGTCGATCGACCGGCTCCGCGCGCCCGCGTCGTGCAGCGTTCGCTCGGGTTCAGCTCTTGCCGGGCTCATAGGGTCAGATCGTAGCGAACGCCGCGCGCTCCGGGCCGAGCCCGGTTACCGGTCCACCCGCGCCCGCAAAGCCTCCGCCTCGTCCGAGCCGTCGTCGGCGATGAGCTCCAGCAGCACGGGCTTGGTGGCGTCCGCGTCGATCGCCCGCGCCACGAGCGCCCGCCGGATCTCGGGGGTGTCCTGCGTGCGCAGCACCAGGCTCGCGACACGCTCGGCCACCCCGGCGCGACCCGAGACCAGCGCGATCGCGTACAAATCCGCCAGCGCCGCGAGGGTCGGCGCGTCGAGGCCGGTCTCGCCCGAGGTGCGCTGCGCCGTCTTGAGCCGCATGATCTCCAGCCGCGCCGCCGCGAACGGGTTGTGCACCACCGTCGCCGCGTCGCGCCACAGGCCGCCCCGGGTCAGCACGGGCCGCAGCGTGTGCTGATGCTTGCGCATGAACGCGAGGCTCGGCCGATCGCCGATCGCGGCCGCGACCCAGCCGCCGATCAGCCGCTCGTCGCCCAGCAGCGTGTTGAGCGCCAGCCAGTCGAGCAGCGTGCCCTCGTCCGCGTCCGCGGGCGGCAGCGCGCCGCCGATCGCGTCGCGGCGCTCAACGAAAGGCTCCCGCGCCGCCTCGTGCTGCGCGATCAGCCCGGCGATCTGCTCGGCGAGCGCCCCGCGACGAAGCTCGTCCGCCGACCGGTCCTGACGCGCGTGGTCCCACAGCCACGCGTACGCCTCCGCCGCCTCGTCGAATCGGCCAGCGTTCACCGCGTCCTGCGCCTGCGCCAGCTTGTCCTGCACCGTCGCCCGCGACACGGGCGCCGCGTCGCCCGCGTCGCCGGTCGGCACACCAAGCCCCGTCGAGCTCTCGAGCCACGCCCGGAACGCCGCCGGCGACTGGTAGCCAACCGTCCGAGCGATCTCCGTCGAGCCCTTGAACAGCATGATCGTCGGCATCGACCGCACGCGCAGCCGCGACGCGTCCGGACGGAACCGATCTACATCCAGCGGCGTCACCACCGCGTTCGCCTCCAGCCACGCCACCACGCGCTCGTCGACCCAGGTCGTCGCCTTCATCTGCTTGCAGGGCGGGCACCAGGTCGCCGTCGCGTACACCACATGCACCTTGCCCTGATCGATGGACGCCCGGCGGTCGCTGTCCAGCCCGCCGGCCGAGAACACCGCCGGCTCGTCCGAGGCCGCGCCCGGCGCAGTCGGCGCCGCCAGCGCCGCGACCGCTGCCTCCCGCGGCGCCAACCCGGCCGCCGGTGCCGCGCACAGCCCCGCGAGCACCGCACCAACGACGATCGATCGATGCATCACCTTCTCCACGCGTGGCCCCGCCGTCAGAACTGGCACCCGGTGTTGTAGTTCAGGATCCACGCGTTGAAGTCCGACGCCGAGCCCGTCACGCCCGCGCCGAACACCCCGTCGCCGTTCTGGTCCGACGCCGGGTCGCCCGCGTTGTACGCCAGGATGAACGCGTTGAAGTCCGACGGGCTCGCCACCCCGTCGCCGTTGATGTCCGCCAGACAGGGCACCGGCACGGCGCGGTACTCGATCGTCACCGTCCCCGACGACGACCCGTTCGCGTCCGTCACCGTGAAGTTCAGCGTGTCCGACCCCGTGGCCGCCGGGTCCGCCCGGTAGATCCGCGTCGGGCCGTCGGCGGCGAGCAAGTCCGCCTGCGCCGGCCCCGAGGTGGCACCGAAGGTCGCCGCGCCGACCGCCGTCGAAACCACCGCCGGCGTCTCGACGACGAACACCTCGCCCGGCGCGACCCGCTTGGTGTAACTGACGGCCTGGGGCGGCGTGGCCCCGCCGCCCGAGAAGGTGTCGGCGATGTCCAGCACCACGGGCGCGCTCCGCGCCGTTGTGCCGTCCTGGAAATCGACCTCCGCCCACACCCGCGCGGGCCCGGCGCCGAGCTGCTCGCCCCGCACGCGCAGCAGCGTCGTCCCGTTGCCCGCCGCCACGACGCGCCCAAGGTGCACGATGCGGATCTCGTCGATGAACCCGCCCGTCCAGCTCGCGGGGAAGGTGAACTCCGTGTCGCGGCTGCCGCTGACCACGCCCGGCGTCATCGTCAGCGTCTTGCCGGTGTTCGCCAGCGTGAACGAGCCGACCCACTCCCCGATGACCCGCTGCGGCGAATCGTCGACCACCACCGCGCGCAGCTCGTGCCAGCCTTCTTCAAGATGCGCCGTCGGAATCACGAACGAGCCGCCCGCCGATCCCTCGGCCACCACGACCCCGTCGACCAGCACCTGCGCCTGGCCCAGCCCCGTGCCCGCGCGCGTCGGCGTCGCGTTCACGGTCACGGTGAAGGTGCCCTGAACGCCGCCCGTCGGCACGCCCGTCACCGCCACGGCGGGCCCGGTCGCGTAGGGCCGGCACAGCGGGTCGCCCATGAAATAGCCCTGGAACGGCACCGCCGCCAAGGACCGAAGCAGCGCCTCGCCCAGCGTCACGCCCTGCGCGTAGTTGCTGTGCAGGTACGCCGACGGGAACTTCTCCGAATACGCGCAGGGCTCCTCGATCGTGCCGAAGGTGCCCACCGCGCCCCGCTCGATCCACGCCGAGCACTTGGTCTGCTGCGACCGGTCAAAGTCCGCGGCCCAGCTCGTCAAATGATCCGCGAACGCGCCGTTCTCGAGCGTGAAATCCGTCGACGCGAAGTCCAGGTTCGCCGCCCCCGTCATCACCCCCAGCGTCTGGATGCCGCTCGGCGGCAGGGGGCCGGGCGACAGCTCCGCCGCCGGCAGCCCCGCCGCGGCGATCCGCGCCACCGCCTGCGTGAACGCCCCGTCCCGCGGGCTCGACCGCGCCGCGTCGTCGGTCTCGACGAAGATGAAGGTCGGGAACAGCCCGGGCGCCGTCTGCCCGTCCGCCGCCACCGACCGGTCGATCATCGCCACGATCGTGTCGGCGCTCACGCCCCGCTCGCCCGTGTAGCCCAGCGAAGCCGCGATGAAAAGGTTGCCCTCCGTCGACGACCCGCCGGGCGACCCGTTGGTGTAGGTCTGGTTCGCGTCGAACGCGATCGGCGCGTTCGCGGTGGTGAAGAACCCCTGCCGCTGCGTTGAGGCATACCCGCCCGCGAGCACGGCCTGCGCGAAGGGCGCGAAGGTGTACGACCCCGGGATGCTGAACCGGTTCACCGGCGAGCACTGGTCGCTCACCAGCCCGCTCGCGTTCATGCGGTACCGCGACAGCGGCCCAAGAACGACATAGTCGATGCTCCGCTCGATCCGCTTGTTGACGAGGTGCCCGAACAGCGCCGCGTGCCGGCTCTCGACCGTCTGCTGGATGTTGTTGCCCGCCGGCGCGAACCACGCGAAGCTCGACGCCGGCAGCCCGCGCGCCTCGGCGTAGTGGTTCGCCACCCGCAGCGCGTCCGCGCTCGCCGGGTCGCTGATCAGCACCGCCTCGTGGGCCTGCCCGCAGGCCACACCCGCCGCCAGCCCCGCACACGCTGCAAACACGCCGACTCGATCCGCTCTCATCTGCCGCTCCTCCTGCGAACCCATCGTCACGATGGCCCGACCTCGCCAGTGTGCGCGAACGGGCCGCCCGATGCCAGACCCAACGTGCGACCGAGAACCCAAGTTCCGGGCCATCGCCCAAAAAAGCCGAAGCCGCGCCCGATTCCCGATCTCCGCGGCAACATTTCGGCCCACATCCCGTACGCTGGCACTGGCGACCCCGCCTCTCGGGGAGGTGCCGTTCCATCCATCCGTGCGCGGGGTCGGCCCCGCGCGAGCCGAGACGAGGTCCCCGCCGTGCGACGCACCCACACCGCTGTGCTCTCGATGCTTCTCTCCTGCGCGGGAGTCGCCGCGCAGCCCCAGCCCGCGCCCGGCTCGCCGAACCCCGACACCGTCTACCAGGGCCACCGCGTCGTGCAGGTCGTGCCCGAGTCGGGCGCCCGCCTCGCCCGCGTGCTCGAGCTGTCGCACCACATCTGGTCCGAGCGTGTGGGCCGGGGCCCGATCGATGTGCAGGTCGACGCCGACGCCTTCGCGGCACTCCAGGCCGAGGGCTTCGAGCTCACCGTCCTCATCGACGATGTCGCACGCCTCGTCGCCGACGAACGCGCCGCCATCAACGAGCGCGCCCTGCAGCGCCGGGGCAACGACGCCATCGACTTCACCAGCTACTACCCCCTCGCCGACCTCATCGCCTTTGTCAACCAGCTCGCCGCCGAAAGGCCCGACCTCGTCACGCTCGAGACCATCGGCCAGTCGATCCAGGGCCGCGACATCGTCACCATGACCATCACCGCGCCGGGCGACGCCTCAAGCCGGCCCCAGGTCGCGCTCAACAGCCTCATCCACGCACGCGAGTGGATCACCGCGCCCGCCACGCTCCGCCTCGCGCGCGACCTCGTCCGCGGCTACGGCACCGACCCACGCCTCACCAGCCTGCTCGACCAGGTCCAGTTCGTCATCACCCCCGTCGTCAACCCCGACGGCTACGCCTACAGCTGGTCAAACGAACGCTTCTGGCGCAAGAACCGACGCAACAACGGCGACGGCACCTTCGGCGTCGACCTCAACCGAAACTGGGACATCGGCTTCGGCGGCAACGGCGCCAGCCCGAACACCAACAGCGACATCTACCACGGCGTCGGGCCCTTCAGCGAGCCCGAAACAGCCGTCATGCGCGACAAGCTGCTCGGCCTTCCCGACCTCCGCGCCCATGTCGACACCCACAGCTACAGCCAGCTCGTGCTCTACTCGCCCGGCGTCGTCGGCCAGTCCGTGCCCCGCTTCGCCGAGCTCCAGGCCCTGGGCGCCGACCTCTCCCAGACCATCCTCGACACCAACGGCGCGTTCTACACCCCCCAGCGCGCCCTCGACCTCTACGAGGCCGCCGGAACCTTCAGCGACTGGACCACCGACGCGATGGGCCTGCTCGGCTTCACCTTCGAGCTCCGCCCGCCGTCGGGCCAGGGCTTCAACGGCTTCGCGCCAACGCCCGACCTCATCCTGCCCACCGCGCAGGAGATCAACGCCGCCTACCTCCACCTCGCCGAGGTCACCGCCACGCCCCTCCGCTTCGTCCTGCCCGACCTCGCGTCGCTCCAGTTCGATGAGCCCGTCTCCTACGACTTCTCCGTCCTGCCCGCCGTCGACGATCCCTCGAGCGCCGTCAGCGTCTTTCTCCGCCAGGGCGCCGGCGCCTTCGCCGAGCTGCCCGCCCAGAGCCTGGGCAGCGACCGCTACCGCATCACCATCGACCCCGCTCTCTGCGGCCAGAGCGTCGAGCTCTATGTCTCCGCGCTCACCTCAACCGCGCAGACGGTGACCTTCCCCGCAACCGCCGCCGCGCTGCCCATCGCCATCCCCGTCGTCAACCAGTCGCTGGTCTTCAGCGACGGGTTCGCCACCGACCTCGGCTGGAGCGTGACCAACAACGCCGCGCTCACCGACGGCGCGTGGGAACGCGGCATCCCCGCCGGCGGCGGCGACCGCAACGACCCCGCCACCGACTTCGACGGCGACGGCTACGCCTACCTCACCGACAACGCCGACGGCAACTCCGATGTCGACGGCGGCGCGACCACCCTCACCTCGCCCGCCCTCGACGCCTCGTTGGGCGACGCCGTCCTCAGCTACGCCGTCTGGTACTCCAACACCAGCAGCGAGGACACGCTCGAGGTCGAAGTCTCGGCCGACAACGGCGCCACCTGGCTGCCCGCCGACACCGTCACCAGCGGCAGCGCGTGGCGCGTGCGCACGATCGATGTCGCCTCGCTCGTGGGCCAGCCCGGCCAGTTCCGCGTCCGCTTCATCGCCGCCGACGACAACCCCCAGTCCATAGTCGAGGCCGGCATCGACGCGGTCCGCCTGCTCGTCAACGAGCCCTGCCCGCCCGCCGCGTGCACCGCCGACACCAACGGCGACGGCGCCCTCACCCCCGCCGACTTCAACGCCTGGATCGCCGCCTTCAACGCCGGCGCCCCCGCCTGCGACCAGAACGGCGACGGCCTGTGCGCCCCGGCCGACTTCAACGCCTGGATCGTCAATTTCAACGCCGGCTGCTAGCCCGACCCGCATCGCAACTGTCTGCCAGATCAGAGGTTCGGCGCTCGTTGCCAACGCTCGCCGCCCGCCGCCCGCGCGGTCGTGCGGCCACATCCATTGCGTTTCGCGACCCAGACCGGTACGCTCCGAGTGAAGGGGATCCATACATCTGATTCCCCGTGATCGTTCACGGATGCCCGCCGGCTTCGCTGTGTTATCGCGCGCCCACGGACAACCCATGCATTGCGAAGGAGACCGCCATGAGAGGTTCCGTCTGGCGTCGGTGCGCTGTGGGCGCGCTCGGCACCCTGGTCGCGTTCACCGCGAACGCGCAGCAAGAAGTCAACCGCGGCCCCGCCCAAGGAGGCGAACCCGTCGCCCCAAGCACCCGCGCGCCCCAGCCCTACGCACGAGTCGTCCTGCCCGACGGCGTCGTCCGTGAATCGGGCGGGCTCGGCGTCCTGCCCGTCTTCCCCACCGACATCCGGGGCATCGGCAATCCCGCCGACTACCTCAATGTCGACGAGTTCCACGACACCCGCCCCGGTGCCTGGCCCGGCGAGGTCATCCACGAGAACTTCCTCATGCCCCTCGCCCCCGGCGTCGAGGACCCCTCGGGCGGCGACGAGCTCGAAGCGCCCCCCGCCATCTTCGCCTTCGACTCCATCGGACCGAACGACCTCGACCCGCCCGACCCCGACATCGCCGTCGGACCAAACCACATCGCCGTCGTCACCAACGACGACTTCGCCGTCTACGACAAGTGCGGCAACGAGCTCTTCCGCAGCGACATCGAGGTCTTCCTCGGCACCGACCCCGTCTGGCTCGTCTTCGACCCCAAGGTCATCTACGACCCATGGAACAACCGCTGGGTCATGCTCTGGCACGCCCGCGAGTTCGACGACGAGGTCGGACGGCTCATCCTCGTCATCAGCGAGGGCGGCACCCCCTGGGGCGTCGGCTCGTGGTACTTCTACAGCTACGACGTCGTCCAGGACGCCGGCACCGCCGACGCCAGCTGGCCCGACTACTTCGACCTCGGCTACAGCCAGGACTTCATCACCACCTCGGGCAACATGTTCGAGTTCCCCGACGCCAACGGCAACCGGCCCTTCCGCTGGGCCCGGCACATCATCTTCGACAAAACCGAGATCTACAACGCCGACCCAAGCTTCCGCGTCAGCTTCAGCAACCTCCGCAACGGCGACAACTCCCTCGCCTTCGCGCTCCGCGCCGTGCAGCAGCAGTGGCAGTTCGGCGGGCTCGACGGCGTCTTCATCAGCAGCCGCCCGGGCGGCGGCGACGAGCTCGAGATCTGGCGACTCACCAACGCCTTCGACACCAACAACCTCGCGCGAGCCACCATCGACGTCAACCCCTACACCAGCCCGCCCCCCGCCACCCAGCCCAACGGCGGACTGCTCGACACCCTCGGCTCACGACTCATGCCGGCCGTGCTGACCAACGACATCGCCAACGGCAACGGGCTCGAGATCTTCACCGCCCTCACCACCGCACGCTCGGGCAACGCCGCCATCCGCCAGTACCGCATCGACGCCGGCAACAACACCGTCGAGACCGACAGCGACTTCTTCCTCGGCGGATGGGACTACTGGTTCGCCACACCCGCCGCCGGCTTCGGCGGCGACGCCTACTTCGGCTTCTGCCGGACCACCAACGCCGCCGGAGGCGAGCCCGAGATCCGCTACTACGACCTCAACCAGGGCGTCGCCGGAGGAAGCCAGCAGATCTTCGACGGCACCGGCTCACGCAACCCCTGCACCACCAACGGCATCCCCTCGCCCTGCCGCTGGGGCGACTACTTCGGCGCCCAGCTCGACTGGGGCGACTACAACACCAACTTCAACGAGCCCGGACGACCCGCCAAGGCCTGGTTCTACGGCGAATACGGCAGGCCCGGCACCTGGGGCACCGCCGTCGGCGCCGGAAGCATCTACTCCCCCGGAACCATCTCCAGCGTCAGCCCGGCCATCACAACCGTCTTCACCGGCAACGAGGGCTCCGTCCCCTTCGACAGCCAGGCCTTCAACCTCACCAACAACAACCAGCTCCCTACCTGGATCGAGGTCATCGACCTGCCCACATGGGCCAACGCCTCCCTCACACAGTTCTCCCTCGGCTCCGCCGGGCGAAGCGTCACCGTCAGCGTCAACACCGCCGTCGCCAACACGCTCTGCCGAGGCAACTACAACGGCGTCGTCCGCTTCCGCAACTGCTACTCCGGGCAGACCTTCACACGCGCCCTCCGCCTCGACATCAACGGACCCGAACTCAATGTCCTGTCCGTCGACGCCGTCAACGGGTCCTACTTCCCCGGAGAGTCCTTCGAAGTGACCACCGTCACCGAGAACCTCGGCACGCTCTCAACCGGCTTCGAGCTCGACCTCTACGCCTCCACCAACACCATCATCTCCACCGCCGACACCAAGCTGCTCGACTCGTCCAGCTTCGTCTCCGCCGGCGGCACCGTCACCTCCCCGCGGACCGTCACGCTCCCCTTCCTCGCGCCGGGCAACTACTTCATCGGCGCCATCGTCAGCGAAGACGTCGGCTGCGCCCAGTCCGACTCGGGCTTCGACCCGATCCCCATCACCGTGCTCCGCTGCTTCGCCGACACCAACCAGGACGGCGTGCTCAGCCCCGCCGACTACAACGCCTGGATCATCGCCTTCAACAACCAGTCCGCCGCCTGCGACCAGAACGGCGACGGACAATGCACCCCAGCCGACTACAACGGCTGGATCATCAACTTCAACAACGGCTGCGACTGACCCCGCACCGATCGAGCACCCGCCCCGCCCGCAACCGACAGGCTGCGGGCGGGCTTCCTGCGCACGCCGTCCGAAAATCGCGGCCCCCAAGGCCCACATCCCCGTCGATTTCACACGAATCGCCCAACCGCGCCCTTGACCACAATCGGACGTTCTGTACGCTGGAGAGACAGGGGATAGGGAGGGACAAGGACCGGACCAGCCCCGCCGACGGCCTCGGCATCGGGCAGTCCGTAGGGGTGGGCGGAGCACGCGTGCGATTGCCATCGTGCCCACGCAACAACGCTCGTCAAGCTACCCCGTCCCCCTTTCCCCTCTGTGTTCCCAACCCCATCGACGGTCACCGGTCACCGGTCACCGGTCACCGGTCACCGGTCACCGGTCACCGGTCA
>DAIOTV010000043.1:0-16885 GCA_036751825.1 Phycisphaerales bacterium
CGCGAGCTCCGAAGCAAGCCGGTCGATCTCCGCTTCGCACCGATCGATGAACGCCCGGTGCAGCAGCAGATCCCGCGGCGGATAGCCCGCGAGGCACAGCTCGGGAAGGACGACGAGATCGGTCTGGCGGTGCGACTCGGCCGCCTTCTCGATCAGCCGCGCGTTGCCCCCGATGTCGCCGACGAGCGGGTTGATCGGAACCAGCGCGATCTTCACGGCGTCGGCTCCGCGGGTGAGGGTTCCCTCGCGGCGGCCGCGGGGGCAACGCGCCGTGCGCGCAGCTGCCGCAGCAGGCGGTCGGGCCGGAGCCACGCCAGGCCCATCGCGCCCGCCGCGAGGCTGACGACGACCTCGGCCCCGGTGACCACGACGGTGATGAGCGCGAGCTGGTCGAGATCGACGCTCGAGTTGACCGCCGCCAGCAGCCCGGCCGTGCCGGCCTCGCGCGCCCCGAGCGCGCCGAACGGGAAGAAGACGCCGATGAAGAAGTAGATGACCGAGGCGAGCAGCGCGTCCTCGAAGGTCAGCTCGGTGCCCAGGATGCGCGAGGCGATGTAGAACCGCCCGCAGAACGCCACGATGTCGATCACACGCAGGCCCATGACCCGCAGCACGTGCCCGTAGCCCGCGAACATGCCGAGCGACTCGTCGATGTGCTCGATCGCCTGCGACCGGACGGCCCGGTTGAGCAGCATCAGATCGAGCCGCGCGGCGACCGCCCGCGTCTTGGCGAGCCCGCGGCCCCCGCCCACAAAGCGGGCCGCGAGCGAAACGATCCACGACAGAAACAGCGTCCCAACGACGGTCACCGCCAGCCAGACCAGATCGATCTCGGGCCGCAGCACCGAGAAGCCCACCATGGGCACGGTCGGCAGCACCAGGACAAGCCCGACCGCGCCGAACCACGGCCCGATGACCGCGAGCGGCACGCCGTCGCGCTGGCGGTGCACCGCCACGCGGAAGAGCGCGCTCAGCTTGAACGGCAGGTAGCTCAGCAGGATCGCCACGAAGTTGGTCGCCACGACATCGGCCGCCCGCAGCCGACGCACGGGCCAGAGCGTGAGCCAGAACATCAGCCCGCTGACCACGAAGCCGACGGCCGTGACGGCCAGCAATGACGCGATGTCCAGCGTGGTCGCTTCGCCTAGCCGACGCAGCCCGTCCCGGTTCTCGGGGCTGAACGCCGAGCGCACCGCCCAGCCCAGCATGCCCAGCCCGATGAGGAACCCGACGAGCTGCACCGCCGTCGTGGCGGCGCGCCGGCGGGCCGAACGCGTTGGCGCCGGGGCCCCTTCGGCTTCGGCGGATGCCGCGGGAAGATGATCGTCGGGCGCCTCGTTCATCGCGCGGACTCCGGCAGCCGGTACAGCTCATGGGCCACCACACGGTCGCCGCCCGGACCATCGTAGATGAACTCGTGCTCGATCAGCGCGTGGGACAGCAGAAGCCGCTGGATCGCCGCCGGATCGAGCGCCGGATCGGCCCAGCCCGTCCGCCAGAGCCGGTTCAGCTCGAGCCAGTCCACATAGATGTGCGTGGCCTCGAGCGAGCGCATCGCCGCGCGGGGGTCGCCCGGGAATCGCCGCAGCGCCCGGGCGAGGTCGTTCTCGTCGTAGGTCGTGGCGTACCGCGTGCCCTCGGGCTTGTAGAGGGCCTTGGCATCGCCGATGGTCAGCAGCACGGCGCCATCGGGCAGCATGGCCCGCAGGTACGGGTCGGGCGGCGCGAGCGCCGGGTCCTCGTCGTGGACGCGGGAGTTGGTGAAGTAGCTCGCGCCGAAGCCGATCGTGTGGTTCGGCCCGAACGGCCCGCGATGCTCGCCCGCGAAGATGCCCAGCGTCATCGCCGAGGTGGCCAGCAGCACCGCCGCCTGCGACAGCAGCACGCCCCGCCGCGGGCCCCTGGCTTTCGAAACCCACTCGAGCGCCGCCCAGCCGCCGAGGCCCGCGAGCAGGGCGATCGGCAGCAGCATCGGCATCAGGAACCGGCTCTGCACATGCGTGGCGGTCGCCCAGACGAGGATCTGGACGGCGACGCCGACGACCAGCGCGATGCCGACGCGTCGCGTGCCGCGGAACGCGACCGCGATGAACCCCGTGACCAGGGCGATCGGTGCCGCGAACGCCCACTGCGGGTGGAGCAGTCCCCGGTGCACGGGCCGCGACGCGGACGCCGCCGGATCGCCCGGGTCGGGCAGCACGAACAGCCGGAGGGCGTCGAGCAGGCCGCCGTCAAAGGTGTGGGCGCGCGTGTAGCGATCGACCTGCTCGGCCGACCAGTGCGCCGAGCCGAAGACGCCCGTGAGCGCCGGGAATACGGGGTTGCCGCCGGCCATCGCGTTGCGAACGAGCCAGGGGGCGAGCATGCACACGCCCGCCGCCGCCCCGGCGACGACCGCCGGCAGCAGCGCGCGTGGCGGGGTGGTGGCGAGCAGGACCAGCCCGACCACGGGCGCGCCGAGCAGCAGGGCGGTCGGCTTGCACCCGCAGGCCACGCCCACCAGCGCACCGGCGAGCAGCCCGCGCTTCCAGGGCGCGAGGCCGACGGACGCCGCGGCGTGCGTCGCCGAGAACAGCAGCGCGAGCATCGCCATCTCGTTGTACGCCATCGAGCCGGTCACGACCGACCACGGCGTCGCGATGACGAGCACGCCGGCGATCGCCGACGCCGCCCGCGCGTTGGGGCCGTCGTCTTGCAGCAGCGAGCGGACCGCGCCGGCCGCGGCCCAGCCGGCGAGCAGCGTGATGCCGGCGTGCAGCAGCTTGCAGGCGATCAGCAGCCCGCCCTCGTCGTTCACAAACCCGTCGCGAGGCGCGCCCGCGAGCGAGGCCAGATGCACGAACGCCGACTCGATATAGCTCGGCAGGTACGAGTACACGTTGTGCCCGAGCGGCTCGATCACGCCCGAGGCGTGCCACTCGCGAGGCAGCTGCAGGTGGTAGACCAGCGTGTCGTACCCGCCGAACTCGCTCGACCAGAGCCACCCGGGTGGGCTGCACGCCGCGGCGAGCAGCACCCCCGCAGCGGGCACGCCCGCGAGCCACAGCAGGCTGGGCCGCTCGCACGACCGCGCGCGGGCCAGCAGCATCGGCAGCGACCGCGCGACGATCGCCACGCCGATCGCCACCGGCACGATCGCGACCAGCCGGTTCGACAGCAGGCCCCAGACGCCGAGCAGATGCGTGATCGTCAGCATCGCGGCGAGGCCAAGCCCCGCGGCGACGGTGCCGGAGCGGGCGATCTCGCCGCCGAGGCTCCGCGCGATGGCGAGCCCCAGCCCGAACGAACCGAGCAGATAGATCCCCGCGAGCACGCCCTGCGTCAGCACCATGTACAGGACCGACGCCGACCCGACGATCGGCCCGGGCTGACCGATCGATGCCGCGCCGCACGCGCACACCACGACCGCTCCGCCGCCGACGAGCGCCGTGCGGCTCCAGCCGGTCTCAACGCCGGTGGCGCCGGTGGCGGTCTCGGCGGCGCGCGTCTCGGTGGGCTCGCTCATCGGGCGAGTGTAAGCCGGGCGGGCCCGACGGTCGGGCCGCGTATGATCAAGCCATGGATCTTGACCCCGTCCCGGCGAAGACCAACGCACCGACGATTTTCGAGCCGCTGTGCGCCGTGTTCCGCCGCCACCTCAAGGCCGAGAACCAGAAGTACACCCCCGAGCGGGCCCGCGTGCTCGACGCGGTCATCAGCATGCACGGGCTGTTCGAGGCCGACGAGCTCGTCGCCGAGCTCCGGCAGGCCGATTTCCGCGTCAGCAAGGCGACCGTCTACCGCACCGTCAAGCTCATGCAGGACGCCGGCATCGTGCAGCGCGTCCTCGCCGGCGGCGGGCAGCCCCGCTACCAGCTCGTCTACGGCTCGCGCCCGTCCGACCTGATCGTCCGCGTTGACACCGACGAATCCATCCCGATCGATGTGCCCGAGCTCATCGCGATCCGCGATCGCATCTGCGCCGAGCTCGGCCTCGTCGCGTCGGGACACAACCTGCAGATCTTCGCGACCCGCGCCGACGCCTGATCGCCCGGATCCATCGGTCGAGCCGAGACGCTGCGTTACTCGCTCTCTTCCAGGTCCGCGTCCTTGATCTCGCGCGTGACCGTGTAGCCCTCGTGCATCCAGCGGTAGAGGTCGGCCAGCCGCGCCCGCTCATCGGCGAAGGGCCAGGTCGGGCTGTCGGCGGAGACCGCCTCGCCCGTCACGGGGCACTCGGTCGCGGCGCGCGACTCCGGCTGCTGCGCGAGCTGCAGCAGCCCGGGCCGAGCGAGCCACGCGCTCGGGATGTCGAGGTCGAACCGCCGGGCCTCGGGCCCGATCTGCGCAATGCGGATCGTTGCGCGCGTCTCGGGCAGCGCATCGTCGATCCGCCCGGGCCACTCGACGAACACGATCGCCGACCCGTCGAGCACGCGGTCCCACCCGATCGTGTCCAAGTCGTCCGCGCCGCCGAGGCGGTAGGCATCGACATGCACCACCGGCGGCGCGTCGGCCGAGCCGGGATAGTCGTTGGCGATGACGAAGGTCGGGCTCGATACGAGCGAGGCGTCCAGCCCCAGCCCCGCCACGACGGCCCGCACAAGCGTGGTCTTGCCCGATCCCAGCTCGCCCTCGAGCGCAACGACATCGCCCGGCCTGAGAAGCCCGGCCAGCTGCGCGCCCAGCGCCGCGGTCGCGGCCAGAGATTCGCATCGGCGAACGATCAGCATGGGGAATCTGTAGGCATCGGGACCCGATGGCAGCGCGCAATCAGCGGTGGGAAGTCGAGCCGTGGTCCCACCCCAGCGAGCCCGCTTCGTGCTCGGAGCCTTGGGCGACGATGACCGCCCCCGGCTCGCCCGCGACGACGCCGCCGATCCGCGTGAATCCCTCCGGCCGCGTTGGCCCGCACGCGAGCAGCTCGTAGTCCTCGCCGGCCGAGAACGCCTCGCGCCACCCGCCCGCGTCCTCGTGCGTGGGCACCGCGTCGGCGTCGACCCGCAGCCGGACGCCCGACATCTCGCCGACGCGCTGCGCATCCAGACCCAGCCCGTCGGAAAGATCGATCAGCGCCGTCGCCCCCGCGTCCCGCGCCGCCCGCCCGGCATCGACCCTCGGCTCGAACGAGAGATGCCGACCCGACGCCAGCGAGCCGCCGATCGGCCCCGAGACGAAGACGCCGTCCCCCGCCCGCGCGCCCGACCGCAGCAGCGGGGGGCCTTCGCACCGACCGACGACCGTGACCGTCAGCACCAGGGGGCCCGGCCCGAACGCGATGTCGCCGCCGATCAGCGGCGCGCCCCAGTGCTCGGCCCACCGCTTCATCGCCTCGAACAGCTCGTCGCCGCGGGCGAACCCGTCGGGCAGCAGGCCTGTGGCGGTCGTCCACATCGGCTCGCCCGCCATGGCCGCGATGTCGCTGATGGAGCGCGCGATCGCTTTGCGCGCGACCAGGTCAAGCTCCGTGCCGGGTTCGTAGTGACGCCCCTCGACGAGCTGGTCGACCGTGACGAGCAGGTTCTCGCCGCCGACGCGGACCACGGCGCAGTCGTCGCCGGGTCCGACGAGGAGCTCCGCTCCGCTGAGCGCGAGGCCGGACGAGCGAGCCCGGATCGCGTCCAGCAGCTCGCGCTCGCGCATCACGCGGTCGCCGGCGTCGTGTCGAGCACGTGGTTGAACCGCCGCTCGACGCGCGACTTCCAGTGGCCGCGGTGGTACACATCGCTTGCGAGCAGCGGCAGCAGCGAGCTGATCTCGCCGAAGACCATCTGCTCGTGCACGACATCGACCTTGCCCCAGCTGCACGCCTCGCGGAGCGTGCTGCCCGAGAGCGCCCCGTCGCGGCTGTCGGCGACGGTCATCTGCACGGCGTACTTGTGCATCGTGACATTGCCCCGCGCCTTGCCGCCCGACCGCTCGTCGAGCAGCTCGGCCGCCACGACGATGTCCTGCGCAAAGTTCTTGGGCACGCCCCCGCCCATCATGAGCAGGCCCGTGTCGCCCCCCCAGCCGGCGGCCTCGAGCTTGACGCGCGTCAGCTCGTCGAAGTCCTTGCCCGAGTCGAACGCGATGGGCTCCTCGCCCCGCGCCAGACGCTCGGTCCGGTGCAGCACGATGCCGAAGCCCGCCGAGCAGTCGCTGAACGCCGGGCAGAAGATCGGCACACCCTTCTCGTAGCAGGTCTTGACGATCGACTCGTTCTTGGGGTGATGCTCGGCGAGGTACGCGCCCATGCGGGCGATCAGCTCGCGCGACGAGTACGCCCCGCCCGGCAGCTCGTCGAAGATCCGCTGCGTCGTGTCGTCGGTGACGCGCAGCTCCTCCTCGTCGATGTAGGTGTCGTAGATCCGGTCGATCATCAGGTCGCGCAGCGTGAGGTCATCGACCGGCGGCGCCTCGGGCGAGCCCGGGGCGATGTAGTGCGTGTGCCCCTGGCCCTCGAAGAAGTCCTGGTCCACGATGTTCGCGCCGGTCGACACGATCGCGTCGACCATGTTGTGCTCGACGAGCGTCAGGAGCGTCTTCTTCAGCCCCGCCGAGACCAGCGAGCCGGCGAGCGTGAGGATGACCGCGCAGCCCGTGTCGGCGAGCATGGTGTTGGTGATGTCCGCCGCCCGCGCGAGCGTCCGGCTCGAGTAGGCCATGTGCCGGTAGGCGTCGATCACGGGCCGGGCGTCGAACGCCGTGGGGTCCACGTGCCTGATCGGCTTGGAGAGCAGGCTCTCGCGTGTCCAGTTCGTCGTCTTCGCGTCGCTCATATCGCTGGCTCCGCCGGGCCGGTGTCGGCCTCGGTTGAATCGCCCGACTCGAGGTAGGTGTACCCCTCGAGCCCGTGGTCATAGAACCTCTTGAGGTCGCGTCCTTCGGCGACCGTCAGCCTTCCGCCGTGCACGGCCCGCTCGATCTGCCGGTGCATGTCGCGCCGTAGCGTGTCGACGTCGTACTGCACATAGCCCAGCACCTCGCGCACGGTGTCGCCCTCGACGATCTCGTCGATCCGCCACCGGCCGGCGTCGTCGACCGAAACATGCACCGCGTGCGTGTCGCCGAACAGGTTGTGCAGATCGCCCAGCACTTCCTGGTAGGCCCCCACGAGGAACGCGCCGATGTAGTACGGCTCGGGCTCCTCCGCCGGCCCGCGGAGCGAGTGCAGCTCGAGCCGGCGCTTGGGCCCGGGGTTCTCGTGGTCGCTGAACAGGCTGATCTCGCCGTCGCTGTCGCAGGTCACATCGGCCAGCACCGCCAGCCGATCGGGCCGCTCGTCGAGCCGATGGATCGGCATCATCGGGAAAACCTGGTCGATGGCCCAGTGGTCGGGCAGGCTCTGGAACATGCTGAAGTTCACGTAGCAGATGTCGCTGAGCAGCTCGGGCAGCTCGGCGATCTCCTCGCGGTCGTCCAGGCCCCTTTCGCGCGCGACCGTCATCACCTGGTGCCCGATCGCCCAGTACAGCCGCTCCGCCACCGCGCGCTGCGGCAGCGAGAGGTAGCCCATCCCGAAGAGCGTCATCGCCTCCGACCGCGCCTGGGCCGCGTCGTGGTACATCTCGACCGGGTCGCGGTCGGCCAGGTTGTCGAATGTCTCGACCAGGTCCCAGATCGGCTGGGGCGTGTCGGCGTCGCCCTTGAGCATCGCCCTGGCCTCGTCGATCCGCGGGTCGATGTCGAAGCGCGTCATGCCGATCGCGTTGAGCACGAGCACCGACGAGAACGCCGTCATCGCCCGGCCCGACTCACTCAGGATTATCGGGTGCGCGACCCCGTTGTCCTCGCAGATGGTCTGCACGCGGTGAATGACGCTGGCGGCGTACTCGGCGAGCCCGTAGTTGACGCTCCCGTCGCGGGTCGAGCGCGACCCGTCGTAGTCGACGCCCATGCCGCCGCCGATGTCCATCATGGTCAGGCCCGCGCCGAGCTTGACCAGCTCGCAGTAGATGTGCGCCAGCTCGCCCACCGCCGTCGTCACCTGCCGGACATCGTTGATCTGGCTTCCGATGTGGAAGTGCAAGAGGTTCAGGCAGTCGAGCATGCCGTGCCGGCGCAGCAATTCGACGGCGTCGAGCAGGTCGGTCGCGCTCAGCCCGAACTTGCTCCGGTTGCCCCCGCTGGTGGCCCACCGCCCGGTGCCCAGGGTCGCCGGCTTGATCCGCACGCCGATCGAGGGCTTCACCCCGTACCGCTCGGCGTGGCGGATGATCCGCGAGAGCTCGCTGGGCTGCTCGACCACGGGAATGATGTTCCGCCCCAGCTTCGCCGCCAGGATCACCGTCTCGACGTACTCGTCGTCCTTGAACCCGTTGCAGACGATGGGCATGCTCGCGAGCGACTCGTCCTCGGCGGTCAGGCCCAGCACGGCCAGCAGCTCGGGCTTGCTGCCCGCCTCCAGCCCGAACCCCAGCTCCCGCGCCAGATCGCGGATCTCCTCCACCACCTGACGCTGCTGGTTCACCTTGATCGGGTACACGCAGCAGTACGAGCCCTTGTAGCCCGACTCGTCCATCGCCACGCGGAAGGCGTCGCGGATGTCGGTCAGCCGCTGGCGGACCATGTCGCTGAACCGGATGAGCACGGGCGTATCGATCCCGCGCTGGGCCAGGCCCTCGATCAGCTCGAAGAGATCCACCGCGGCGGACGGGTCCCGCGTGGGCAGCACCTGCAGCGTGCCGCGGTCGGAGACGGCAAAGCTGCCGTGCCCCCAGGCTTCGAGCCCGTACAGCTCGGCCGAGTCGGCAGGAGTCCAATCAGCGGACCTGTTGGTCGCACGCGAGGCCGAGGATGTTTCAAACGTCGTCATGTGTGAAACGATAGCGGTCTCGGGCCCCGATTCCGAGCGGTCGGCCCCGCCGGACACGAACCGCGGATCTCGACCTGTGAGGCGGCCTGCCGGCTCTCTTGGTCTTGAGCGACAGCGCCGAAGCCGCCAATCCCCCAGACCACCAGCCCGCCGACGAGCCAGACCACGCTCGCCACCGCCAGCACACGCATCATCCGCTCGACCCAGTCCGACCCGCCACCGTTATCGCTCCGCCTCGTCTGCTCGGCCCGCTCGGCCCGGATCTTCGACCACGCCAGCCGGCCCAGCACCGCCGACACAGCCAGGAACGCGACATTCAGGTAGAACGTGTAATCGAGCTTGAACCGCTCCGAGGGCGCCACCTGCGACGCCTTCGCGGATTCGCTCTCGGGCAGAAGCCCCGCCGCCGAGAACCCGAAGTGCATCACGAGCGCGCTCACCACCAGGCTCACCAGAAACATCCCAAGGATCGCCAGCGCCATCCGCAGCCCGAAGTAGCGGGCCGCGATCCGCAAGACCGGGAAGACGACCAGATCGCTGAAGATAAACGCCATGATCCCCGCGAAGCTCACGCCCGAGCCGAACAGCACCGCCGCCAGCGGGATGTTGCCCATCGACCCGATGAAGGTGAAGAACGCCGCCACGGGCCCGATCAGCGTGTGCAGCGCGATCTGCCACCACGCCGGCCCGCCCTCGGCGCCCGTCCCGACGAAGAGCATCCGGAAGAACTCGGGCGGCACAAAGGCCGCGATCACGCCCGCAACCGTGAATCCGAAGAGCACATCCTTCCAGACCATGCCCCACTCCATCGTGTACCGCCGCCCGATGCGCTGCCAGCCCTCTCTCGACTTCGCGAGCCGCATCCAGTCGGGCACCTCGCCTTCGTCCCCGCCCGAGAACCGCTCGGCGTGCTCGCGGGCCTTGTCGATCAACCCCTTCGGGACGACCAGCGACACCAGCAGCCAGGTCACCAGCACCAGCAGCACGCCGCCGATGTACTCCGCGACGACAAACTGCCAGCTCAGAAAGATGAAGATCACGATCCCGAGCTCGATCACGAGGTTCGTCGAGGCGAGCAGGAACGCGAGCGAGGCCGCCAGCCCGGCACCTTTCTGAAAGAGCGCGCGCGTGGTGCTTAGCGCCGCGAAGCTGCACGAGGTGGAGATGAACCCGAAGAAGGCGCCCAGCGCCACCGCCCGAGCGCCGCGGTCCCCCATGGTCCGCCGCATCCGCTCACGCGAGACCAGGACCTGGATCATCGAGCTGACGATGTACCCCAAGCAAAACGCCCAGAGCGCCATCCAGAAAAAGCCGACCGAGGTCAGGGCGGCCTGGGCCCAGGTGTCGAGGAACCGATCGATAAAGGAGGGTATGACGCTAAAGCATCCTCGTCATTGCGCCCCGGGCGACGGCATCGAGTGTCGCGGAGATGAAGGCGATCTCATCCTGTGAGAGCGATTGCGGCAGCTTCCCATTCAGCAAGCCGTTGATAAAGTACTTGTTGTTGGTTACACACACGGTGTGCTTCCAATGAGTTCCACCGCCGACATCGATGTACCAACCCGGAAACAAAACAACTGGACGCGCCATGATTTGACGCCCGGCCGAGCGGAGCAGTTGCTCGATTTCCTTCGCCGCGGCTCTTGCTTGGTCGATCGGCGAAGTGTCTGGTGGACCACCTGCAAGGTACACAGCCGTGCCGTCGTACCGGACCCTGTCGGTCGGGGCCTTCGAGCGAGTTTTTGTCTCGATGACGAAGACGCCCGCTTCGCCGACCACAACATGGTCAATGTTGGAGCCGGGCCGGATCCGGCTGGGCATGTCGTGGAAGACCCTGTAGCCCTTGGCTTGAAGCTGGCGGAACGAGTCGGCTACATGCTCCTCGCCGTCCAGGCTGAGTTTGAGAGGGCGACCTTGCTTGAAGAGCCTTCGAGCGGACCACCATGCGATCGTCGCTCCTATGACGACTACAACAACTCCCGAAAGCACGGGGCGAGCGAGCAACCCAAGCGAGTGAAAGACGAGGAACAATGCACCAGCAACGAGGGTCGCTCCCCCATAGCCGATTCCGAAGTAGGCCCGCTCAAACTCTTGGGCCAGTGCCGTGCGCAACCCCTCGCCACCCTGTCGCAAGCGGGTCTCTTGGATCGGCGAGCGTTTGCCCCGCGTGTCACGCAAGCACCGCCTCCGGCCGAACGCCCGACTCCTCGAGCACGCGCTGCGCGTAGCTGTTCATCGCGTCGCGCAGCTGCTCGAAGCTCTCGAGCACATACAGGATCGGCTGGTAGTGGTCGATCTCAAACGGCGTCTCGCAGACCAGCTCAAGGTCGAACGGCCTGCGGTCCACATGCCGGCTGTGCAGGGCGAAATCGCTCTCGCCAAGGCTCGAGATCAGACCCGACCCGTAGAGCCTGGTCTGCCCGCGCTCCTCGATCAGGCCGAACTCGACCGTGAACCAGAACAGCCGGGCGAGCCGCTCGACATGGTGCTCGGTCTCGGCGTGCAGGGCGGCCTGGCCGTAGGTCTGCAGGAAGTCGGCGAAGACCGGGTCGGCGTGCAGCGGCACATGGCCGAAGATGTCGTGGAAGATGTCCGGCTCGGGCAGGTAGTCCATGAGCCCCTTGGGACGGACCGTGATCGTCGTCGGAAACTTGCGGTGCGCCAGGCACGCAAAGAACGCCTTCGCCGGCAGATAGCCCGGGACCGGATGAGACTCCCAGCCGGTCAGCGACGCGAGCCGGCCGTTGATGCTCGTGACCTGCGGCACCTTGTCGCGCGTCAACCCGATCGCCCGCATGCCATCAAGAAAGACATCCGACGCCTGGCGGTCGAGGCTCTCCATCCGCCGATCGAACAGCGTCTGCCAGACTTCCTGGTTCTCGGCGGTGTACTTGGTCTCGTCCTGGGTTACGAAGAACTTGAAGGGGTCGATCTCCGACGAGCGCTGGTGGGGGGCCTTGTCGGCCGCCGCCTGGGCGATCCGGGCCTCGTCGCTGTCGATGATGTCCGAGTAGTTGATGTCCGCGCGCATGGGGCCACTCCTGAACGGTTCTCCTCATTGTATACAAAGCGCCGGCGTTCCGAAACGAGCCCCTAGCGCAAGCTGGGGGAACCGGTCTGCATCGGAGCAGCACGCGTCCCCTTGCTCGCGCAAGGGGCTCATCGAAGCACGCAGTCTCAGCCGACGAGCCTGGGCCGCCAGAAGAAGATCACGGGCGTTCCGATCACGGCGAGGCTCACGGTGCCTATCCAGGCCGCGTCGGGAGCCGCGGAGCGGTAAAGAAAGTACGCGGCAATCAGCACCGGCGTCCACATGAGCACGCACGAGACGACTTTGGCCCGCATCGGCATGGGCGTCGAGCCGTCGATGAAACGGATGTAGGGCCTGAACGGCCCGAACTCGCGCACACGCCGCTCGAGCGCCGGGCTCGACCGGGCGAAGAACAGAAGCGAGCACATCAAAGGAAAGGTCGTCGGCACCACGGGCAGCGCCACACCCGCGAGCGCCACCGCGAAGCAGACCGACCCGAGCGCCGCGAACAGCCACCGCTTCGGCAGGCACCCCGCGACCCGGCAGCGATCACCGGCGCAGCCGGGCAGGCCGCACGCGTCCGACTCCGCAGGCCGATCGCAGGTCCCGAGCGGCGCTTCCGCCGGCGCAACCGCGACCGACACCGGCGCCCTGTGGGTTACGCCGACCGCCCGCTCTGCTGATGCATCCGCGATCGCCATTGAGAAACAGTATCAACGCCGCCCGGTGAGTCGAGCCGCGCCTCGGGAATTCCTGTCTGCCGAGAACGGCGCGATCAAGGGCTGCCGAGATCCGGCATCCGCCGGTCGGCGTCGAAGCACGCCCACGCTTCGGACGCCGAGATCGCCTGTTCCGCCGCGATCGCGACCGAATCCGGCCGCGCGCGGCACTCTGCCGCCGCGATCGAGTCCTCCGGGTCGGGCCGAACGATCGGGGCATCGGACCCGAACAGCAGCGTCCGACCCGGCTCCAGCCCGCTGTCGATCAGCTCACGCAGCGGCAGCACACGGTCCAGCCGATCGGGCACCGCCCGGCCAAGGGCCTCGATGTCCGTCAGCAGGTGGCACGGCTGCACGCTCGCGATCACCCCGAGATCAGCGAATCGGGGCACATCGTTCGCCGCGATCACCTCCGCGTGCTCGATCCGCACCGTCCACCGCGGCGGGCGGGCGCGGTCGACGGCGTCGAGCACCGCGCGCACCGCCCCGTCGCCGATCGCGTGGCACGCCAGCCCAAGCCCGAGCGAGGCGCACCGGCGCACCGCGTCCTCGATCTCGGCCGGCTTCATCAGCGCCATGCCCGAGGGGTGCTCGGGCGGGCCGTCGGCGAAGGGCGCGAGCATCCACGCCGTCCGCGAGTTGAGCGTGCCGTCGACGAAGATCTTGCCCCCAGCGATCCGCACTCGATCGTCGGCGCTCCAGCCTTCGAGCGCGGCGTCGAGGTCCGGCACGAGCGGGTACAGATCGATCCGCACATCGACGCCGGCCTCGTCGAGCAGGCCCGGCAGCTCGCGCGCAAGTTCGGGCTTGGCCTTGAGATCGTGCGCCTCGTCAAAGAAACGAGCCAGGTCGCGGAGGCCGGCGATGGTGGCTTCGCGGTCAACGCGAGCGGGTGTCAACCGGTTCCAGGCGATCCCCGCCGCGGCTTCCAGCAGCACGCCCATGGGTCGGCCCGCCGCGTCGGGCGTGCTCTGGCCGATGCCGACGCGTTCGAGCATCGACCGGCCGGCGAGCATCGCGTGGAAATCGAAGCACCAGACGGCGGCCGATGCGCCGCCGGCGGCCTCGTCGACCTCGTCGGCCGTGGGCCAGCCGCCGTCGGTCCAGGCCTCGGGCCGGGCGCCGTGGCCCAGGATCAGCCCGTCGGCGTTGGGCCTGGCTGAGGCGATGGATCGGAGGAACTCGTGGCGTGTGGTGCATCGGGAGGCATCGAGCATCGACAGGCTTCGGCCGTGGGCCTCGATGTGGCAGTGCGCCTCGCGCACGCGTTGGGGTCTCACGCGGCGTCGCCCGCGTGCGTATCGAGCAGGTCGGCGATGCGTCGCTCAGCCTGCGCCGCGTCGGTGATCGCCTCGCCGAAGGGCACGCGGACGATGTCCCACCGGCTGCGGATGTCGAGGCCCAGGTGATCGACGCCGACGAGCGTGCAGACGCCGTGGGCGCGGATGTCGAACTTGTGCGCGAGCGCCCCGATGCGGGCCGGGCTGGCGTTGAACCGCTTGCAGAGCCTTGGCTCGTGTTCGGCGAGGATGTTCGTGAGATCGATTTCATCTCCGGCGGCGACCATGGGCCCGAGCCGGACGCCGATGGGCTCGGCCGCGACCCAGTGCGTGTCGGGCTCGTCGCCGTGGTAGATGCGCCAGCGGTCGGCGGCGGCCTCGGTGTTCCCGTCGATCTCGAAGGGGGAGACGAGCACCTGCAGCGAGTCGTCGCGTTCCTCGGGGATGTGGATGACCACCTCGTCGGCGTCGAGCGCGACGGTCGGGACCGGGAGGACGAACCGCGAGACGGTGTTGTCGAGGACGGTGCGCCGCTCGTACGGCGTGCCGTCGATCATCACGACGGCGCGGCGATCGGCGCGGAGGGCGAACTCGAGGTCGGAGGCGGGTGTGGCCATGCCGGATTCTCTCCGAGAGCCCGCCGGGCGGCAAGCGGGCACAAAAAAACACGGAGCCGACAGGCGGCTCCGCGGACGGGTCGAAACGAGATGCGCGGCCGGCTGATCAGCGGCGGCGGGCGGCCTTCTTGGCGGCCTTCTTCGTTGCCTTCTTGGCGGCGGGCTTGCGGGTCGCAGCCTTCTTTGTCGCCTTCTTGGCGGTCTTCTTGCGAGTGGCCTTCTTCTTCGTCGCCTTCTTGGCGGCGGTCTTGCGAGTGGCCTTCTTCTTCGATGCCTTCTTGGCGCCCGCCTTGCGCGTGGCGCGTTTCTTGGAGGCCTTCTTCCGTGCAGCTTTCTTTGCCATCTGCGAGTCTCCGTCATGCCCCTGGTGTGTTTGTGATTTCTCGTCCGTGACGTGTGCGTTTCGGGGCGTTTGCATGCATGCACGACACCGTCAGGAAGTCTATCGGGCGTGATTCTGATGCTTCTTGAAGGAACATCAGCATCACGCCGAACAAGACCTTGCGCGAAACGCAAGCGATTGTCAACTGTGCACAACACTTTGAGCGCGGCCCGAGCACGCTCTGATCACCGCGTGCGCCCCGCGCACCGCGCGCACCACACGCCGCGCACGACGCGCGCGATCCCTCACGCGGCCGGTGACGACGACGCGTGCGCAGCACGCGCGAACCCCGCGCGACACGCACGCAGCGCACGCACACACCTCCGCGATCGGACTCGATGGACGGCAACGGCGCGATGCTGGGATATGCGATGAACTTCGCGAGATCGTGCGCGAACGCGGCACGATCGCGTGCGATGTCAGTCGTTTGACGGATCGCCTGTGATGTCGATCGAGGTCAGATCGATGGATGTTGCATCGCCGAATGTGGTTGGATTGATCGAGGTAAGGGCGGTGTTGTTGGTGGCGTTGTACATCGCGAGCGTCTCGGCATCGGTGGTCTGCAGCTCGACGCGGGCGCGGACGATGCCGAGCGCGGGGTTGTACCAGAACATGGCCGTCGATCGGTCCACAACAAAGATTGGGCGAGGGTGCTGCCATCCCGCTTGTTCCGGTGCGGCGAGCTCGAGCCACGGGCGGTCCGCGTCGACGAGCGGGTTGAGCGGGAGCGTGTCGCGATCGAACCACGCCGGATCGATCGCCATGGGCCAGCCTTGCTTGTTCAGAAGGTGCCGATCGGATTGCGAACGGAGCAGCACCGCCGCGCGGAGGCGATCGACCTCGAGCCTCGCCTCTTCCGCGGAGGACTGCATCGCGCCGGTGTCGCGCGTGACGTACCACGCCGCCGCGATCGTGGCGATCGTCAGGATGGCGAGCAGATCAACGATTCGCCGCACGCGGCAGCCCTCCCTCGGAGCACGCGCTCCTTCCCTCGTGTGAAGCGTCGGCCCGATGCCCGCCCGGATCGAGCGGGCGGAGGGATACCGGACGCGGGGGCGTGGAAAGCGGCGCCGGTCGCGCGGCCTGCGCCGGCTACACTCGCGCTCCGCGCGTTGTCGGCCCGTTCATCCCGGAGTCCCCATGTCGCAGATCACCACCGAGCACCTCGCTTCCGGCATCACGCTGCTGATCCAGCCGATGGCGAGCGTCCGGTCCGCGGCGATCACGATCGCCGTGCCCGCGGGCCTGACCAGCGAGCCCGACGATCGCCTGGGGGCCGCGGGCGTCATGAGCGAGGTGCTGATGCGCGGCGCCGGGAGCCTGGACTCGCGAAGCCTCGCCGACGCCTTCGACCTCGCCGGCTGCACACGCAGCATCTCCGCCGGCACGCGTTCCACGCATCTCCGCGGCACCACGGTTGGCGATCGCCTCGGCGAGGCGATCGATCTGCTCGCCCGGACGATCCGCGAGCCGCGCGTCGCCGCCGAGACGGTCGATCCCGCCAAGTCGCTGTCGTTGCAGGCGTTGGAGTCGCTCTCGGACGACCCGCGCGAGCGGGCCTCGATCGAGATGCGACGCCGGCACATGCCCGCGCCGTACAACCGGTCGAGCTACGGCGACCGCGCGGGCATCGAGGCGATCACCGCGGCCGATCTGCGGGCGTGGTGGGGCGGCCGGGCCGTTCCGGGCGGCACGATCATCGGCGTGGCGGGCGCGGTCGACGCGGCGATGGTCCTCGACCGGGTCGGCGCCGCCTTCGAGGGCTGGGCGGGCCATGCGAGCGAGATCGAGCCGGCGGGCGAGCCCGAGCGGGGCCCGGGCCACATCGACGACGACTCAAGCCAGGTCCAGATCCTCGCGATGTTCGAGGTGCCCAACGAACGCGATCAGCACGCGGCGATCCGCGAGAAGCTCGCCGGCAGCGTGCTGTCGGGCGGCATGTCGGGCCGGCTCTTCACCGAGGTCCGCGAGAAGCGCGGGCTCTGCTACGCGGTGAGCGCCGGCTACCGGGGCGACGAGCGCTTCGGGGCGCTGTCGGCGTATGTGGGCACGACGCCCGAACGAGCCCAGGAGTCGCTGG
>DAIOTV010000043.1:16895-24313 GCA_036751825.1 Phycisphaerales bacterium
TCGAATTCGCCGACGTGCTCACGGCCGAGCTCCGCCGCATCCGCACCGCCGCCGGCACCGTCTCGGCGGACGAGTTCGATCGGGCGCAGACGGGCATGCGGGCCAACATCGTCTTCCACGGCGAGTCCACCGCCGCCCGGGCCGGCGCGCTGGTCGCCGACTACCAGAAGCTCGGCCGGGCCCGCACGCTCGGCGAGATGACCGCCGCCATCGACGCCGTCACCCTCGAAAGCCTCAACGAGTACCTGGCGAGCACGCCCCTGGGCGGCGCGACGCTCCAGACGCTCGGACCGAAAGAGCTCACGCCCCCGGCCGGTTCCTGAGCGAGGCCAACGGGTAGACTGCCCGCGATGCCACGGGTCTCCTACAGAACCAGCCGCCTGCTCTGGCACTACGGCCTGCTCGGGCTGTGCCTGCTGCTGCTCGCGGTCTTTCTGATCCTGCCCATCGTGCTCACGGTCCGCGGCGGGTTCCTCGAGACCAGCGCCGCAGGCGAGACGAGCTACACGCTCCGGCACTTCGCGCTCGTGCTCGCCGACCCCTTGTTCAGGGAGGGCCTGTTCAACACCTTCATGATCGCGGTGTGGACCACGCTCCTGTCGATCGTCATCTCGGTGCCGCTGGCCGTGTTCTCGGCGCGGTACCGGCTGCCCTTCAAGCGGGTGTGGAACGCGCTGGTGCTGATCCCGCTGATCCTGCCGCCGTTCGTGGGCGCGATCGGCATGCGGGCGATCATGGGCCGGGAGGGCATGATCAACAGCCTCTTCGGCACGGACTTCGATGTGCTGGGCCAGGGCCGGGTGATCGGCGTGATCATCGTCGAGGCGCTGCACCTCTACCCCATCATCTATCTGAACGCGGTGGCGGCGCTGGCGAACCTCGACCCGGCGCTGGACGAGGCGGCGGAGAACCTCGGGGCGGGCCCGTGGCGGCGGTTCGTCCGCATTACGCTGCCGCTGATCCGCCCGGGCCTGTTCGCGGGCTCGACGATCGTGTTCATCTGGAGCTTCACCGAGCTCGGCACGCCGCTGATGTTCGAGTACAACCGCGTCACGCCCGTGCAGATCTTCCTGGGCCTCAAGGAGATCGAGGCGTCGGCGGAGCCCTACGCCCTGACGGCGATCCTGCTGGCGGCGGCGGTGGCGATCTACATCGTGGGCAAGGTTGTGTTCGGGCGCCGGGGCCACGCGATGTACTCGAAGGCCTCGCGGGCGGGCGGCGAGAAGGAGCTCCCGCTGTGGGGCAAAGCCCTGGGGACGGTGCTCTTCGCGGGTGTCACGCTCGCGGCGGTGCTGCCGCACATCGGCGTGGTGCTGACCAGCATCACCCAGCCCGGGCAGTGGTACGGCACGGTGCTGCCGACCCACTTCACCACGCAGCACTTCGAGACCGCGCTGTCCGACCCCGTCGCCGCCGGCTCGATCCGCAACTCGCTGATCCTCAGCATCGCGGCGATGCTCTTCAATATCGTGGCGGGCGTGGTCATCGCGTACCTGATCGTTCGGACGAGGGTCCGGGGCCGGAACCTGCTCGACGCCCTGTGCATGCTGCCTCTGGCTGTGCCCGGGCTGGTCATGGCGTTCGGGTACTTCGCGATGACGCTCACCGGCCCGCTGCCGTGGATGGCGCAGCGGCTCGAGGAATCGGGCCTGGGCGGGGCGGCCCGGTACCTGCAGGTCGTGGGCACCGACCCCAACCCGTTCCTGATCCTCGCGATCGCCTACAGCGTGCGCCGGCTGCCCTACATCGTTCGATCGGCGGCGGCGGGGCTCGAGCAGACCTCCGAGGAGCTGGAAGAGGCCGCGGTGAACCTGGGCGCGAGCCGGCTGAAGGCGATCCGCAAGGTCGTGCTGCCGCTGGTGCTCGCCAATGTCATCGCCGGCGGTCTGCTGGTGTTCAGCTTCAGCATGCTCGAGGTGTCTGACTCGCTGATCCTGGCGCAGCAGACCAAGCACTACCCGATCACCAAGGCGATCTTCGAGTTCTGGAACAGGCTCGGCGACGGCGCGTATGTCGCGAGCGCGATGGGCGTGTGGGGCATGGCGCTGCTGACGGTCACGCTCGTGGGCGCGAGCGTGCTGATGGGCAAGAAGCTGGGCTCGATCTTCCGGGCCTGACATGTCCACGCGGCGTCCGACCATCGCGGTGTCCATGGGCGATCCCGGGGGGATCGGCGCCGAGTGCCTGGTCAAGGCGCTCGCGGATCGGGAACGCCGGCGTTCGGCGCGGTTTCTGATCTTCGGCTCCGCCCAGCCCATGCGTGACGCGGCGGACCGCGCGGGCCTGCCGCACGACTGGTGGCGCGTCGCCGAGGGCAGCGACGCGCACACCGCCGAGGCGCACGATGTCGTGCTGATCGACTCGGGCGGCGAGCGGTTCCACGCAGCCCCGGCGCGCGAAGCAGGCCGGCTCAGCTTCCGCTGGGTGGAGCGCGCGATCGAGGCCTGCAAGGCCGGCGTCGCGCAGGGCATCGTCACCGGGCCGATCAGCAAGACGGCCTGGCACGCGGCTGGGCACAGGCGGTTCCCCGGGCACACCGAGCTGCTCGCCGAGCGCTTCAGGGCCAAGCGGGTGGGCATGCTCTTCGAGAGCCCGAAGCTGCGCGTCATCCTCGCGACGGTGCACCTGCCGCTGATGGATGTGCGCCACGCGCTCACCATCGGCTGCGTGTTCGACGCGATCGACCTGGGCCACGAGGCGTGCCAGCGTCTTGGCATCGCCCGGCCTCGGATCGCGGTGTGCGGCCTGAACCCGCACGCCGGCGAGGGCGGTCTGCTGGGCGACGAGGAGACGCGCATCATCGAGCCCGCCATCGAGCACGCCGTGCGGACCGGCATCGACGCCCAGGGCCCCTTCCCGGGCGACACGATCTTCACCAAGGCGGCCGGCGGCGGGTTCGATCTTGTTGTCGCGATGTACCACGATCAGGGGCTCATCCCCGTGAAGCTGCTGGCGTGGGATCGCGCGGTCAATGTCTCCTGCGGCCTGCCCGTGCCCCGCACCAGCCCGGACCACGGCACCGCGTTCGACATCGCGGGCAAGGACCGGGCCGACCCCGGCTCGACCGCCGCGGCGATCGACCTGTGCGTGAAGCTCGCGCGAAACGCCGGCGAGCAGCCGATGCCCGGCGAACCGGTTCAAGGATTGCCCTAGCATCCCCGCCGACGCCACCCCGCCGCCGCTGCCGAAGGCCAGAGAGATCGATGACCGAGCCCAAGCTCCAACCCGAACGCGGGCGTTCGCCGCTCGCGGAGATGCTCACGGTCGCGCTGCCGACGGTCGTGACGATGTCGAGCTTCACGGTCATGCAGTTCGTCGATTCGCTGATGGTCAGCCGCATCGGCCCCGAGTCGCACTATGTGGCGGCGCAGGGCAACGGTGGCATGGCGAACTGGGTCTGCCTGTCGCTGTTCTTCGGCGCGACCAGCGTGATCAACACCTTCGTGTCGCAGAACCTGGGCGCGGGCAGGGCCGAGCGCGGCGCGGGCTACGGCTGGACGGGCGTCTGGCTCGCCGTCGCCTACTGGCCCCTCATGCTCGTCGCCGCCGCCGCGATGCCGATGATCTTCGGCCTGCTCAATCACGAGGGCGAGCTGCTGCGGAACGAGGTCGTCTACGCCCAGATCCTGCTCGTCGGGTCGCTCTTCAAGCTCGTCAGCAAGGGCACCGGCGAGTTCTTCTTCGGCATCCACCGGCCCCTGGTCGTCACGGTGTCGGTCGTCGCGGGCAATCTGGTGAACGTGGTTGCGAACTACGTGCTGATCTTCGGGCGCGTGTCGGTGCCGCAGCTCGAGGGCGTGATTCCGGGCATGGCGTCGGTGAACCAGGCGCTCGCGCCCCTCGACGAGGCGCTGCCGGCGCTGGGCGTGCTCGGGGCGGCGTGGGGCACGGTGCTGGGCTACATCGTCGAGATGGCCGTCCAGTTCGGCGTGTTCGTCGGGCCCTCGTTCAACCGCCGGTTCAAGACCCGCGCCGCGTGGCGGTTCAGCGGGAGCAAGGCGAAAGATGTCGTCCGCCTGGGCTGGCCCGCGGGCGGTCAGTTCGTCAACGAGACCGCGTGCTGGTGGATCCTGACGGCCTTTCTGCTCGGCGCCGGGGGCGCGGCGAAGGCGATCCACGACGGCGTGACCGACCCGGCCGCCATCGAGCAGGCCCGCGAGGTCAACAACGCTGCCGGCTGGATCGCGCTCCGCTACATGCACGCGGCGTTCATGCCCACGGTCGGGCTTTCGATCGCTGTCACCGCGATCGTCGGACGCTGCATGGGCGCCGGCCGGCCCGATCTCGCGGCGGCCCGCACCTGGCTCGGGCTCAAGCTCGCGATCGGCTACATGGGCGCGTGCGCGATCGCGTTCGTCCTGTTCAAGGAGCCGATGATCGCGCTGTTCATCGACGAGCAGGCCACCGACACGCAGCGGGCGATGCTGCTCGAGGTCGGCGCGAGCGTGATGATCGCCGCGGCCGCGTTCCAGTTCGGCGACGCGCTGGGCATCATGCTCATCGGCGCGCTGCGCGGCGCGGGCGACACCACCTGGCCCAGCCTCGTGAACATCGCGCTGAGCTGGATCTTCATCGTGGTCGGCGGGTGGCTGGCCGTCGCCTTCGTTCCGCAGCTCGGCTCGATCGGGCCGTGGATCGCCGCGGCGCTGTTCATCACCTCGCTGGGGGTGGCGATGCTCGCGCGGTTCCTTGGCGGCAAGTGGCGGTCGATCAAGCTGGTCGAGCGCGGGCCCGCCGACTATCCCGACCCGCACCTGACCCAGACGCTGCCCGGCGAGGAGCTCACCGTGCCGCCGGAGGCCCTGGCGGGGGCAAAACCAGGGAATTGATCGGGAGTTTGCGGGGTGTGGAAACCTCGCCGACGGTGTTCGGGATGTCCTAGTATCTCTCTCGCCCTGACGGAGCGGGCCCCCGAACGATCTGAACGACCCCCGGCTCCGGTGGACGGGCCGGCGAGTCGTGCCGCACTTGCAGAGAGGTAATGAACGGATGACAGGCGATCCCCTCGACATCGTCATCGGAGCCGGTGAAGCCAAGCGCGAGGCCGAGCAGGCGTTGCAGCACGCCAACGCCGCGACCACGGCCGAGGCCGAGGGCAACCGCGAGCTCGCGATCCACGAGCTGCGCCAGGCCGTCGCTGCCGATCCCGGCAACAACGATCTCGCGTTCCGTCTCGCCTTCCAGCTCGATCTTGTCGGCGAGGAGGCTGAGGCGATCGAGCTCTACGAGCGGATCGTCGAGGAGCAGCCCGCGCCGGTGAACGCGCTGCTGAACCTGGCCGTGCTCTACGAGGACCGCGGCGACTACTCCCGCGCCGAGCGCTGCCTGCGCCAGGTGCTCGACACGCAGCCCAACCACCCACGGGCCCGGCTCTACATGAAGGATGTGCAGGCCAGCCGGGAGATGTTCATCGAGGAGGAGCAGACGCGCGACGTGCTGAAGCGCAACGCGCTGCTCGACACGCCGGTGACCGACTTCGAGCTCTCCGTCCGCACGCGGACCTGCCTGAAGAAGATGAACATCCGCACGCTGGGCGACCTGCTCCGCATCACCGAGGCCGAGCTGATGAGCTCGAAGAACTTCGGCGACTCGAGCCTCGTCGAGATCAAGACGATGCTGTCGGCCAAGGGCCTGAAGCTGGGCCAGGGCCTCGAGGACGCGCACCGCGCCGCCCGCCGGGCGCTCATGGACCGCCTCAAGGGCACGGGCCAGGAGGGCGTGCTGAGCAAGCCCGTCGGCGACCTGCAGCTGTCCGTCCGCGCCCGCAAGGCGCTGCAGCTGCTCAACATCCAGACCATCGGCGACCTCGCCAGCCGCACCGAGGCCGAGCTCATGGGCGTCAAGAACTTCGGCCAGACCAGCCTCGACGAGGTCAAGATCCGCCTGACCGAGTTCGGCCTGAGCCTCCGCACGCTCGACAACTAATCCGCCCGAGCGATTGACCCGCCCGAGCGTCCGACCACGATTCGAACCAGCCCCTCGCGCACGCGAGGGGTTCTTTATGGCTCGTTCTGCGACGACTCGGGCTCGATCTCCCGCTCGCCCGTCTTCGTGAAGCTCTTGCGGCTCTTGGCGTACGCCTCGGGCGAGATCCTCAGGTCCACCGGCTGTCCTTCCTGATGACACCGGTGCAGGTGCTTCAGAAACGGCACGCACCACTGGCACCCGGTGCCCGCGCTCAGGCACTCGGAAACCAGCGACGCCACGGGCGGCTGCTCGCGCTCGAGGAATGTGCGGATCTTCCGCAGCGAGACATGAAAGCAGAGACAGACTTCGTCGTCGGGGTTCATGCGAACAGTGTACAGACACCGGGCATCGGGCACGAGCCACTCGGCATCAGGCACTGGGCGCCGGGCGTTCGTTTGACGAGCCCCCCGCGTGAGCGGGGGGTCACACGAGCATCGAGAGCAGATCGACGACGCCCCGCGCCTGTTCGAAGGCGGAGACCGCGTCGGCGTGCGACTTGATCTCGTCGGCGGCGTTCGCGGGGCAGCCGAACCAGGCGACGCTCTCGCGGATGGCGAAGTCGCTCATGGTGTCGCCGATGCCCGCGAGGCGGTCGGGCCTGATGCCCGTGTGCCGGCAGAACCGCGTGATGGCGCTCGCCTTGGAGACATGCTTGAGGTCGCAGTTGATGTAGGCCCAGGTCATGCTGACGCGGAAGGGCCAGCCGCGCTCGGCCACGAGCTCGCGGACGCGCGGGAACACGACGCCGCGGAGGTGCTCGGTGTTCTCGTGCCAGAAGGTGACGCTGGCAGATTTGCCGGGCTGCATGGTCACGCCCTCGCTCGCGAGGGTCTGTCGGCCGAAGGCCTCGAGCTCGAGCACGGCGTCGCGGTGCTCGCTCGTGATCGCCGGGTCGAGTTCGTGGCGGTTGACGTCCGGAAAGAAGATCCACGCGCCCATCTCGCCGATGACCGGCAGCGTCTGGCACGCGACGAGCCGGGCGATCGCCTCGACATACGAGATCGGCCGGCCCGAGCAGGGCACGACGATCGGCCGATCGCGCTCGGCCTCGGCTCGGCGGTTCCACGCGGCGATGGCGGCCAGCCGCTCGAGGTCGAGCGGACCGCCGTGCTCGTCGCCCAGGCACCCGTCGATGTCGCAGATGACGGCGTCGAATCGGCGTGATGATGCGTGCTCGCTCACGTGGCGAGGGTAGGTCTCGCTCCCTCTCCCCTCCGGGGGAGAGGGCCGGGGTGAGGGGGCGATCGCCTCAACTGGTCGTCATCCCCTCACCCGGCTCGCTCCGCGAGCCACCCTCTCCCCGAGCGGGAGAGGGTGCGAAGCCACCTACGCTTTCCCCATGCCAACGCTCGAATACCAGACCGCCGGCGAGAGCCACGGACCAACGCTCGTCTGCACCATCCCCGGGCTCCCCGCGGCCCGCGAGTGGCCGCTGGTGGGCTCACTCCCCG
>DAIOTV010000044.1:0-14862 GCA_036751825.1 Phycisphaerales bacterium
TCTCGTTGATGGTGATGCGGTTGAACATCTCCTGGAACTCTTCGGTCTGGTAGGGCCCCATGGTCAGGAAGGCGATGTACTGGTCGAAGTCCTCGATCTCGAGCTCGCCCAGGCGGTGGCCCAGCCTCGACTCGAGCACGTACTTCTTGTTGTCGGGGAAGTGGATGCCCGAGCGGTCGTAGATGATCTTGCTGAGGCGCGAGAATTGAGCCTGGCTCAGCGACGGAGAGGTTCTGGTGGCTGGCATCGCGATGGTCCTGCAGAGAGTGAGGGGCCGGGTGAAAGGCGGGGGCGTGGGTCAGGCGGCGAGCGGTGCCGCGTGCGCGGCGGCGTCGACGAGGCCCGCGTGAAAGAGCTTCTCGAGGTCGAGCAGGATCAGCAGGCGGTCCTCGAGCTTGCCGACGCCGGCGATGAACTCCGAGTCGATCGAGCAGACCATGGCGGGCGCGGGCTCGACGATGGACGAGCCGATGCGGAGCACCTCGTGGACGCGGTCGACGATGAAGCCGATGACGCGGTTGTGGACCTCGACGACGACGATGCGCATCTGGTCGGTTTTCTGGGTGGCTTCCATGCCGAAGCGCTTGCGGAGATCGAGCACCGGAATGATCTTGCCGCGGAGGTTGATGACGCCCTCGACCGCGGGCGGGCTCGCCGGGACGCGGGTGAGCTCCATCATGCGGTTGATTTCCTGGACGGCGAGGATGTCGACGGCGAACTCCTCGCTGGAGACCTCGAAGGTGACGAGCTGGAGCTGCTCTCCGGCTGCGCCCTGGTCGGCGTGCGGAGCGTCGGTTCCGGTCTTGGCGTTGGCGGGGCTTTTCATCGCGATGGTCTCCCGGACGGCGCGTCAGACGCACGCCGAGTGGGGCATCGGCTAGCGGGGTCCGCTTCTCAAGCGGAACGCGGTCAAGGATGAAGGAAGAGGCGGGCGCGGGTCAGGCGGCGCGTTCGGACGAGCCGCCGGATTCGGGGGCGTTGCCCAGCCCGGCGAGCGCCCGGCCGAGCCCGGCGGGGTCGAGCTGGAGGGCGACGAGCCCGGCGTCTTCGACGGCTCGCGGCATGCCGAAGACCACGCTCGACTCTTCGTCCTGACCCAGCAGGGTTCCGCCGGCGGCCACCAGCGAGCGCGCCCCCTCGAGCCCGTCGTCGCCCATGCCGGTGAGCATGATGCCCAGGGCGCGGTCGCCAAAGACCTTGGCGGCGGACTCGAAGAGCACGTTGACGCTCGGCTTGTAGAGCGCCTCGGCCGGTTCGGCGGCGATCTCCAGGCGGGTGCGCCCGGACCCCACGCGGGCGATCCGCAGGTGCCGGCCTCCTTGGGCGATGTACGCCGTGCCCGGCACCAGCGGCATGCCGGTCTCGGCGTGGACCACGGTGATCGAGGACTGGGCGTCGAGCCTGGCGGCGAGGCTCTGGGTGAACATCGGCGGCATGTGCTGGGCAATGACGATGGGGAAGGCGATGTCCGCCGGCAGCCGGCTGAGCAGGCTCTCGAGCGCGGGCGGGCCGCCGGTCGACGAGCCGACCACGACGCACGCCGGGGTGCGGAGGCGCAGCGACGAGATTCGGGTGGCGATGGCCTTGCGGTGGGTGCGCTCGGTGTCCTGCGTGGGCGTCGGGGCGGGCTGGGCCGCCCGGGCGCGGGCGAGCCGGACGAGCCGCCCCCGGTGGTGGGCGAGGCCGCGGATTTTGGCGAGCATCTGCTTGGCGTCCGGGCTTTCCTGCAGGCCCATGGCGGTGGTCGGCTTGGCGATGACGTCGGCGGCGCCGTGCTGGAGGGCCTCGAGGGCGATGTGGCTGCCCTCGGTGGTGAGGCTCGAGCACATGAGCACGGCGGGGGGGTGGTGGTGGGTCTTCATCAGGTGCTTGAGCGTGCCGATGCCATCGAGCTCGGGCATCTCGATGTCGAGGGTGACCACATCGGGCTGGAGCTTCTCGATCTTGTCGAGGGCGTTGCGGCCGTTGAAAGCGGTGCCGACGAGCTCGAGCGCGGCGTCGGAGGCGATGATCGCCGACAGCGCCTTCCGCATAAACGCGGAGTCGTCGACCACGAGCACACGGATGGGACTCTTTGGCTGCGTCACGTCTTGGTGAGCTATCGAGCCGATGCGGGCGGCACCTGAGCCCAAGCCGAGCGAGACCACCCTGCAAAGAAAGAAGCCGACCCGGATCAAGGGGCCGGCTTCGGGAATGCCCAGGAGAGGACTCGAACCTCCACCCTGTTGCCAGGACCACCACCTCAAGGTGGCGCGTCTGCCAATTCCGCCACCTGGGCGCTCACGAGCCTTGGGCTCGGTCGTGACTATACGCCGCTTCCGCGCGATTTCGACGGCAGCCCGCCGCCGGTCCTCTCGCCAGTTCTTTCGCCGGCCCGGCACCGGCCCGGCACCGGCCGGGCGTCGGGCTGGCGGTGGGGGCGGTGTCGGCGGTGGTCGGCGGTGGTCGGCGGTGGTCGGCGGTGGCCCATGATGCCGACCCTCGATTGGGTTTCGGGGTCAAGGGCTGATAATGTGTTGGATCTGGCTGGCGGTCTTTCGTTCTTTGCCGCGGCTTTGCACGGGAGAGCGCAATGCGCGTGTTGATGCTCGGGTGGGAGTTTCCGCCCTTTATTGCGGGTGGTCTCGGAACGGCATGCCACGGCCTGACGCGGGCTCTGGACCGGATGGGCCAGGATGTCCTGTTCGTGCTCCCCCGGTCCGCCGACGGCTGGTCGGGCAGCCGGGTGCGCATTGTCGGGCCCAATGTGATCCAGCAGGCGGCTCTCATGGCTCGGCCCGACCCCGCGGGGGCGTCGTCGGCGGGCGAAGGGGCGTTCCCGATCGTCGAGGGCGAGATCGAGGGGTTCGAGCGGGCCCGGTTTGTCGGGATCCCGGCGGGCCTGTCGAGCCCGTACCCGGGCTTCGTGGACCCGGCGACGGGCGAGGCCCCGGCGGGGGCCCTCGGTGCCGCGAGCGGAGCCATGTCGTCGAGCGAGACCGAGGCCCTGCGGGCCGCGGGCGTGCCTCGGTCGGGCAACCCGGTGGGCGAGCAGCACTATTCGGGCGACATGCAGCGGGACTGCGAGACCTACGCCCATATGCTCGTGCGCTTCGCCGGGGCCGAGCGGTTCGATGTGATCCACGCGCACGATTGGATGACCTACCCGGCGGGCATGGCGGTATCGCGGATGAGCAGCCGGCCCATGGTGGCGCACATCCACTCGACCGAGTTCGACCGGTCGGGCGAGAACATCAACCAGCGGGTGTACGACATCGAGCGCCGGGGCATGCACGCCGCGGTCCGCGTGGTCGCCGTCAGCCGGCTCACCAAGTCGATCTGCGTCGAGCGGTACGGCATCAACCCCGACAAGATCGATGTCGTGTACAACGGCGTCGAGCGCGACGACCACCAGCCCGCGCCGGGATCGCAGATCGAGAGCACCGACAAGATCGTGCTGTTCCTCGGCCGGATCACGATGCAGAAAGGGCCGGAGTACTTCGTTCGCGCCGCCCGGCGGGTGCTCGACCGCTACGAGAATGTGAAGTTCGTCGTGGCGGGATCGGGCGACATGGCGATGCGGATGATCGAGGAGGCGGCGGCGCTCGGCATCGGGCACAAGGTGCTCTTCACCGGCTTCCTGCGGGGCAAGGACGTCGACCGCGTCTTCCAGATGGCGGACTGCTATGTGATGCCGAGCGTGTCAGAGCCCTTCGGCATCGCGCCGCTCGAGGCGATGAAGAACGATGTGCCGGTGATCATCAGCAAGCAGTCGGGCGTCAGCGAGGTGCTGACGCACGCGCTGAAGGTCGACTTCTGGGACATCGACGAGATGGCCAACAAGATCATCGCCGTGCTCCGGCACCCGCCGCTGAGCCAGACGCTGCGCCAGCACGGCCCGATGGAACTCCGCGGGCTGACCTGGGACGGCGCCGCCACGCGGATGATCGACATCTACCGCGGCGTTCTGGCCTCGGTGGGCCAGCCGGTCTGACGGTACGGGCGGGGCGGGCGGCGTCGCTTACGAGCCGCTCGTGAGCTCGCGCATCTCTTCCTCGGTGACATTGCCCATGCCCTGCTCGGCGGGAGTGATCGGCTCGTTGGCGCCCTCGGGCAGGACCGGGCCGCCGCTGGGGGTGAGCGCAAAATACAGGCCCACCGCGGCCCCGGCGAGGCACACGAGGATGATCACGATCTTGACGGTCTTCGAGCTGCTCTGTGCCATGGCGGTTTCTCCGAGAAGACGGGCGTGCCCAGTGTATCAGCCGACATCGCGCCGCTGGAACAGAATCACGGCAAGGCTGAGGAAGACGCCGATCTGCAGCAGGCTGTAGACGGCTATCCGGACCAGGTGATCGCCCGGCACGACGCGGTTCTGCGTGACGGCGTCCAGCAGCCAGAAGTAGTGCATGTTGGGCACGACGCTCCACGCGGTGACGGCGATCGGGTTGATGGTGGTGGGGGCGAGGAAGATGTAGTCGCCCTCCTGGGGCGGTCGTTCGACGCGGACCGCCGTGCCGCCGACCTGCTGGAACACGGCTGCGCGGCCCGAGGACTCGGACACGATCACCGCGGGCGGTGTCTCCTCGTCGCCGATGACGCGGGGATCGGCGATGTCGCCCTCGAAGGGCTCGAAGTCGGGCACCGCCATCGCGATGCCCGTGGGGCTCGGGCCGTACCAGACGGACGTGCCCGGGTCGAGCGGCGCCTCGGGGAAGGTGTTGAACTGGATGTCGTAGGCCGCCTGCGGGGAGTTGAACTCGCGGAAGCGGGACTGCTGGGGCTCGGCCGATTCGATGATCGCGATGAACTCGTTCTGGAACGCGACGCGGCCCAGCAGATGGTTTGACAGCAGCCCGATCACGAACACCCCGGCGCACACGACGATGGTCATGACCTGCCCGAGCCGGGTGGACACGGCCGTGGCGATCGCGGTGAGCACCATGATCGCCATGGCCAGCGAGAGGCAGGCGATGAGCACGGCGGGCTTGAAGTCGGTGGCGATGGGCTGTGTCTGCCACTCCTTGTCGAAAAAGAGCGTGGCGACATAGGCCGCGGGCACGAGGGGGACCATGGTGGTGAGCGCGACCTGTGGGAAAGACCAGCCGTAGAAGAAGTTGCCGAAGAGCGCAACGGCGAAGCTGATGCCGATCGCGGAGCAGGCGAAGACGACGACGGGCATGTCAAAGTCGTCGGCCGCGGTAGACATGACCTCGTGCCGGATGCCGAACAGCAGGAAGGTGATCATGACGACGACGGCCATGAGGATGGCCCCGGTCACGCCGAGATACTTGCCGAGCACGATGGTGGGGCGGGCGACGGGCTTGGAGACGACGGTCAGGACGGTCTTGTCCACGATCTCGCGGCTGATGACGGCTGTCGCCTGGAAGGCAGCCAGAAGCGTCCCGAACAAAAAGATGGTGCCCATGCCGATGTCGAGCAGCAGCTTGTCGTCACCCGAGACCTCGGCGGAGGTGGTGTATCCCATGCTGTAGGCGGCCGAGGCGGTGTTGAGCCACTGGAGCAGGCCCGAGAGCACGACCATGACAAAGAAGATGGGCTGGCGGAGGCTCTCGACGAGCGTGTTTCGCGCGATGCCGAGGATCTGGCTGATCATGGGGGTTTCCGCGGATTGAGCCGACGATCAGGGCCTGCCGGAGACGGGTGCAGCGCCGCGTGACGGTTGGGCGGGTGTCCCCGCGACGAGACGGGAAATCGGTGGGTACGCGATGGGTGCCAAAAAGTTCGCTGAGCGGATGAACATAGTTGTGGGCGGGTCGTAGATCAATCGCGCCGCTCGTTCGGGCGGGGGCGTTCTCGTAGGATTCGGAGGGAGCCGGACGAAGCCGGAGGGTGCAGTGGTGCCTGCCGAACATCTGGACCATCGGATCTGGACCAGGAATCGCACCACGAGCCCAGCGGAGCGGATCACGCGGACGGACCCGCGGGATGCGGCGGGAAGCATCGGCCGGTAGACCGGTGGGACCGGGCTGCGGAGAATGCCCGCTCCGGATCGGGGTGATCCCGACGGGCGGCGAACGTGACACCGGAGATCCCGCTCGCGGCGCGTGCTGTCTCGACGGGGATCTCGGTTGCTGATATCAGAAACGGGAAGCGGAACCTGATGAAGGCAGACTACCTCTCGTACAAGCGAGCGACCGGCGTGGCCCTGCTCGGCGGGGGCATCCAGGTCACGCTCGGCGCGGCACTGCTGATCTTCGGCCTGCTACGGGCCGACGAGGCCTCGATCACTGCCTCGATCTTCGTGCTGCTGGGCATCGTCGTGTGGGTCGCGCTCGCGATCGTGTTCGATCAGCACCGACGCGAGCGGATCGAGGCGGTCGAGCAGGAAAACTTCGCGGCCGAGGACCTGACAAGCTCCAGCGTCTTCGACGAGGCCTCGGGCGATCTGCGCGTGGCGGCGAGACGGCTGGATTCCCTCTACAAGTTCATGCTGCCCGCCGTGAGCCTGGTGATGGGCGCGTCGCTGGTGGGCGGCGGCGTCCTGCGGCTGACCGGCAGCTCGGGCACGGTGCTCGACGCGGTCAACCAGGGCGGGCGGGCCGCCGAGAACACAGCCACCGGGGCGCACGGCTGGGCCATCGCCATCGGCATCGGCGTCGCCGTGATCGGATTCGTCTTCGCCCGCTTCACCTCGGGCATGGCACGGGCCAAGGTCTGGGAAAACCTCCGCGGCGGGTCGGTGTACGCGGTGGGGTCGTCGCTATTCGGCCTGATGATCGCGGTTGCGCAGTTCGCCGACATCGCCGGCGCCTCGTGGCTGCTCGCCACGCTCGACCAGATCTTTGCCATCGCGTTGATTGTGCTCGGCGCCGAGATTTTCGTGAGCTTCGTCCTCGACATCTACCGGCCGCGGAAGGCCGGCGAGTACCCCCGGCCGGCGTTCGATTCGCGGCTGCTGGGCTTCGTCGCCGCCCCCGACCGGATCGCCGAGTCGATCAGCGAAGCGATCAACTACCAGTTCGGCTTCGAGGTCACCGGCAGCTGGTTCTACCGGCTGCTGAGCAAGAGCTTCCTCTGGCTGGTGCTCGTCGGCGGCGTCGGCTCGTGGCTCATGACATCGTTCGTCGTGGTCGACCCGCACCAGCGCGGTCTGCTGCTGGTCAACGGCAGCCCGGCGGACCGGGAGCTGGGCCCGGGCCTGCACGTGAAGCCGCCGTGGCCCTTCGGCCGGGTCGTGATCCCGGAGTACATCCGCGAGGAGCGGGTCGGCGAGGGCGAGGCCGAGCGGACCATCGAGGTGATCGAGGAAACGGCCACCGGCGTGCGGGTGCTGGAGCTCGCGGGCGAGCCGGTTCGCGTCGAGGGCCCGGTGCTCTGGCAGGACGAGACGCTTCGCGAGACGCTGCTGATCGTGCAGCCCGACGGGCAGACGGGCGGCGAGACCGCGGGCCGGGCCGTCTCGCTCGCGACGGCGCGCGTGCCGCTCTACTACGCGGTCAAGCCCGGCGAGGCGAAGGCGTTCATCATGCTGGGCCGCACCCCCGAGGCCCGCGACGAGATCCTCCGCCGGACCGCGCAGCGGGTGCTCGTCAAGATCCTCGGATCGCGGACGGTCGAGGAGATCATCGGCAGCAGCCGGAGCGAGATCCGCCAGACGCTCAAGGAGAGCATCGAGGCGGAGTTCGCGCAGCTGAACCCGGACGCGAGCGGCACACCGGTGGGCGCCGGGGTCAATGTGCTGTTCGTGGGATTCGAAGACGCCCGCCCGCCCCGAGAGGCGGCGGCGTCGTTCGAGCAGGTGTTCGAGGCCCGGCAGAAGCTGCGGCTGACCGTCACCAACGCCGAGAGCGATCGGGCCAGGAGGCTCGCCGAGACCGTCGGCTCCGAGGCGCGGTCCGCCGAGATCATCGCCGCCCTTGACGAGTACGACCGCCTGCGTCTGAGCGGGGCGGAGGAGGACGAGGTGCGTGCGCAGGAGATCGCGGTGCGATCGCTGATCGAGGCCTCGAGCGGCAGCGCGGCGGACGCGATCCTCGCGGCGCAGGGCACGCGGTGGGAGACGCACATGCAGGCCCGCGGGGCGGCCGAGACCTACCGCGGACGGCTCGCGGCGTTCCAGGCCGCGCCCGAGATCGTCGACATGCGGCTGCGGCTCGCGGAGATGGCCAGGGCGATCGAGGACCTGCGGGTGTACATCATCGACAGCGAGCTTCAGAAGCGCATCCGCATCGACCTCAAGGATGTGTACATCGGCACGGATGTGTTCGACCCGGACAACCAGGACATGTAAGCACGCCGGGCGGCGTGGCGCCGCGGCGGCTGACACCGACAGCGATACCGAGCGACACGCTCACGGAAGGAAGCACCCCGGATGATCAAGACACTGCGAACCCCGGCTTTCTTTCTGCTCGCCGGCGCGATCGTGCTGGCGCTGATCTCGTTCAGCTTCACATACACCGTGCCGTTCAACGAGCGGGCGGTCGTGACCGTATTCGGCAAGGCCGACGACGCGAGCGTGCAGGAGACGCCCGGGCTGAAGTTCAAGCTGCCCTACCCGTTCCAGTCGGTCACGAGCTACGACACGCGTCTGCAGCTCGTGCAGGTCGCCGGCACGCAGCAGCAGACCGCCGACGACAACCAGATCGTCATCGAGGCGTACGCGCTGTGGCGCGTCAGCTCGCCGCTGACGTTCTACCAGAAGTTCTCCAACGCCGGCCCGAGCGCCGAGGACCACTACACCCAGGCCGAGCGGACCGTCAAGAGCAGCCTGAACAGCGCCGTGAGCGTGACCAGCCGGTTCCGGCTTGACGAGCTGTTCACGCTCGATCCGGAGGGCTCGAAGCTTCCCGATCTCGAGCAGGCGATCCTCGCCGTGCTGCGTCGCGACGCGGGCGATCCGCAGTCGCCCGATTCGCTCGGCATCGAGATCGTGGACGTGGGCATCAACCGGGTGCGGCTGACCGAGACCAACAGCGAGGACGTGATCGCTCGCATGCAGGCGGACCGCCAGCGTCTCGCGCAGGCGACGATCAGCCAGGGCGAGGCCGCCGCGCAGTCGATCCGCTCGCGAGCCGACGCCGACGCCCGGCGGATCAGCTCGTTCGCGGACCGTCTCGCCAAGCAGCTCCGGGCCAACGGCGAGCAGGAGGCGGGGACGTTCATCGCGCAGATGCAGGAGAGCCCCGAGCTCGCCACGCTGCTGGCCGAGCTCGAGTTCCTGCGCGAGGCGTACTCCAAGAAGATCACGCTGGTGCTGTCGGGTGCCCCGGGCTTCCGGTTCACCGAGCCGACGTTCGTGAACGGCGTGATCACCGGCAACGGCGACGAGGCGGGCGACGGCGAGGTCGCCGGGGGGGACAGCCGATGAGCGACGAGCGTTCCGAGATCGATCCCGTTGCGTCCGATCCGCTGACGAGCGACCGACGCTCTTCGGTGACGCTGCGCAGCGCGAGCGACACCGGGGAGGACGCGATGCTCATGGACCGGGCCAACCGCTCGGCCCTGGCCGCGCTGAACACCGCGTACGGGATCCTGGGCGTGATCATGCTCGGCCTGGTCGTGCTCTTCCTGTTCAGCGGGTTCCAGTCCGTGGACGAGGGCGAGCGGGCGGTGCGTCTGCGGTTCGGCGCGATCGTCGACCGCGACATCGGCTCGGGCTTCGCCCTGGCGTGGCCGCCGCCGATCGGCGATCTCGTCAAGGTCGAGGTGGGCCAGCAGCAGTTCGCCATCGACAACGCGTTCTTCCCGCGGCTGAGCGAGCGGCAGCGCCGGAACACGATCGAGCAGATCGCCTCGTCGTTCCGCAACACGCTGAACCCGGCGGAGGACGGCTCGCTGATCACGGGCGACCTCAACGTGGCGCACGCCCGGGTGGAGGTCTCGTTCCAGCGCGTCAGCCCGACCGACTGGCTCACCAACATCGACCAGCGCGACGAGCGCGAGCTGCTGCGGCTGACGGTCGAGCGCGCGATGGTCCGCGCGATCGCGGAGGTCGGCATCGACGATGTTGTCAAGATGACGCCCGGGTCCGAGGGCTCGGTGGCCCGGCGTGCCGAGGCGATCGCGCAGGAGATCCTGGATGTGCCGGGCGATCCGTCGCTCACGCTCGGCATCGAGATCGTCCGGCTCGATGTGAACGACCCGAGCCCGCCGCTGAGCCTGTTCGACGACTTCGGCGCTGTGACCAAGGCGACGGTGAACGCCGCCGAGCAGCGCGACCGGGCCGAGCAGGACGCGCGGACGCAGCTGAGCCGGCTCGCCGGCGCCGCCGCGCAGCCGCTGATCGAGCTGATCGGCCGGTACGAGCGGGCGGTCGATCTCGGGGAGACCGAGGCCGCCGAGGCGCTGTTCGCGGCGATCGACGGCGTGCTGCTGGGCGAAGCGGTGACGGTCAGCTCCGACACCGATGGCCTTCAAGACGCCGAGACGCTGGTGGTGCCCGCGAGCACGGTGTCGGGGCAGATCACGGTGGACCTGGGCGAGGCGCAGACGTTCGCCAACTCGGCGCGCGACGCGGCCCTGGCCGATCTCGTGACATTCCGGGCGAAGCTGCCGCAGTACCGCGCGAACCCCGATGTGCTGGTGTACACCGAGTGGGCGCGGGCGTTCGGCGACTTCCTTCAGAAGGACTCGGTGCAGGCGATGCTCATCCCGGAGGGGACGGACATCGTTGACCTCGAGCTGAACCGCGATCCGGAGATCCAGCGCGAGCTCGAGCGGGCGCTCAACCGAGAGCGGCTCATGCGTGCCGCCGACGAGCGGGAGGAGAGGATCCGCCAGGAAGAAACCCGTCTGCGCAACGATCGGGTCTTCGTCGAGTAGCGCCGGGGGCAGAGGAACCGCATGACCGCGACCGCGACGACAATTTCTTCGACCGCTCCCCAGACCGGGACGCCCGTGGTCGCGTGCCAGCGGCTGAGCAAGGTCTTCCGCGATTTCTGGATGCGTGCCCGGGTCCGCGCCGTCGAGGACCTGACCTTCGACATCATGCCGCACGAGGTGTTCGGGCTGCTGGGCCCCAACGGGTCGGGCAAGAGCACCTCGATCAAGATGATCCTCGGCCTGCTGCACCCGTCGCGGGGGCGGCTGGTGGTCTTCGGCAAGCCGCCGACCGATGTCGGCATCAAGTCGCGCATCGGGTACCTGCCGGAAGAGAGCTTCCTCTACCCGTACCTCAACGCGCGCGAGACGCTGGACTACTACGGCAAGCTCTTCCAGATCGACGCCAAGACACGCACCAAGCGCATCGACGAGCTGCTCGACATGGTCGGGCTCACCGCGGCGCAGCACCGGCCCGTGCGGGAGTATTCCAAGGGCATGCAGCGCCGCATCGGCCTCGCGCAGGCGCTCATCAACGACCCCGACTTCCTCATCCTCGACGAGCCGACCACCGGGCTCGACCCCATCGGCACCCGGCAGGTCAAGGACCTGATCATCGAGCTCGGCCGGCGCGGCAAGACCATCCTGCTCTCCAGCCACCTGCTCTCCGATGTCGAGGACGTCGTCGACCGCATGATCATCCTCTACGGCGGCAAGAAGCGCGACGAGGGGACCACCGACGAGCTGCTCACCAAGCACAACAAGACCACCATCGAAACCGATGTGCTCGACGACGACACCATCGCCGAGCTCGACCGCATCATCCGCGAACGCACCGGCGGCGAGCGGAGCATCCTCCGAGTGAGCCACCCCCGGCAGAAGCTCGAAGAGAAGTTCCTCGACATCGTCGAGCGGGCGCAGCGGGAGCGGCTTGAGACTTCTGGCGCGGCGAACGACGGCAAGACCGCCGCGTTCCTCTCCGCCGGGGCCGACAGCGAGGCGGCGCCCGAGGCCGTCATCGACCGCTTGCTCTCCGAGGACGAGCCGGCCGGGCCCGAGCAGCCCGGCGCCGGGGCCCCGCCCGCGGCGCCCCGCACCGAGCACGCCGACCCGGACATGCTGGCCGATCTGATGGCCGAGGACGAGGTCGACGCCGAGCCCCCGCCCCCGCCCCCGGCGGCGGACCGGACGCCGGGCGTCGAGACGCCGGCCGAACCGGCGCCGAGGGACGAGGATGTTGACCGCAGCGTGATCGACTCGCTTCTCGGCGACCGCGACGGCGACGGCGACTCCCAGGAGCGCACGCGGTGAGCCTCCGCGAGAAGGCCGGCCGGTTGCACCGAGCCCAGCAGACGCGGGGCTTCAAGCTGATCGCGTCGGGCGTGATCGCCGCGCTCGCGGTCGTGCTGATCGTCGGCGCGGTCGTGCAGGCCAACCGCCCGTTGACCGAGGTCGCGGAGGCGCTTCCTGCCGACCCCGCTCGGGCCGCCGAGACGATCACCAACGCGACCACGGCGCAGCGGATGATGACAGAGCTGATCGGCCGGGCTTCGACGCCGACCGGGTTCATCATGAGTGTGCTGGCGGTCGCGGGCGTGATGCTCGTGACGGTGTGGCTCGGGGTCGGGCTGACCTACCTGGGGCTGCTGTCCGCCGCGGCGATCCTGATCGTTCCCCTGGCGCTGTTCCCGTCGACGAGGCCCTACGCGACCTTCGCGGGCGGCATCAGCTCGCTCGCGCTCGCGTTCACGGTGCTGCTGCAGGGCGCGGGCCTGCTGCTGAGCGGCAAGGGCCCCGTGCTCGCCATCGCGCGGAACGTGCTGTCCGAGGCCGTCCGGCTCAAGCTGTCGATGGTCTTCATCGTGCTGCTGATTCTCGGGCTCTCGGCGTTGCCCGGGCTGCTCGACGAGAGCCAGCCGCTGCGCTATCGCGTGCAGAGCTTCATGCAGTACGGCACGGGCGGCACGTTCTGGCTGATCGCGCTGCTCGTGGTGCTCTTCAGCGTCTACACCGTCGCCAGCGAGCAGCGGGACAAGGTCATCTGGCAGACGATGACCAAGCCGGTGTCGGCCTGGCAGTACGTTCTGGGCAAGTGGCTCGGCGTCTCAACCCTGGCCGCCGTCCTCCTGCTCGTCAGCGCTGCTGCTGGCGGTCAACTCCGCCGGCGTGTTCCTGTTCGTCGAGTACCTGCGGAACCAGCCGGCGCAGGACGAGCGGGAGGCGTTCGTCGCGCGCGGGGACACGGGGATCAGCGAGGACCGGCTTATCCTCGAGAGCGAGATCCTCACGGCCCGGCGCACGGTGTACGTCACCGAGCCGCCGATCACCGACGAGGACGTTCAGCAGCTGATCGCCGAGCGCGTCGCCATCGTTCGCGAACGCGACCCGACCTTCGAGATGACGCAGCAGCAGTACGACGACATCGAGGAGGAGATCCGTCGCCAGTGGCGGCTGCTGTTCTTCGCTGTGCCGCCGGGCCAGCAGCAGACGTTCGTGTTCGAGGACGTCGGCCTCTCTCCCGACGCGGATGTTCCGATGACGCTGCACTGGCGGATCGACGCGGTGGCGAACCGGCCCGACCAGCAGTTCCGTATCGGCATCTCGGTGGCGAACTCGATGCCGGTGAACCGGACGAGCGCGCTGGGGTACGGTCACGCGTTGCGTCTGACGCCCTCGGTCTACTTCCCGCCGCAGCGGGGCTCGCCGCTGGCGGTGCTGGTGACCTCGGACGAGCCGGAGTTTGTCGGCTTCCGCGACGCGATGGCCCGGGGCGTGCTGAACAACGCCGAGTTGCTCCGCGCGGGAGACCTGGTCGACGACGACGGGAATGTCCGCGTGACCTTCATCAACGGCGCCACCGAGGTGATGGTCGATCAGCAGCGGCAGGAGTTCCTGGGCCTGCGCATTGCGCCGAATGTCGAGCGGATGCAGTTCCCGGTCGGCAGCCTGCGGCTGTCGTACGCCGTGGGCTCGTATCACGCGAACTTCGTGAAGTCGATCGTGGTGCTGTGGATTAAGCTCGCGTTCCTGGCGATGCTGGGGATCACGGCGGCGACGTTCCTGAGCTTCTCGGTCGCGAGCCTCGTGTCGATCGGCGTGTTCCTGATCGCCGAGAGCGCCCCGTTCATCAAGGACGCGCTCACGAGCTACGCCACGGTCAACTACGAGCAGGAGATCGTCTACTTCCGCGTGGTGATCTCGGCGATCGCTCACATCGTCTCGTGGCTCTTTCTGACCTACGGCGAGCTCTCGCCCGTGGAGCGGCTCGTGGCGGGCGAGAACGTCTCGCTGGCGAGCATCGGCCGGGGGCTGGGCGTGGTGGCGGTGTGGACCGCGGCGTTGTACGGCATCGCGGTCATCGTGTTCCGAAAGCGGGAGCTGGCGATCTATTCGGGCCACTGAGGCGTATGCACACGGGGCGCGCCGGGCAACGGGCCCGGGGGCCTGCGAACGGAGCCGCTCATGTCACGAGACCGTGTTGTTCAGATCGTTGCCGGCGTCATGCTGCTCGCGTGCCTGGCCGGCTCGGGGCTGGTCGGCGCATCGATCACCGAGTCGGTCGGCGCGAACAAGCTGGTGTACGCGGACTCGGCGGCTGAGAACGACGGCCCGGAGGTCTCGCTCGGCATCGCGATGGGCGCGTTCCGGGGCGTGTTCGTCAACTTCCTGTGGTACCGCGCCAACGAGCTGAAGGAGGCCGGCAAGTACCACGAGGCGATCGAGCTGTCCAAGGCGATCACGAAGCTGCAGCCGCGGTTCCCGCGGGTGTGGGTCTTCCACGCGTGGAACCTGGCGTACAACATCTCGGTGACGACGCAGACGCCGCAGGAGCGGTGGCGTTGGGTGCAGGCGGGCGTTCGGCTGCTGCGCGACGAGGCGCTGCGCGCGAATCCGAACGACATGCTCATTCACAAGGAGCTCGCGTACATCTACCTTCACAAGATCCAGGGGATCACCGACGACGCGAACCGCTACTACAAGCTCCAGGTCGCCGAGGAGTGGACGAGCATCCTGGGTCCCCCACCGACCGCCGGCCCGGAGACGCGGACGCGGGAGGGCGCGATGCGGGTGTACGCCGACTGGATGCGGGTCGTCGCCGCC
>DAIOTV010000044.1:14872-23615 GCA_036751825.1 Phycisphaerales bacterium
ACGAGGCGGTCCGCCGCGAGCCGAAGGTCGCCGAGCTCCGCGAGATGCTCCGGGGCTTGTTCGGCACCGAGTCCGCCGCCGACACGCTCCGGCGGCACGCCATCCACGACGAGCTGCACCGCCGGGGGCTCACCGACGACGACCTGGGCCGCGTGCTGGGCTTCGAGCGGGCCCGCGACCTGACCCGGCTCCGCGCGCTCACGCAGATCAAGCACGACCCCGCGATGGAGAACGCGTGGAAGGAGTACATCGCCCACCTCCGAAAGCGGGTCATCATCGACGACTACAACATGGACCCCGACCGCATGGTCCGGTACACCGAGATGTACGGCCCGCTCGACTGGCGGCACCCCGCGGCGCACAGCCTGTACTGGGCGCGCACCGGCGTCGAGCGGGGCCTGCGACGCTTCGAGGATCGAAACAAGAAGGACTACGACTTCGTCAACACCGACCGCATGACCACGCACTCGATCCAGGAGCTGTTCCGCTACGGCGAGATCTACTTCGACTTCCTCGAGTTCGCGCAGGGCGAGTACGCCTACTACCTCGCGGTGCCCAACCCGCGGTTCATCGACGCGTACACGGAGATCCTCGAGGAGGTGACCGAGCGCGCGGGCGAGTACGCGGAGGCGAGCGACCCCTACAACACCTTCGCCGCCGGCTACACCAACTTCATCGCCGACGCGATCCTGATGCTCTACCGCCGGGGCGACCGCGCCGAGGCCGAGCGGTACCGGCAGCACCTGATCAACTGGCCCGGGCTGAACTTCAACGACTTCACGATCAAGGATCGTCTTCGGAACCCGCTCGACGAGTTCGTCGAGGCGGAGATGGAGAACCGGCTCACCTCGCCGCAGGTGTACGCGACACAGGTGACCGGCGCGCTGCAGGGCGCGTACATCAGCGGGCTGCTGGCGGGCGACGACGAGCTGTTCCGCCAGCAGTACGACTGGGCGAGGAAGTACCACAAGTACTACATCGACGAGCAGCTGCGGACCATGAACGCGGGCGGGTCGTACGCGCGGATGGAGGTGCTGCCGAGGGACTTCCGCGTGCTCGCGGGCGGGCTCTTCGCGAGGTTCATCGGCCCGCTGCCGATGGAGCAGAAGCAGGACCTCTACCTGCGGGCTCCCAACGAGCTCCGGCTGTTCGCGTACATGATCCTTGAGCGCGAGCTGCGCGAGGTGCTCGACGAGCGGGCCGAGGAGACCGACGAGCCGGGCTTTGACGATTCCTTCCCGAGGCCTGAGAACTACGACGCGTTCCTCGCCGAGCTCGAGGCCCGGGGCGCCGAGCGGGAGCTCCAGCTCGATATCCGTCAGAAGTGAGGCTGCGGGCGAGCGTGGCGGCGCGACGCGGGCTATTCGCTCAGCAGTCGGTCGCGGGCCTCTTCGTAGCGGGCGATCGTGCCGTCGACAACGAACTCGGGCAGGGTGGGCCCGGGCGCGGTCTTGTCCCACTCGCCGCGCTTGACGAGGTCGGCGAGGTATTCGCGGACGAACTGCTTGTCGAAGCTCGGCTGCGGGTGGCCCGGCTCGTAGCTGGAGGCGGGCCAGAAGCGTGAGCTGTCGGGGGTCAGGGCCTCGTCGACGATGACCAGCTCGCCGGTGTCGATCCGGTGCCCGAACTCGAACTTGGTGTCGGCGATGATGATGCCGCGGTCGAGCGCGTACGCGGCGGCCTGTGTGTAGATCGTCAGCGACAGGTCGCGCACGCGCTCGAGGGTGGCCGCGCCGACGAGCGAGGCGGCGGCGCGTTCGTCGATGTTCTGGTCGTGCTCGCCGTGTTCGGCCTTGGTTGCCGGGGTGAAGATCGGTTCGGGCAGTCTGGCGCAGCGTTCGAGCCCGGCGGGCAGACTGACGCCGCACACCGATCGGCGCTGCTGGTATTCGCTCCAGCCCGAGCCCTCGAGGAAGCCCCTGACGACGCACTCGATGGGCAGCACATCGCAGCGGGTGCCGATGGTGATGCGACCCTTGAGGTGTTCGCGGGTGGTGGTGGCCCCGGCGAAGGCCTCGTCGGGGATGGCCGCCGTGCTGGTCGAGAGCAGGAACGACTTGCAGAGGCCTCGGTCTTCGATGAACCGGAACCAGAAGCCGGCGATCTCGGTGAGGATGCGCCCCTTGCCGGGGATGGGTGTCGGGAGCACGACATCGAACGCCGAGAGCCTGTCTGAGGCCACGAGCAGGACCTTGTCGTTTCCCAGCGCGTACACATCGCGAACCTTGCCGCGCGTGACGGGCAGCCGGAGGTCGCTCTGAAACAGGGTCGGGGGGTTTCCCACGGAATCATTCCTTGAGGCGAGGTCGGTTCTATCCTACGGGCGGATTGCGTGGGCCGCGGGGCCCGGATGCGTGTTGGGGCGCGGCCGAGCGGGCTTGAGATACGGAAGGAACGAAGGGTGCGGCCACGCTCCGGGCGGCACGAGCACGATGCTGAGCTTCGCAGTCTTTGATGAGGATGGTCCGGCAGAGGCGTGGCCGCTGCGGGATGCCTATATGTTCGGTCCGGACGGGATCCCGGTTCCGGCGCAGGTCCGCGTCGAGTCCGGGCGGATCGTCTGCGAGAAGCCCTCCGCCGAGGCCGCCGGGCTGTCGATGCCGTTCCCGGCCATCGGCGACGAGGAATCGGACGCCGCGCCGGCCGCGGCGAACGCGACCGAGCAGCCGCTGGTGCTCTCCACCTGCCTGCTGCCCGAACGCGACGAGCCCTACCTGCTCAGCCTCGAGCTCGCGCGGCAGCGGATCATGATGCTGCTGAACAAGCTGGAAGACTGGCAGCTCTTCGATCTCGCCCCCGACGAGCCGGCGGTCCGGGCGATCGAGGACGCCCGGCTCGCGTTCACCGAAGCGCTCGTCAGCCAGAGCGCGGGCGTGGCGGCCAGCGGCGGCCACCACGCGTACTCCGTTGACGCCGACCGCCGCGCTCGGCGAGCGCTCGACCTGGCCACCCGCGCCAGCGACCTGCTGGCCGCGGTGCACGTTCGGCGGGCGCTGCCCGACCGGGTCACGGGCGCCGGCTACGCCGCGGCGACCGGACAGGCCATGCCGGCGAACGGCGCCGTGCAGGGTCCGCCCGTGAAGAGCCCGAACGACACCGGTCTGGTGCTGGCGGGCAAGCCGGCGGTCGCGGCGTCGATCAACCCCAATCAGTTCTCCCCCGCCACGCAGCAGGTGCTGGCGTCGTCCAGCGATTACCTGGCGCTGCCGATGAGCTGGCGCGAGCTCGAGCCCGACGAGGGCCGCTACAGCTTCGCGTCGACCGACCGGTGGATCGAGTGGGCGGTGCGCCGGGCCAAGATGACCGTGCTCGCCGGCCCGGTCATCGGGTTCGACAAGAGCGATGTTCCCGACTGGCTGTACATCTGGGAGCACGACTACGAGACGCTGCGCGAGGTGATCTACGAGCACGTCAAGAACGTGATCACGCGGTATCGGCGGACCGTCCCGCGGTGGACGGTGCTGAGCGGTCTGAACCGCAATCTGAACATCCAGCTCACGTTCGAGCAGATGATGGACCTGACCCGCATGGTCATGCTGCTGGCCCGCAAGCTGCACCCGCAGGGCAAGATGCAGATCGAGGTCACGCACCCCTTCGGGACCGAGCCGACGCACCGGCCGCGCTCGCTGCCGGGCACGCTGTACGCCGAGATGGTGCAGCAGGCCGGCATCGGGGTGGACGCGTGGGCGATCCGGCTCGAGCTGGAGCGGCCGAAGCCCGGCCAGGCCGGCCGGGACCTGATGCAGCTCGCCTCGACGCTCGATCGCTACGCGCTGCTCGACCGCCCGCTCGCGGTGCACGCCGTCGCCCCGGCCCAGCCGCCGGACCGCGTGGGCCTGTCGAGCGACGATGTGGCGTGGCTGTCGAGGGCCTTCGAGATCATCGCGAGCCGGCCGAGCGTGGTGAGCATGACCTGGCAGGAGCGGGAGATGCCGCCCGGCGCCAAGCGTTCGGTCGTGGGGAGCATCGTGGACGGTTCGGGCGGCCCGCGTCCCGCGGTGGCGGCGCTCACGCAGCTCAGGCGGACCATCCGCGAGGGGCGTGCGCCGCAGGCGCTTCGGCAGAACACAGGGCCTAACGCCACGCAGGGCGCCCAGGCGTGAGCGAGCGCGCCGGCCAGATCGAGGGCCCGGCCAAGTGGGCGGCGGTCGCCGTGCTCGGCGGCGTCGGGCTGCTCGGCGTCGGCCGATCGTTCTTCGTTGACACCGTTCACGCCCCGCCGGCGCAGGCGGTCCCGCAGCTCGTGCGGACCGAGCCCATGCCGCGTGTCGCCCCGGCGGCCCCCGCGGCCCCCTTGGCATCGGCAGCCCCCGTTGCCGCTGTGGCCGCCGCGGCTTCGACCGACGAAGACGCGCCCGTCGCCGGCGAACCGATCGCGTCGACCGCGGCGAGTGCGCCCGCCTCGCCGCCCGCCCTGTCGGCTTCCGACGACGTGGCCGTGCGGATCGCGGTGAACACCGCCTCGGCGGCTGAGCTGGACCTGCTGCCGGGCATCGGCCCGGTGTACGCGCAGCGCATCGTCGACGACCGCACCGCGAACGGGCCGTTCACCTCGCTGCAGGACCTGCAGCGTGTGCGTGGCATCGGGCCGAAGACGGCCGAGAAGCTCGCGCCGCTGATCACCTTCGATCGGCCATAGAATCCCGCTTGGCAGAGCGAGCGCACGCAGACCGGGCCCGTGCAGGGACGGCCGCGGTTCCTGTTGCGCGGTCAGGAGCCCAATGACCTCAACGGCGAGCCCGATCGGTGCGGTTCTGAACGACGACGCGGTCGCGTCGCTCTCGGACGCGCTGGCCGGGGGCCGGTCGGTGGTCGCTTCGGGCGCGGTCGGGTCGTCGACGGTCTTCGTGGCCTCGGCGGTCGCCCGGCAGACAGGCCGGCCCGTCGTGCTGGTCGTGGCGCACCTCGACGATGCCGAGTACGCCGTCGAGGAACTCGACCTGCTCGGCTCGGATTGCATCCGGCTGCCGGCGTTGGAGGTGCTGCCCGGCGAGTCCGACGCGGCGGCCGACCTGCTCGCCGAGCGTGTCGCCGCCGTCCGGGCTGTTCTCGCTCTGGGCGCGGGCGACGCGCCGGTCATCGTCGCTCCGATCCACGCGCTCATGCAGTCCGTTCCGAGGCCGTCGCAGGTCGAGCGCCTGAGCCTGCGGTTCGCGCCGGGCGACCGGCTCAAGCAGGAGGACCTGATCGACTGGCTCGTCGCCGGCGGCTACGACCGACGCGACGCGATCGAGGACCCGGGCGAGTTCACGGTCCGGGGCGGCATCGTCGATGTGTTCCCCACCGGCGGCGTCACGCCCGTCCCCGTGCGCATCGACTTCTTCGGCGACGAGATCGACCGCATCACCGAGATCGACCTGGACACGATGGGCTCGGACCGCCGGCTCGATCGCGTCGAGCTGGTCGCGGCCAAGCTGGACCCCGGCATGTCCGCCGAGGGCGCGAGCTTCCTCGATCTGATCCCCGACCTCGCGGTAGCGCTGCTCGCCGAGACCATGGAGGTCACCGAGCAGGGCCGGGGGTACTTCGAGCGGCTCACCGATTCCCGCGGGGTGTTCGGGCCTCCGGCGGTCTTCAAGCTGCTCCGCGAGCGGTTCGCGGGCTTCGCCGAGATCAACCAGTTTTCGATCGCGCACGCGGCCGAGCTCGCTCTCGAGCTGCCGGTCGCGGCCCTGCCGCACTTCAGCCAGACCGCGAGCGAAGCGGTGGGGGAGCTGCAGTCGCTCGCCGACGAAGGCCGGCGCCTGCTGATCGCGTGCGAGACCGAGGGCGAGCGGTCGCGCTGCGGCGAGCTGCTCGCCGAGTTTGCGCCGAACCTCGGCGGCGTCACCACGCTCGTGGGCTACGTGCACCGCGGCTTTCTGTGGGGGCCGGCCGACGGCACGGGCCTCGCCGTCGTGCCGTACCACGAGCTGCTGCACCGCTTCCAGACCCGCCGACGCGCCAGACGGATGCGCGCCGGCCGCGCGATGGACACCTTCCTCGAGATCGAGCCGGGCGACTTCGTCGTCCATGTCGACCACGGCATCGCGCAGTTCACGGGCCTGCGGACGATGAGCCCGGACCGCCTGGGCAAGCGCGGCGTCGCCGCGCCGCCCAGCAAGAAGCACAAGCAGCGCGACGACGAGCTCGAAGAGTTCCTCACGCTCGAGTTCGCCAACCGCAGCCAGCTGCACGTGTCGGCGCTCAAGATCGACCAGGTGCAGAAGTACATCGGCGGGTTCGCCGGCAAGCCGCCGCTCAGCAAGCTCGGCGGGCAGAAGTGGACCAAGCAGAAGGAGCAGGTCGCCGAGAGCGTGCGCGATCTGGCGGCCGAGCTCCTGCGCGTCCGCGCGGCGCGCGAGAGCCTGCCCGGCATCCGCTACCCCGACGACACCACCTGGCAGCGCGAGTTCGAGGCCGAGTTCCCGTACCAGGAGACCGACGACCAGCTCGCCGCGCTGAGTTCGATCAAGAAGGACATGACCAGCGAGCGGCCCATGGACCGGCTGATCTGCGGCGATGTGGGCTTCGGCAAGACCGAGCTCGCGATCCGCGCCGCGTTCAAGGCGTGCGAGTTCGGCAAGCAGGTCGCCGTGCTCGTGCCTACCACCGTGCTCGCCGAGCAGCACGAGCGGACCTTCCGCGCGCGGTTCGCCGACTATCCCTTCAAGATCGAGAGCCTCAGCCGGTTCAAGACCACCAAGGAGGCCAACAGCATCCTCGCGAGGCTGCGCAAGGGGCAGGTGGACCTTGTCATCGGCACGCACCGGCTGATCTCGAAGGACGTCAAGTTCGCCGACCTGGGCCTGGTCATCATCGACGAGGAGCAGCGCTTCGGCGTCGAGCACAAGGAACGGCTGCTGCAGCTGCGCATGACCGCCGATGTGATGACGCTGAGCGCCACGCCCATCCCGCGCACGCTGCACATGTCGATGCTCGGCATCCGCGATATCTCGTCGCTCGCGACCGCCCCGGCCGACCGGCAGAGCATTGTGACCGAGGTCATCCCCTTCAACCGCAAACGCATCACCCAGGCGATCGACCGCGAGCTCGCGCGCGAAGGCCAGATCTTCTGGGTGCACAACCGCGTCCACGACATCCAGAGCAAGGCCGACGAGGTCCAGCAGCTCGCGCCGGGCGCCCGCGTGATCTTCGGCCATGGCCAGATGTCGCCCCACGAGCTCGAACGCGTGATGCTCACCTTCATCCGCGGCGACGCCGACATCCTCGTCAGCACGACCATCATCGAATCCGGCATCGACATCCCCCGCGCGAACACGATGATCGTCGACAACGCGGATCGCTTCGGCCTCGCCGAGCTGCACCAGCTCCGCGGACGCGTGGGCCGGAGCAAGCACCGGGCCTACTGCTACCTGCTGCTGCCCGACAACAAGCAGGTCAGCGAGGTCGCGCGCAAGCGGCTCAAGGCGCTCGAGCAGTACTCGATGCTCGGCGCCGGCTTCAAGATCGCGATGCGTGACCTCGAGATCCGCGGCGCGGGCAACATCCTGGGGGCGGAGCAGTCGGGCCACATCGCGAGCATCGGCTACGAGCTCTACTGCCGGCTGCTCGAGCAGTCGGTCCGAGAGCTGACCCATGAAGCGCCGCCGCCGAACGCCGGGCGCACGAGCCTCGAGATCGGCATCGGGGGCATGATCCCCAGGCCCTACATCCCGAGCGATGTGCGCCGCCTCGAGGCCTATCGCCGGATCGCCACCGCCTCGAGCCGGGAGCAGCTCGACGGGCTGCTCGCCGACCTGAGCGCCGCCTACGGCGAACCCCCGCCCCCCGTGCGGAGGCTGCTTGATCTGGCGGAGATCCGCGCAGGAGCGTCGGCGCTCGGCATCCGGGCCGTGGTGCTTCGCTCGCCCGATGTCATCTTCCGCACGCCCGAGCCCAACCGGGCCGCCGAGGCGCTTGCCGGGGCCAAGGGGACGGTCCGCACGCTCGAGCCGAAAGCCGGCGAGTCGCTGCACGAGGTCTATTACCGCCCACCAGCCTCCTACCTCGAGCCTTCGAGCTTGGTGACGCAGCTCCGCCACCGGCTCGGAGCGGCGCTCCCATAACCGCCGCCGCTCGGTCGTGTGGTGCCTGTCAGTGTCGGGTTTCCCGCCAGTTGACACGCATTCATCCGACCTTTGTGGACTTTGGGGGCGTATATGTCCAAGATCCCCATCCACGGAAAAACGACAGGAGACCCACGATCGCTTCCGCCCTGCCCCGCCAACCCGACCGCGCCGGCCAGCCCGAGCCCCACGAGGACATCGCGATCGTCAAGCGTCGCCTGATCCGCCAGGGAACGGTGGCGATCGGCATGCTCGAGGCCGCGATCGACGCGTTGTGGGCGCTCGACCCCGAGGTGGCTCAGCATGTCCGCGACCAGGACAACCAGGTCGACGAGGAGGAGGTCGCGATCGAGGAGGCGTGCTACCGATCGCTCGCGCTGACGCACCCGGTCGCGCGTGACTTCCGGGTGCTCGCGTCGATCCTGAAGGTGAACCACGACGTCGAGCGTGTGGCCGACCACGCGTGCTCGATCGCCAAGAGCGCGATCAGGCTGAGCAAGCTCTCGATCGTGCCGCGGTACCCGATGAGCCTGCGCGAGCTCGCCGAGCGGGTGCCCGCCACCTGCCACTCGCTGCTCCGGGCGCTGATGGACGAGGACACCGACATGGCTCGCGAGGTGGTCGCGGGCGACACGCCGCTTGTCGGCCAGCGGGTCAGCTTCACGGTTACCGCCGTGCGAAACTTCGGTGGAACG
>DAIOTV010000045.1:0-23011 GCA_036751825.1 Phycisphaerales bacterium
ACCCGAGCGGCAGTTCCCTGAATGCCCTGCTCAGCTTCGACCAGTCCGGTCTGCTCACAGGATCGGGCGAGGTGCACATGCGGTCCTTCACCGACAACGCGCAGGTGAACACGGCGACCGGGCAGAGCATCACACACGCAGCCAACCACACCATCCGCGGCGTCGGCCAGATCAACGCAGCGATCGATAACGCGGGGGTCATCGCCGCGGACGTCTCCGTGTCGGTCTCAGGAAACATCCTTGAGCTCCAGACCGAGAACAAGACCAACTCGGGCCTGTTCATTGCGCAGCCGAACAGCGTGCTCAACATCGAAGGCATCACCGTGAACCAGGCCGGCGGGGGCGAGATCCGCGCGGAAGCCAATGCGGTGATCGCCCTGTTCGGCGAGGCCACGATCCTGGGCGGAGCGATCACCAGCGATGCCGCTGGCGATGCCAACGTCCGTTCCGGCTCCGTGACCACGCTCGACGCCGTCGCCATCGACGCCGACTTCATCGTCGATCCGGGCGGAACCGTGAACATCGGCGCCGGCGGCATCATCAACGACCGCACCATCACGCTCAACCCGGTGGGCTCGAGCCTCGACGCTGTTCTGACCGCCGACGCGTCCACGGCCATCTCGGGCTCGGGCGAATTGCAGATGCGCACCTCTTCCAACAACAGCCGGATCGAGACCACCTCCGGGGCCGTCATCACCAGTGCCGCGACGCACAGCATCCGCGGCGTCGGCGAGATCAACGGCGCCCTGATCAACAACGGCGCCCTTGCCGCGGATTTCGCCGTCTCGGTCTCCGGCAGCACGCTGGTGCTGCAGAACGAGCCCAAAGTCAACAACGGAACCATGACCGCCGCGCACAACTCCAGCCTCATCTTGAACGATGTCTCGATCACCCAGGCCCCCTCGGCCCTCATCGAGGCGGACAACGCCGGCGAGGTGTCCCTCGGCGGCGGCACCCGCATCGAGAACGGCTCGATCAGCTCCGCGGGCACCGGCCGGTTCAGAACCTTTGGCAGCACGCCCAGCGAGCTCAGCGGCGTCAACAGCTCCGCCCTGCTCCAGATCGAAGCGGGCACGACCGTCGTCGTCGACAGCGCCGCCCTCGTCAACAACGGCCTGATCGAGATGAACCGTACGGGTAGCTCTGCAGACGGCATCCTCACGCTCGCCGACGCCACCATCTCCGGCACCGGCGAGATCCGCATGCGCACGGCCTTCGACAACACGCAGATCAACACTGCGACGGGCACCTCCGCCACCCTCGGCTCGGGACAGCTCGTTCGCGGCGTCGGCCAGATCAACGGCGCTATCACCAACGACGGCGAGATCCGCGCCGATTTCGGCGTCTCCGTCTCGGGCAACTCCCTCGAACTGCGGGGCGAGGACAAGATCAACAACGCGCTCGTCAACGCTGCACCGAGCAGCTTCCTGCTCATCAACGGCATCACGCTCGATCAGACGGCCGGCGGCATGACACTCGCCGACGGGGGCACGGTTGCGATCGGCTCCGGCTCGTCCATCGTCGGGGGAAGCCTGACCTCCGCCGGCACCGGTGTCTGGGGCACCAACACGGGCGGCTTCAGCGTCGAAGGAACCACGCTCGGCGGCGCTGGCTTCGTCAACGCGGCCCACACCATGTCCGTACTCGGCGGCTCGCTCGCCAACGACGCGCTCATCCGGGTCAACACGCAGTTCTCGTCGGCGGATGGCGTGATCGAACTCGCGCAGAACACCAGCTTCACCGGGTCGGGCACGATCGAGCTCGTTTCCAACAACCTCGATTCCCGCATCGCGGCGGCGCCCGCGACCACGCCGACGCTCACAAACGGGTCGGGACACACCCTCGCCGGCAACGGCACGATCCAGACGCCCCTCGTCAACGAGGGCGTCGTTCGCCCGGGCAGGCCCACCGGCATCATGAACGCATCCTCCGGCTTCACGCAGGACGCCGCCGGCACCTTTGTCGCCACCATCAGCACCAACGGCAACAACGGTCGGCTCGCCGTCACCGGTGACGCAAACCTTGCCGGCACGCTCACTATCCAGCTCGCGCCCAGCGCGGTGCTCACCAACAACTTCAACCATGTCATTCTGACAGCGACATCCGTCAACGGCCAGTTTGACAGCGCGCCGGTGCTCACAAGCGGCCAGCTTGTCACCCGCGTGGTCTACGAGCCGACGCAGGTCGTCCTCCGCACCCGCTGCCTCGCCGACACCAACCTCGACGGCACCGTCTCCCCCGCGGACTTCAACTCCTGGATCGCGGCGTTCAACACGCAGAACTCGGTGGCCGACCAGAATCTCGACGGCCTGATCTCGCCCAGCGACTTCAACGCCTGGATCATCAACTTCAACACCCCCTGCCCGTAACACCCGAGGGCACCCGAACGCCCCGCGTGGGCACCGTCTCCCGGCGGTGCCCACGCTTTGCTCCGAGAATACCGACGCCGATCCGGCAATCGGGACACCTGCTCCGCATTCCGAATCGTCCATCAACGCGGGGGCATCCGCGAACGGGCCGCAGCCCCGCTGGCCCGAGCGATGTACGATCTTTCATGTTCGGCTGTTCTTCAAGCCCCACCGCCGCAGCCACCGATCAACCGGCACCGCTGTCGCTGCCCCTGCTGCACGGAACCGGCCGGCCACGATCCAACATGGGCAAGCGGCGAGCCATCGCGCTGGCCGCCGTGCATGTCCTGATCGCGATCCATATCGCCCAGTGGATCATCATGGGCTCCACGCTGTCACCGGTCGAGCCGAGCGAGTCGATGAAGACGCTCGAGCTCGGCGTCGTCAACGCCGGCTTCGTGTTCTTCACGGCGGCCATCCTCTCCACCCTGCTCTTCGGCCGGTTCTTCTGCGGCTGGGGGTGCCATGTTGTCGCGCTGCAGGATGCCTGCGCGTGGGTCATGAAGAAGCTGCGTGCCAAGCCGAAGCCGTTCCGCAGCCGTCTGCTGCTGTTCGCCCCCTTGCTGCTCGGGCTCTACATGTTCGTGTGGCCCACTTTCAAGCGTTTCGCGCTCATCCCGGGGTTCGAGGCGATCGGCGCCGACACTCCCGCCTGGATCGGCCGACCCGCCGATGTGCACGGCTTCCAGTCCGAGCTCATCGCCCAGGACTTCTGGGCCACCTTCCCGCCCTGGTACATCGCGATCCCATTCCTCGCGGTCTGCGGCTTCGCCTGCGTCTACTTTCTCGGATCGAAGGGCTTCTGCGCGTACGGCTGCCCCTACGGCGGCATTTTCGGCGTCGTCGACCGCGCCAGCCCCGGGCGCATCGTGGTCAACGATTCCTGCGAGGGCTGCGGGCACTGCACCGCCGTGTGCACCTCCAACGTCCGAGTGCACGAAGAGGTCCGTGACTTCGGCGCGGTCGTGAGTCCCGCCTGCATGAAGTGCCTCGACTGCGTCAGCGCATGCCCGAAAGACGCGCTGTCGTTCGCCCTCACAAAGCCGGCTCTGCTCATCAAGCCTCGCGACGAAGACGCAAAGCAGCGACAGCGAAAGATCGCCGCATCACCGCGACGCTACGACCTGTCGTGGCCCGAGGAGGTCGGCATCGCGGCGGTGGCCTTGCTGTTCTTTCTTGGCTTCCGCGGGATGCTCAACCTCATTCCCATGCTGATGGCTGTCGGCATGGCGCTTGTCGCCGCGTATCTCGTGTGGGCGGCGTACCGAACGATCACGACGCCCAATGTCCGCCTGCAATCGTTCCAGCTCAAGCTCGCCGGTCGGGTGCGGGCCGCGGGCATCGTGGTCGTCGTCTCGGCCGGGCTGATCGCCGCTTCCGCGGGCTGGTCGCTGTCGGTCAACTGGCTCCGCTGGTCCGCCCATCTCCACCACGAATCGCTGGATGTTCCCGTGAGCGTTGCGTTTCGACCGGAGTACGACCCGACTCCCGACCATGCCGCTTCGGTCGAGACCGCCATCGCTCGATACGAGCGGTCGTCACCGCCGGCCAACGGCGGCCTCGGCTGGTCGCTCCGTCCGCAGGACCGCCGCGAGCTCGCGTTCCTCTACCTGCTCGACGATCGGGCCCCCGAGGCGATCCACCAGTTGGAACGGCTCGCGGCGGAAGGAGAGCCGACGGCCGAGCTCGTCGCCCAGGCGGTCCGCCTGCGCCGCCTCAGCGGACAGACCGAGCAGGACATCGCCGAGTTTCTCGCCCGCACGCTCGAGGCACACCCGACGCTGCACGACGCCCGCATCGAGTGGTCGCGCACGTCGGCGCGTCTCGGCACCTCCCGCGAAGCCATCGCCGACGCGTGGGAACAGGTGCTCGCCGCCGAGGACACGCACGAAGCCCGTCTCGCCGCCGCGCAGGCTTTCCTCGAGCTCCGGAACGCGCCGAGAGCGGTCGAGCTCGCCGCAAGGCCCGCGGAGTCTCCGGACGCTGACATGAGCACCCGGACCCGCGCCGGTCGCCTGCTGGCCGCGGCCGGCGATCTTGAGCGTGCCCGGGCCGCGCTGCTCGGCGCCTCCGAGACCCGCCCTCCGAACGCCGCCGCGGCGCGAGACCTCGCCAACGCGCTCGCGATGGTCGGCGAGCGTGCACGAGCGAGAGCGCTCCTGGACGCGTCGATCGAACGCTTCAGCCGCTCTCCCGCGCTGCGCGAAGCGCGGGCGCTGCTCACCCTGGTCGAAGGCGACCTCGGGCAGGCCATGTCGGATTACGCCGCCGCCGTCGAGCTCGTGGACGACAGCACCTTTGCCTTGGCCGGCATCGGCGAGACGATCGTTCGCGCCGGCCTGGGCTCTCGGAACCCCGATATCTACGAGATCGGGATCGACGCCATGGCCCGGGCCGCCGAGATGAGCCGGGTCGCCGTCCTTCACCACGACCTCGGCCAAGCCCTTCTTGCCGGGGGGCGACGCGACGAGGCCATCCTCGCCCTTGAGACCGCCTCGCGCCTCGCGCCGGGGAACGGGACGATCCGCGGCGCCCTCGATGCCGTCGCCCCGAGCCGATAGCTCTTGCAGACCGCCCGATCCGATGAGTTCACGTCCCAATTTCGACGCAGAAGGTGTGTGTTTGGTGTCCTACCGCTTACACTGCCGCGGTGACGCTCGCGCAGCGGGCCCGCACCAGAATCTTGACGCGTTCGCAGATCGCGGTTTCCGCCAGAGAAAAGAGGAATCACGTATGTCGTTTTTGACCGCTTCACTCCGCTGTACGCTGCCCGTCGCCCTGCTCGCTCCCGGGCTCGCCCTCGGTCAGGGTGCCGACGTTGTTGCAGGTGAGATCACAGGCCCGTTCAAGTGGGGCACGCTGAACGGCTTCTCCGCCTACTCCATCGGCACCTCGTCGTGCAACATCGGGGATGTCGACCTGCTCTGGGACGATGAACTCAGCGACGGCACACCCGCCAACCTGCACCCCGTCATGGGCCAGAACATCTTCCGCTACAAGGACGGCCGCTACCTGCAACTCGGCCAGAGCTGGCTGAAGCACGCCTTCTTCGCACTCAACTTCAACGGACTCTGCGGCAACGACTGCGATCCCGCGCCCAGCGGCAACGCGCTCGGACCGGGCTGCTGGGATCCGTACTCCGCTTCACTCAACGGTCAGCAGTCCGGCATGGGTGCCAAGTTCGAGGTCAACGCCTCCACCGGCTTCCACCCGTGGCCCTACACCGGCGACGGCACCACCGGCAACGTCCTCTTCAAACGCGTGCAGGTCCGCAACGACGACCTCAACCCGGCCCTCAACGCCGGAGCACGCTACTTCGGTGAGGGCCAGTACGTCACCCCCGATGACGCCGCCGCCGGCAACGGCAACAACAACGCCACCTACCGTGAGATCTCCGTCGGCTCGTTCAGCAGCGGCTGGAACCTGAACTTCACTGGCCAGAACCGCATCGGGCAGCCCGCCATCTTCGCCTGGAAGGAAGTCGATCCTCAGGTCGAGCTCGTCGCCGTTGATGTCCCGTCCGACGGGCGTTTCTGGATCGCCTACCGCGTCACCGACAACGGCAACGGAACCTGGCGGTACGAGTACGCTATCCAGAACCTCAACTCCGACCGCTCCGCCGACGAGTTCATTATCCCCGCCAACGATGGAGTCGCCATCAGCAACATCGGCTTCCACGACGTCGACTACCACAGCGGCGAGCCCTTCGACAACACCGACTGGAGCTCCAACCGCGACTCCTCGGGCGTCACCTGGCAGTCCCCCGCCTCCTTCGCCAGCAACCCCAACACCAACGCGCTCCGCTGGGGAACGATGTACAACTTCTGGTTCACCGCCGACGCCGCGCCCGAAATGGGCGACGTCACCCTCGGCCTGTTCAAGCCCGGCGCCGCCCCGGACCAGACCGTCTCCATCCTCATCCCAACCTCCACCGAGCCCTGCCTCGCCGACGTCAACGGCGACGGCATCATCAGCCCCCAGGACTTCAACGCCTGGATCGCCGCCTACAACGCGCAGGCTCCCGAGTGCGACCAGAACGGCGACGGCATCTGCGCCCCGCAGGACTTCAACGCCTGGGTCGCCAACTACAACGCCGGCTGCTGACCGCGGCTGACATCCGAGACCATCTCGCCCGCCCGGCTCACCCCGGGCGGGTGTCTTTTTGCAGCCCACCGAGCCACTTGCACCAGATGCTCAGCACCAGCAGCATGTAGAGCCGCTGCGAGTGGTCCCGGCCGCGCCATGGGTTGAGGCTCTTCTGCCCCGCCGCGTCGTGCTCGCGGAGCATCTGGTTCACGAAGCGCATATTGATCTCGACACCCGCGTCCGCGAGGCCCGGAAACGGTTCGTTCGATTCGAGGTGGTCGTGCAGCAGCGTGCGCATGCCGCCGTAGTCGCTGCGGAACCACTCGCCGACGGGGATGGCGAAGCCGCGCTTGGGTCGGCTGACGATGTGCTCGGGGAGGTACCGCCGGGCAACCTGCTTTAGCAGGCCCTTTCGTTCACCGCCGGGCATCAGCACATTGAGCGGCGTGCGAAGGGCGGCCTCGACGAGTTCTCGCGCGAGGAACGGCGCGCGGACTTCGAGGCCGACGGCCATCGAGGCTGTGTCTGTCTTGCGGAGCAGGTCGTCGGGCAGGTAGTGCTCGAAGTCGTAGCGCAGCGGGTCGTCGATCGGGCGGAAGGTGTCGTCGCCGACCGGCTCGCCGTCGATGGATGGGATCAGCCTGCGAAGGTCGGGCGTCTGGAAGATGGCGAGCAGCTCGGTGTAGCCGCCGAACTTCGCTGCGTTGGCCAGACGGGCGAGGTACTCGGATCGCGTGCCAGTGCTTCGCCGGTCGAGCAGGCGAGTCGGGATCAATCGGAGAAGGTGGCGGTACTTGTTGAGAACCGGATTGATGGTGTGGCGCCTATAGCCGCCGAAGAGCTCGTCGCCGCCGTCGCCGGAGAGCGCGACCTTCACGTGCTCGCGGGCGGCCTTGCTGACCCAGAAGGTGGGCAGGAGCGAGCTGTCGCCGAAGGGCAAACCCAGCTGCTCGATGAGCATGATCAGATCCTCGGCCGGCTTCGGATCGCAGTCGAGCGTGCGATGATCGGTGCCGATGTGGGCCGCGGTCTCGGCGGCGTCGGCGGACTCGTCATAGCTCGCCTCAGGCATGCGCACCGTGAAGGTCTTGATGTCCGGGCGGTGCCGCTTGGTGATGCCGGCGATGAGAGCGGAGTCGATGCCGCCCGAAAGAAACACGCCGAGTGGCACATCCGCCTCGAGCTCCGAGACCACCGCTCTTTCGATCAACTGCCCGGCGTGTTCCGCGTCGAGGCCTCCGTCGCGCTCAGGCGGCTCGAACTGCTCGGCCCCGAGGTTCGCGATCTGCACGTACCCATCGCTCTCGTAAGGCAGCAGCGCCTCGCCCGAGCCCGGGCCGATCACGTCGACCGATTCCAAGGGCGTCTCCGGCCCGCACCCGTCGCGAATCCAGAGCTCGATGTCGCTCCCATACATGTCAGGCGCGCGCACACGCGGCGGGTTGCCCCCGGCACGAGAGACGCCTCTCGCGAGCCCAGCCGCCGACGTCGAAAAGCACGCGGATCTCGGGAAAGACTCGACAACGACGTACAGCGGTTTCTGGCCCGCAAGGTCGCGAGAGAGATACACGCCGCCGCCTGCACGGGTCCAGATCGCGAATGCATGCATCGAGTCCAGCCGATGCGCAAAGTCCCGAGGCCACTGACCGGGGCCGTGCACCAGCACCTCGGTATCCGAGTGATCCGTCTCGAATTGGTGCCCGAGCGATTCCAGCTCCGCCCGCAGCTCGCGGTGGTTGTAGATGCAGCCGTTGAAGACGACCGCGATCAGCGGCCTGTCGGGCTCCAACTCGTGGGCGAGTTTGGGCGTCTCGCCGGGGGCGTAGGTCAGATCGGGGCGGAGGCGCTGGCCGTCGTGGACCATGGGCTGGTGGCCGCCGGCGTGGTCGATGATGCTCAGGCGTCGGTGGACGAGGGCGACATCGACGACCAGGCCGTCGGGGCGTGTGGCCCGATCACGGAATCGGCCAGCGCCGTCGGGGCCGCGGTGCCTGATGGACTCGTCGAGCGTGTCGAGCCAGGCTTCGGGGATGGACTCGAGGTGCGGCGGCGGATGGCCTTGTTTCGGGTCATGGATTCGGAGGATGCCCGCGATGCCGCACATGAGCGGAGCGTACCGGCTTTACGCCGCGTCGGTCGTGTTGCGGTTCTTGTCGATGACGCGTCGTTCAACGCCCTTGCCGACAAGGCGGCGGTGGTGGTCGACATAGGTGCCCGATCTCAGGCCCCAGACGGTGTGGATCGTGCGCGTCACAACGAGGCCGGCCGGGTAGGCGATCCCCACCGCCCACGCCGGGTGAAATCCCTGCTCCTGCAGCGCTTGGGTGCCGGCGAGCGCGATGATGTAGTAGAGCGGGCTGATGACGGCCCGCTCGAGCTGAAGCCGGGCACCGTCCGCGACCGGGTTGGGCCTGGGAGCGCCGAGCTCGGCCTGCTCAAGGTCGTTCCGGCCCTTCAGCGGTCGCCAGTGGTTGGCCACCCAGTGCAGCCCGGCGAACATGCTGACATCCAGGATGAGGTCGGCGACCCCTGAAAACGCCGTGTAGCCCCAGGTGGGCCAGCTCGTGCCGATGACGGCTTTCATGAACCACAGCAGGCCCATCACCATGACCGTTGAGAGCAGCCCGCTGGTCACGATGTTCGCGTTGATATTGATCACGCGCCGACGCTGGTAGAGGCGGAACAGGCGTTCGGGCATGTCGTCAGTCTACCTCGCCGGGGGGCTTCGAGTCAGGCCGGAATCACGGGCTGACGGCCAACGGAGTAGTAGTGGAACCCGTGCTCGCCCATCTGCTGCCGGCGGTACAGGTTGCGTCCGTCGAAGATCACCTTCTGCTTCATAACCGACGCCAGCCTTCCGAAGTCCGGGCTCTTGAACTCGTCCCAGTCGGTCGAGATGATCAGCGCGTCCGCTCCGGTCGCCGCCTCGTAGATGTCCTCGTGCAGGCTGATGGTCTCGCCCATCTCCATCCGCACGTTGTCCATCGCGACCGGGTCGAAGCCCCGGCAGGTGACGCCGTAGCCCAGGGCGTTGCGTGCGATCGTCAGCGCGGGGGCCTCGCGGATGTCGTCCGTCCGCGGCTTGAACGCAAGGCCCCAGAACGCGAAGGTCAGCCCGTTGAGCTTGAGCTCACCGCCGAAGTGCTTCGTGATCTTCTTGAAGAACAGGTTCCGCTGCCGCTGGTTCGTGCCGTGCACCGCGTTGGAGATCTGGGTCGTCACGCCCGCCTTGTCGCCCATCATGATGCAGGCCAGCGTGTCCTTCGGGAAGCACGACCCCCCGTAGCCAAGGCCCGGGTACAGGAAGTGATACCCCACACGCTTGTCCGAGCACATGCCCTCGCGCACGCGATTGATGTCCGCCCCGTACGCCTCGCACAGGTTCGCCATCTCGTTGATGAAGCTGATCTTGGTCGCTAGGAAGTTGTTCGCCGCGTACTTGACCATCTCTGCGCTCGGCACATCCATGATGTAGATCGGGTGCCCGTTGCGAACGAACGGATCGTAGAGATCCTTGAACATCTCCCCCGTCTTCTCGTTCTCGACACCAACCACCACCCGGTCCGGCTTCATGAAGTCGACGATCGCGTCGCCCTCCTTCAGGAACTCCGGGTTGTCCGCAACGCTAAAGGGAATCTCCGGCCCCACGCTCTCGCGGATCCGGTCCCGAACATAGAACGTCGTGCCCACCGGCACCGTTGACTTCACCACGATGACCTTCGGCGTCTGGTTCGGGCCGAGCTCCTTGATCACTTCGGCGATGTCGTCCGCCGCCGCGTCGATGTACTTCAGATCGGTGTGGCCCTTCTCGTCCGAGGGTGTGCCCACGCAGATGAAGATCATCTCGGCGTCGCGGTAGGCCGCCTTCTTGTCGAGCGTGTAGGTCAGCCGGCCGGCCTTGTAGTTCCGCTCCATCATCTCCGTCAGCCCGGGCTCGTAGATCGGGCAGATGTTGTTCTTGAGCTTCTCGATCTTGCGCGGATCGACATCCAGGCAGGTCACGTCGTTGCCCGTCTCTGCAAAGCAGACACCGGTCACCAGCCCAACGTACCCCGTGCCAACCATGGTGAGCTTCATCGTTCCGGTCTCCTGTCGTGATCCTTCGCCTACGCGGCCCGGCCGCCCCGGTTCGCGGGTCGACGGCCCGTGTCGGGTCGGCAGTATAGATCGGGGTCCGGCGGGGGCGATCTTGCGTGGAAAGCCGGATCCCAGGGGGTTTCCCGCCGCGAAGCCCCTACAGTCTTCGCCATGCCAACCAAGACCAAAAACAAGCCGAAGCCCAAGCGATCCGGGGCCTCCAAGACCCACCGATACACCGCGGCCACCGCGGATCGGCACGAGCTCTATCAGCTCTCCGTCCAGAACGTCGAGGCCGAGATCGATTTCGTCGACGCGACCTTCCAGACGCTCCGGGGCCGACCGGCCCGGCTGCTCCGCGAGGACTTCGCCGGAACCGCCAACAGCGCCTGCGAGTGGGTCCGCCGACGGGACACGAACTCCGCCGTCGCCGTCGATCTTGACGAGCCCACCCTCGAATGGGGGCGGGCCCACAACATCGCCAGCCTCGACCCGGCCGCCCAGCACCGAATCCATCTGGCGTGCGCCGACGTCCGCGACCCCGGCGCCAAGGGCCGGGGCGTCGACGTCGTTCTTGCCATGAACTTCAGCTACTGGATCTTCGAGACTCGAGACACGCTCCGCGGCTACTTCGAGAGCGTCCGGAACTCGCTCGACGACGAGGGCATCTTCTTCCTCGATTTCTACGGCGGCTCCGAGGCCATGAGCGAGACCAAGGAAACCCGGAAGATCAACAGGCACCTCACCTACATCTGGGAACAGGCACGCTATGACCCGATCTCCGGCCACATGGACTGCAAGATCCACTTCAAGTTCCCCGACGGCACCATCATGAAGAACGCCTTTGAGTACTCCTGGCGCCTCTGGACACTCCCCGAGGTCCGTGAGCTGCTCTCGGAAGCGGGCTTCGAAGACGTGCAGGTCTACTGGGAAGGCACCGACGAAGACGACCCGGAAGAAGGCAACGGCGAGTTCGAAGCCATCAGGGAAGGCGACGCGGACCCCGCCTACATCTGCTACATCGTCGCGCAGAAAAAGGCCATCAAGACCGTCAAACCAAAGGACCGCCCAGAGTGAAAGGCGTCTTCGACGTACCGGCGGAGCTGAACGAACTCCAGGCCTGGGTCTTCGCGGGTCTCGAAGCCACCGCCGATCGCATCGACGACGCGGTGGCCTCGAATGTCCCGGCGGTCGCCAAGCTCTGCAAGCACGTCGAACGCTTCCGCGGCAAGATGCTCCGGCCAACCCTTGTCCTGCTCTCGGGCTCCGCGGCGGGCGCCCCCGTCACCCGGCCGCCCGCCGACGCGCTTGTCACCGTCGCCGCCGTCGTCGAGATGGTGCACATGGCAACCCTCGTGCACGACGATGTGCTCGACGACGCCGACACGCGGCGCGGCGGCGAGACCATCAACCGCCAACGCGGCAACGAGACCGCTGTCATCCTCGGCGACTACCTCATCGGCGCCGCCTACCACCTCTGCTCGACTCTGCCCGACAATCGGCCCTCACGCATCATCGGCCGAGTCTCGATGGAGCTCTGTTCGGGCGAGCTGCTCCAGATCGAGAACCGAGACAACCTCTCGCTCGATGAGGCCACCTACTTCGAGATCCTCGAGGGCAAGACCGCGTCCCTCGCCGGGGCGGCCTGCCTGCTCGGCGGCCTGATCGCCGGCGCCCCCGCCGAAATCCAGGAAGCACTCGACCGCTACGGCAGACGCATGGGCAAGGCTTTCCAGGTCCAGGACGATGTCCTCGACCTCACCGGCGACGAGGCAATCGTCGGCAAAACCCTCGGCCGAGACCTCCGCAAGGGCAAAATCACCCTCCCGCTCATTCGGCACCTCGCCGGGCTCGACCCCGCCTCCCGGGGCGACGCCCTCGGCGCCCTCGAAGCCGTCAGCGAGCTCGGCGGCGGCGACGAATCGCACGCCGCCGCCATCGTCGCCTCCCTCACCAAGACCGCGTCGATCGCCTCCGCAAGAGCCACCGCAGAGTGCCTGGTCGAAGAGGCCAAGCAGGCGCTTCTGGCCTTGCCCCCATCCCACGCACGGCAGACCCTCGACCTCATCGCGGACGCCGTGCTTACGCGGGACAAGTAGGCGTGCACGATCTCCTGACGATCACCGTCTCCTGCGCGTTCGGGCTCGAAGCGGCCGTCAAACGCGAGCTTGGCTGGCTCGGCTTCGAGCCGCGCGTCCTCTCCCCGGGCCGGATCGACTTCCAGGGCAACGCGGCGTCCATCGCCTGTGCGAACGTGTGGCTGCGGTCGGCCAGCCGCGTCGGCGTCGTTCTCGCCGAGGGGATCGCCCACGACTTCGACGAGCTCTTCGCGCTCGTTCGCGGCATCGACTGGCCCGCGGTCATCCCCGCCGATTCCGACATCGTCACGCGCGTGCGCACCCGGCAGTCTTCGATCAACAGTCCACGCTCCGCGCAGGGCATCGTCAAGCGAGCCGTCGTCGACGCCGTGGTCGGCCGGGACGGGCGGATGTCCGAAACCGGGCCCCGGCTCGGCGTCGAGGTAGTCATCCTCAAGGACAACGCCACCGTCGTGCTCGACACCTCGGGCGAGGGGCTGCACCGCCGCGGATACCGAGCCCGATCCCTGCCGGGCCAGCTCAAGGAGAACCTCGCCGCCGCGATCATCATGATGACCGGCTGGCGGGGCGATCGGCCGCTCATCGACCCGTTCTGCGGCCGGGGCACCATCGTTATCGAAGCCGCCATGATCGCCGCCGGCATCGCGCCCGGCTGGAAGCGAACCTTTGCCGGCGAGCGGCTTGCCTGGATCCACGCCGACGCATGGCAGGAAGCCCGTCGCGACGCGCGCCCCGCCGAACTTCCCACAGGACTGCCGCAGATCATGGGGAGAGACGTCGACTCGCGAGCCATCGGCGACGCGCGCCGCAGCGCCGAAGCCGCCGGCGTCACGGGGCTTGTCGGCTTCCGTGTCGACGACTTCACCGACATCACCCGCCCCGCCGACCGGGGCTGGGTCATCACCAACCCGCCCTATGGAGCCCGCGTACTCGACGAGGCTGCGGCTCGCGAGATCCACGCGCAGCTGCCCTCGGTGCTCGCCACGCTCCCGGGGTGGTCGCACGCCGTTCTCACGGGGCTTCCGGGCTTTGAAGAGCTCATCAGGCAGGAAGCCACCAAACGCCGCAAGCTCTACAACGCGAGGCTGCGGTGCGACCTGTTCATCTTCAAGCCCAGGCCCGCCCCGGAGGGCGCCCCCCGGGCTGCGTTCGGCGACACATCCGATCGCGACGGCGTCGCCGAATCGTTCCGCAACACACTTCGGAAGCGGATCCGGCACTTCCGCAAATGGCCCGGCCGCGGCATCGAGTGCTACAGGATCTACGACGGCCAAACGCCCGGTGCCCGGCTTCACATCGATCGCTACCGCGACCACCTCCACATCGCCGAGCTCGAATCCGATCGAACCCTGCCCGCCGGGGACGAGGACGCCTGGCGAGCACGGCTCATCAAGATCGCCCGCGAAGAAGCGGGAGTCCTCCCCGAGCACGTCCACCTCAAGCGGCGCCGCCGGCAGCGCGGCACGAGCCAGTACGAACGCCGCGATGCCGAGCCCGCTCCGATGCAGGTCCACGAGGCCGGCCTCAGCTTTGAGGTCGAGCTCGACACCCGCCTCGACACCGGCCTGTTCCTCGATCATCGGCCCGCCCGCCAGCTCGTTCGGCGATGGGCCGAGGGTCTCCGCGTGCTCAACCTCTTCTGCTACACCGGGGCCTTCACCGTCGCCGCCGCCGCCGGCGGTGCGCAGAGCAGCGTGAGCGTCGACCTCTCACCGGTGTATCTCGACTGGGCCGCCCGGAATCTCAGGCTCAACAACCTCGCCCACCGTCGCCACGAATGGGTCGAAGCCGACGCCGTCCGGTGGCTCGAGTCCGGCGCCGAGGGGAGACGCTTCGATCTCATCATCGCCGACCCTCCCACCTTCTCGAACAGCAAGCGCACCCCCACCGTGTTCGATGTTCAACGCGACCACCCCCGGCTGCTCCGGCTCTGCCTCGCCCGGCTTGCCCCTGGCGGGCGGGTGTTCTTCTCGACCAACAACCGCCGCTTCAAGCTCGACCCGTTGTTCGCCGGCCGCGAAATGACGCCGCAGACCGTTCCGGAGGATTTCCCGCGTTCTCGCCCGCATCGCTCGTGGCTCTTTCACAGCGGCACGCCCGCTTGAGAACCGCCTATCATCCGGGCCACGGGTCGAGCAACCCGTGCACTCGTGCGGGGTTCGTATGACCGGCTGGACAGCGATTCTTCTCTCCGTGCCGTTGACCTTCTTCGCCGCCTGGTTCGGGGGCCGATTCCACGCCCTGATCGCCTCGTCCCACGTGCGCATTCAGACCCTGCTCAGCTTCGTCGGCGGTCTCATGCTGGGCATGGCGCTTCTCCACCTCATCCCGCACGCGGTCGTTGAGGTCGGGTCGATCGACACCACCATGTACGCGATGCTGGGCGGGCTCATCGGCGTCTTCCTTCTTATCCGCTTCCTGCACGTGCACAGCCACACGCCCGGTGCGCTCGCCACAGACGGTGCCCTCGAACACGCCCACGATCCAACCCACGACCACGGGCACACCCACGAGCACCCGGCGGCCGTGCGGCCGTCGACCTCGCGCGTTCGCTGGCTCGTTCTCTTCTCCGGGCTCGGCCTGCACAGTGTCGTCGACGGCCTCGCCATTGCCTCCGCGGTAAGCCTTGCCTGCACCGAGGATGCCGGCTGGGCCGGCTTTTCCATTCTCCTCGTGGTGCTGCTGCACAAGCCGATCGACGCCGTCTCGCTAACGGGCACCATGGCCGCCGTCGGCGAATCCGATCGCCGAAGGAGGCTCATCAACGCCGTCTTTGCCGCCATCACGCCGCTGGCCACCGTCGGCGCGTTCGCCGGCTTCGTGACCACCGGATCCGGCGCGGGCATCGCCATGGCGGTCGCGGCGGGCGCGTTCGTGTGCGTCGCACTGGCCGACCTCATGCCCGAAGTGCAGTTTCACTCCCACCACCGCGGACGATTCACCCTCGCCCTCGCGCTCGGCATCGCACTCGCCTGGGCCATCGGGATCTTTGAGCCACACGGCCACCACCACGCACCACGGGCGATCACCGGCCACGAAGGACACAACCACTGATAACAGCGGCCGATAAGGGCAACGTTCGGCCGGGGCAACAGATTCCTGTCGACAACAGGCTCCCGGCCCGGTACGTTCTGTGCAGTGCATCGGCCCGGCTCGCGCCCTGATTCGTGCAGGCGTCAACACGGGCTGACCCTCAATCCAAGGACCGTGCGGCATCATGGACGGTGACCAGCATCCCGGCGACGCACGCGCACCGAAGATCCCCGAGGGTCTCTCGGAGGCTGTCTACGCACGCCTCCGCATGCTCGCGCAGCAGCAGATGTCCGGCGAAAGCCCCGGGATCACCCTCCAGCCCACCGCGCTCGTCCACGAGGCCTACCTCAGGCTGCTCCGCGATCCAACCGTCCAATGGGACGACGATCGAGCGTTCTACTGGGCGGCGGCACAGTCGATGCGACGGGTCCTGATTGACGAAGCAAGACGGCGCAAGGCCATCAAACGCGGCGGCGCACGCCAGCGTGTCCCCCTTGATGACCCGCAAAGCCGAGAGCACACGCAAGACGACGCCGTCGAAAGGCTCGACCAGGCCCTCGACGGGCTCCGCGATATTGACGCGCGGCTCTACGAGGTCGTCATGCTCCGCTACTTCGCCGGTCTCACCGTCGAGATCACCGCCCAAACGCTGGGCGTCGGCACGCGGACCGTCAAGCGAGACTGGGCCATGGCCAGGAACTGGCTGCGGGTCACCATCGGCGAATCCGAACTCCAGGGAACGTCATGAGCGCGTCCCGCGAGGCCACGGCCGAAGTCTGGTCCCGCGCGTTCGAGCTGCTCCGCGGACTCGACCACCTTGAAGGCAACGCCCTCACCGAGCAGGCCCTCGCCCGCTGCAAGGACGACCGGGAACTCCGGGCCGCCGTCGCCTCGCTCATCGATGGCCACGAGGCCGACAGCAACGGCATCACGCCCGAGCTCGACACCGAGCTCGGACTGGGCCCGATCGCCGTCGCCCACACACTCCCGGAGGTTCAGGGCATCGAGCTCACGAGGCTGCTGGGCCAGGGCGGGTCCGGCGACGTGTACGCCGGCCGGCAGCTCTCGCCGGCACGAGACGTTGCCGTCAAGGTGCTCCGCTCGGGGCTGACCTCCCGACGCGCCGTCGACCGCTTTGCTCGAGAGGGCCGGGCCCTCGCCGCCATCCAGCACCCGGCCGTCGCGACCATCCACGCCATCGCCGAGGCACGCCTGGCCAACAACGCGATCGCGCCGTGTTTGGTCATGGAGTATGTGCACGGCCGCACGCTCAGCGATGCCGACAAGCCCATGCCCGTCCAGCAGGCCGCGGCCATCGCCGCCCAGATCGCTCGAGGTCTGCACGCCGCGCATCAGCGAGGCGTCGTCCACCGCGACCTCAAGCCGTCAAATGTCATCATCGATGCCGACGGGAACCCCCGCATCATCGACTTCGGCATCGCTGCCCTGCATTCCTCCGGTGCCAGCACGATGCACACGCTGACCGGCGAACTGCTGGGAACCCTCGGCTACATGAGCCCCGAGCAGATCGACGGCACGAGCGACGTTGCGGATGTCCGCATCGATGTCTACGCCGTTGGCGTGGTCTTCTACGAGCTGCTCACCGGAACACCCGCCGTCGACCCCACCACCAGTTCCTCATTCGCGGCCATCCAGGCCATCGTCAACGGCGCTCTGCCCCGGCTGCCGTCCGGTGGCGATGCCGACGCGGTCTACCGCAAGGCGACGGCGGCGGAGGCGTCCCGTCGGTACGACTCGGCCGCCGCGCTCGCCGACGATCTCGAACGTCTTGCCCAGGGCCGCCCCGTCACCGCCCGCCCGCCTTCGCTGGGATACACCGCTTCGAGGTTCGCACGCCGCCACCCGTGGACCACGGCGTTCGCGGCCGCCGCCGCGGCCGCGGTGATCGGGCTGTCAGCCGCCGTTGTCGCCGGCTTCATGACCGCGTCGCGTGAACGCGACGCCGCGATCGTTGCTCAAGCCCGCGCCGCCGAAGCATCCGAGTTCCTCCGCGGCATGCTCGCCTCCCCCGATCCCGATGTCGACGGGCCGGGTGTGCGCGTCGTCGACATCCTCGACCGCTCCGCACGCGAGATCGATCGACTGCACGCCGACGACCCGCTTGTCGCCATGGACCTGCACCGAACCATCGGCTGGACCTACGCATCGCTGTCAGAGCACGACGACGCCGTCGCCCACCTCGAGCGCGCAACCGAGCTCGCAGCCCGGCACCTCGACGAGACCGACAGCCAACGCCTCGAACTCGAAACAACACTCGCCGACAGTCTGGTTTACGTCGGCAGGTTTCAGGAAGCTGTCGAGCTCACCGAAAGCATTCTCGACAGATGTCGCGCCGAGGAGACCACGCCGGTTTCCGTCTACGCCGCGGCGCTCGTCAGCCACGGCGAAGCGCTCCGCAACGTCGGGCGGCTCGACGAATCCATGGACGCGCTGCACCAGGCACGAGAAGTCACCTTCGCGGCCCCCGCGACAAGCGACGCGCAGTATCGTGCCGCACTCTCGGGGCTCGGCCGAAGCTATCTCGACCAGACACTTGCCGCCGAAGCCAGGCAGGTCTTCGAGCGGCTCCTGACCCTGTTCCCGCCCGAGGACGTCGGCGTCGCCTCGGGCTGGTTCATCGCGCGGGGAAACCTCGCCATCGCCCTCGCCAGCGAGGGCCGTCACGCCGAAGCCATCCCGATCTACGAGGACATCCTCAGCACGGGAGGCGAAAGGCTCGGCGACTCGCACTACACGCTCCGCATGGTGCGCGGCATCCTGCCCGACTCTTACATGGCCGTGGGCATGCCCGATGAAGCGCTGGCCACCAGCGAACGCTCGCTCAGCGATGCCGCGCGAATCTACGGCCAGGGCCACCCAGACGAGCTCCTCGCCGTCAGCAACCACGCCGTCCTGCTGATGCAGCTCGGGCGTTCGGACGCTGCGCTCCAACACACGGCTCGTCTCTTCAATGAATTGCCCGCGGCGCTCGGTCCTGATCATCCCAGAACCCTCGTGGGCCTGCGCAACCACGCCGCCGCGCTCGATAATGTCGGACGGGACGAAGAGTCCGCCGATGTCCTTCGTCGCGTGCTCGCGATCCAGCAGTCCAGCCTGGGCGATGGGCACTTCGACACCCTGGTCACGAAGAACAACCTCGCGTTCCTTCTCGAGGCCATCGGCGAGTCGGCCGAGGCCGCGAGCCTCATGCAGAGCGTGGTCGACCACAGCGGGCCCGAGAGCGGCCTGCCGGATCCGGCGCGGGGCATCTTCCAGCTCAATCTGGGACGCTCGCTCATCTCGATCGGCGCCCTCGACCGCGCTCGAGCCGCCCTCGACGCCTCCCTCGAGCTCTTTCCCGACAACGAGGCGCACGCGGCCAAGGTCGGCGAGGCTCTCGCCCGGCTCGAATCGCTGGGTGACGGCGAGCCCGCGGCCCAAGAACCGGAGCCCGGCGATGCCAGATAACGGAGCTTGCCGTACCGCATACCGATTGCCGCGCGCCGCTACGAGCCGGCGCCCCGATCGGATAAGCTCCTGAAATGGCCGCTCCGGAGCACGATGCAACAGCCATGCTCGTCCGCGTCACCGGCGGCGAGTCGTCAGCAGCCGAAGAGCTCATGCCGCTGCTCTACGACAAGCTCCGCCAGCTCGCCGGCTCGATGCTGTCCGAAGAACGCGCGGGCCACACCCTCCAGCCCACCGCGCTCGTGCACGAGGCCTATCTCAAGCTGATCGACCAGCGCCGCGTCTCGCAGGAAGACCATGCCGCCTTCCTCCGGCTCGCGGCCATGGTCATGCGCCGCGTCCTCGTCGACCACGCACGCTCGCGGAAGCGTCTCAAACGCGGCGGCGGCGCCCACCGCGTCACGCTCCACGACGATCACGCCGCCTGGGCCCCCTCCGACTCCGGGATCGACGCCGAACGGCTCGAGTCCGCGCTGTCGGATCTTGAGTCACTCGACGAACGCAAGGCGCGACTCGTCGAGCTCCGGTTCTTCTGCGGCCTGAACGAGAGTGCCGCGGCCGAAGCGCTCGGCGTCTCCCGCGCCACCGCCGCACGAGAATGGCGCCTTGCCCGCTCATGGATCCAGCGAGAACTCGACCGGGAGCCAACGCCGTGACCGACCCAGCATCGTTCCATGAGATCGAGCGCGTGTTCTACCAGGTGTGCGACCTGCCGCCGGAGGCTCGCGACGCACGGCTGCTCGAGTTGCTCCCACACAACGACACCCTCCGTTCGGAGGTGCGTGCGCTGCTCGACGCCGACGACCGGGCCGCCTCCGGCCGCGGCCTGACCCCCACCGCTGTCCGGGGCGAGTTCGACGCCGCCGTTGCCACGTCGCACGCGCACGCTGACCCCACCACGATCGGCGCCTACCAGATCGTCCGAAAGCTTGGCGAGGGCGGCATGGGCGTGGTCTACGAGGCCGAGCAGCAGTCGCCCCGCCGACGCGTCGCGCTCAAGGTCCTGCGACCGGGCCTGTTCACCCCGGACCTCATCCGCCGGTTCCAGTTCGAAGCCGAAGCCCTGGGGCGTCTCCGCCATCCATCGATCGCACAGATCTACGAGGCAGGCGTCACCTCCGACGCCAGCGGCGCCCGGCCCTACTTCGCCATGGAACTCATTCAGGGACGCGTGCTCACCGATTGGCTCCGCGGCCGGCCCACCAAGGAACGGCTCGCCACCATCGCCGATATCTGCGACGCCGTCCAGCACGCCCACGCACGCGGCGTCCTCCACCGCGATCTCAAGCCCGCGAACATCATGGTGACCGAGGACGGCCTGCCGAAGGTCCTGGACTTCGGCGTCGCCAGAGCGCTCGACGCCGAGGCTGCGAGCGACACCCTCCACACTCAGGCCGGGCAGCTCCTCGGAACGCTTCCCTACATGAGCCCGGAGCAGGTTGCCGGCGATCCGCGCGAGATCGACACGCGCTCGGACATCTACACCCTCGGCGTCATCCTGTTCGAAGCGCTCACCGGAACCACGCCGCACGAGACGCACGGGCTCGGGCTGATCGAATCCGCCGATGTCATCCGTGACAAGGAAGCGACGCGACTGGCCAGGGTGGACACCCGGTTTCGCGGCGACATCGACATCATCGCCGCCAAGGCCCTCGACAAGAACCGCGATCGCCGCTACCAGACCGCCGCCGAGCTCGGCGACGATCTCCGACGCTACCTCGCCGGACAGACCATCACCGCGCGTCCCGCGAGCGCTGTCTACCAGATCAGCCGCGTAGCCAAGCGGCACCTGCCCGTCACCATCGCCTCTGCCGTCGCGATCGTGGCCCTCGTCGGCGCCGTGGTGGGCGTGTCGATCGCACTTCGCGATTCGATCGCCCAGCGGGCCGAGGCGGAACGACGCGCCTCCATCGCCGAGGCCGTCACCCGGTTCCTCAACAACGATGTGCTGGCATCGATCGAGCCGAACGAGCTCGGCCACGAGGTCACCGTCCGCGAGGCGATCGACCGCGCCGCCGAGCGTCTCCCCGAACGCTTTCAGGATCAGCCGGTCACGGGAGCGGCCATCCGCAACAACATCGCAAACGTCTACCACGTTCTCGGCGAGTACGACGCCGCCGTCGTGCTCGCTACGGAAGCGAGGGACGTCTTCCTCGCCGAACTCGGACAGGAGCACGAGCTCACACGCTTCGCGCAGCAGGACATCGGAGCCATCAGCCGCGACCGCGGCGACTTCGAGACCGCCCGCGATGCGCTCCTGCAGGCGCTCGATATGCGCGAACGCACGATCGGCCCCCGGGCACCCGAGACCCTCGAGAACATCGTCATGCTCGCCGAAGTCGAACGCGACGGCTTCGCGGATTTCAACGCGGCTCAAGAGTGGCTCGACGAGTTCGATCGCCGGAGCCGGGGCGTGCTCCAGCCAGACCACAAGATCGCCGTGTATGCCGACATGACGCGCGGCGGCATGGCCCTCGCCTCCCGAGACTACGAGACCGCCGCCGAGGCCTATGACCGGGTCGCCCGCGCGCGGGTCAAGATCTACGACGTCCACAGTAGCACGCTCACCGCGTGGGCCAATCTCGCCGTCGCCTACGAGAAGCTCGAACGCTACGCCGACGCCGAACCCATCTACCTTCGCGTCCTCGAGATCGAAGAGCGGACCGGCGGCAAGGACAACCCCAACCGCCTCCCCACGGCCCACAATCTCGCGTTCCTCTACCACAGCATGGGCAAGTTCGACGATGCCGAAGCGATGTTCCTCGACACGCTCGAACGCTGCCGCCGGATCTACGGCCCCGTCCACCCCGGCACGCTGACCTGCGTGCAGAGCCTCAGCGCCCTCTACCGGGATACCGACCGTCTCGACAAGGCCGCTGCCACGCTCGAGGCCGCCCACACCGCCGCCGTTGCTGAACTCGGCGAGACGGCTCCTCCCGTGCTCGAGATCGCCGAACGGCTTGCTGTGGTCTACGCCGAGCTTGACCGCCCCTACGAGGGCGAGGCGCTCTTCGCGACCATCGTGCCTGCAATCCGCGAGTTGGTGCCGCCCGGGCACCCGTACCTCGCCAACGTGCTCTCGCAATGGGGCGTGTGTTTGGAACGAACCGATCGGACCGACGAAGCCATCGAGAAGCTCGCAGAGGCGCACGCCATCTTCGCCGCGGCACCCGGCGAGCAGCAGACCGCGGGCGCACGCACCGCCGCACGCCGCCTCGCACGAATTCACGAAGCCCGCGGCGATCACGAGGCCGCCGCCACGTGGAACGGCCTCGCCGCGGAGTAACACGCCCCGGCATCCCCCAGGACACCCGTCAGCCGCCCCGCGCACGGCTTGACCTTGTCTAGAGACTTTCTAAAGTCCGAAGGTCCCCCAATCCACGCCAACCGCGGAGAGCTGCCATGTCAATCCACGCCGGCCCCAACAGCGATATCAGTAAGTGCCCCGTCATGGGATCGACCAGGAACAGCACCGCCGACATCCCGGTCACTTTCCGCAAGAATCGTGATTGGTGGCCCGAACAGATCGACCTCACCGCACTCCGCCGGCACTCCGAGCTCAGCAGCCCCATGGACGAAGGCTTCGACTACGCCGAGGCCTTCAGCAAGCTCGACCTTAGCGCCGTCAAGCAGGATCTCTACGACCTCATGACCGACAGCCAGGACTGGTGGCCCGCCGACTACGGGCACTACGGCCCCTTCTTCATCCGCATGGCCTGGCACAGCGCCGGAACCTACCGCGTCACTGACGGCCGCGGCGGCGGCGGCTCCGGCATGCTCCGCTTCGCGCCCCTCAACAGCTGGCCCGACAACGCCAACCTCGACAAGGCCCGCCGACTC
>DAIOTV010000046.1:0-22959 GCA_036751825.1 Phycisphaerales bacterium
GGCTGGCGTCGATGCCCTGCGCCGAGCGGAGGGTATCGATCGCGTCGCTGCGCTCGAGCCAGCCCAGCAGGGCGTAGCCCAGCGCCCCGGCGAAGACGAGCCCCGCCAACAGGATCATCCACCGGGGCCGGTTGGATCGTTCCGCCTCGCCGGCCCGGCGGAACATGGCCAGCCGGGCCTCTTCGCTCAGGGTTGCCCGCCCGTTCTCGCTCATGAGCGGGGCTCCACCGCTTCGGGGGTCTGCAGCCAGACGCCGGAGATGTTGGCGCGGTAGCGGCCCGCCTCCTGGCGGATGCTGGCGCTGTTCTCCCAGGCGAACAGGTCCGTCCCGCCGCGGAGCGTCGAGGGCAGCAATTCCACCGATTCGGTGGTGGGCCCGGTGACATCGACGCTCGCCAGCCCGCTGGTCAGCTCGAGCCGTTCGAGGCGCACGCCCGTGCTGGAGACGACGAAGCCGATCTGCTCGACGCCGGCGAGGATCGGCGGCAGAGGCCGAAGCTCCGGCGGGGCCTGCCGCTCGACGCGGAGACGGTCGCGCTCGCTGGCGGCGACCAGCGCCGGGTAGGTCAGGTCGGGGGCGTCGGGCACGACCTCCTGCACGCGGGCCCGCTGGGTCCCGGTCAAGCCGGCGGCCTGGGTGACCGCCTCGTCGGCCGAGCGGCGCTGCTGGATGCCGAAGGTAATGCAGAGCCCGGCCCCGGCGAGCAGGGCGGCGGCGCCCCAGCGGTACATCGCGCGGTGCGACCGTCCGGGCCGGGCGATGAGGTCGTTGAGCCCCGCCGAGGCGTCCAGCGGCCGGGCCGGCTTGCCGCCCGCGGTGGTCTCCCGCAGCCGGTGCAGCGTCGAGCCGATCGGGTCGGGCACGCGGAACAGGTCGATCGAGGCGCCGGGCCACGACGAGCCGATCGCCCGGCCCAGCACGGCGATGCCCTCGCCGATCGCGTCGTCCGCCAGACACACCACCCGGCCCGGGGCCCGCGCGAGCTGGCCGGTCCAGGCGAGCCAGTCGGCGGCGATGCGGCCGGCGGCGTGCGCGGACGCGGTCGGGTCGCCCGAGAGCGCGGCCGGATCGAGCCGGGCCGTCCCCGCCGCCAGCAGCGATCCCGCCGACGACCAGGTCCACGCCAGCCTCCCGTCGGCATTGACCACGATCACCGCGGCATCGGAATCGTCGCGAGCCGACAGCGGGTCGGCCTGCCCGTCGTGCTCGCCCCGGCCCGACGAGGGGTCCCACGCCGCCGCCATCGCGTGCCACAGCGAGGCCACCCGTTCAACCGCCACGCCCGAGCGGTCCAGTTCGTCCAGCAGCAGCCTCACCGGCAGGTCGGACACGGCGAGCGCCGCCGCCCGCGACGCGCCCGCCGGGCGGCCCGGCTTCGACCGACGGAGCTCCAGCCCCCCGCCGACGCGCGCCGGCGCGGGCGACCCGGTCCGCGTGACGGTCTGCACGCTCGCGGCCCGCCAGTCGAGGCCCGCCTCGCCCCCGCCCATCGAGGGCCAGTCGCCCCACATGCCCGGCGGCGCCTGCCTCGCCGCCGCCCGAACCACCGTCGGGTCGCCGCTCGGCACATCCAGCCAGGTGCACACGGCCCCGCTCAGGTCCAGGCACAAGAGCCCGATCCGGCCCGAGAGCTGGGTGCGAAGCCACGCCGCGGCGGCGGCGGGCACCATCGCCGGGTCGGTGTCGGCGGCGGGCTCCCAGTGCTCCGTGTCGGAGTCGCCGATCAGCCGCAGGCCCAGCAGAGCCTGGCCCGATGCGTCGCGCTCAAGATAGACAGTCGGGGCGTTCACGGCTGGCTAGTCGTCCTGTCGCCATTCCAGATCGTCGACATCGACGCCCTGCTCGCGCAGCTCCTCGATGCGCTGCTGCCGCTGCCGCTCGTAGTCGGCCCGCATCTTGGCCCGATCGCTTCCGGCCCGCTGGGCGGCCTGCTCGCGGGCGATGCGCAGGCGATCCCGCGCCGTCTCGCCAACCGCGGTCCCGGGCGACAGCCGGTCGGGGGGCGCGCTCATGCCCGGGTCGGGCACGGCGGTCGCGACCACGGCGCCCCGGGCGATCTCGCGGTCCAGACGCTCGACCACCCCGTTGCGCTCGATCTCGACGAAGTCCTCGGTGATCGTGTTCACCGTGAAGCCGAAGTCGATCACATCGCCCTCGCGCGCCATGCGCTGCTTGCCCGCGCCGGCGATGATCGCGAGCGAGCGGCTGGGCGAGAAGAACCCGCCGAGGAACCGGAAGTTGCTCGTGGTGCGCTCCGGGTCGGTGGTGACATCGGGCCGCGGCTCGATCACCTCGGCGACGGGGGGCGTCTGGTCGGGGAACCGAGGGGTCACCGCGCCCGCCTCGTTGAGCACGGTCGAGACCATGCCGACATCGAGCGGGACCGGCTCGGCCGACGGGTCCGTCGGCGTTTCGGGCGGACGCTCCCCCGAGGCCACCGCCGGCGCCGCCGGCAGGCCGGGCCGGACGGTCAGGGCGAGCACCGCGCCGCCGGCGAGCAGCAGCGCCGCCGCCTGCCCGATGCGCATCAGTCGCCTCGCTCCGCTGCGGTCGACTCCGTTCATGCTTCCTCCACGCGTCACGCTCCCGGTCCCCCGCGGCGTGCACCGGGATCAGTGTAGCCGTCGGCCCCGTCGATCCCGGTGCCCGATGGCTCGACCAGCTCCCATTGCAGGAACAGCTCTCTGGGGTGCTGGGCGGCGAAGCCCGACCGTGCCTGGCTGCTCAGGTCGATCAGCCCCGTGTACTCGTCGCGCCGATCGCGCCAGGGCCGAACCGGGTCGCGTTCCTCCCAGATGGCGGTCACCCGCCAGAGGGTCGGGTCGCTGCCGAAGAGCGCGGCGAGGCGGTCGCTGGCGTTCTCGCGAAGCCCGATGGCCTCGCCGGCCGCGCGGACATCGCCCGCGTCGATGCCCGCATCGGTCTCGCGACGCCGAACCTCGGCCACGAACCGGCCCGCCTCCTCGGCCGTGATCGGTTCGATGCCCGCCAGGGCCGCCTGGGCCAGGGCGACCAGCACCTCGTTCGGCGTCTGCGTGACATCGACGACCACCGGGCCCAGCTCCCGCGTCCGGGCCCGCATGCCCGCCTCGCCGAACCGCTCGCGGAGGATCGTCTCGACCTCGCGCGCCGCCCGCCCGTCGGAGACATTCAGCCCGATCGGGTTGATCCGAGCCGTGCCCTGCGCGGGCTCGATGCGGACGGACACGACGGCATCGCGGCCGACATCGACGGTGAACGCCTCGCCCCCGCCCCGGTCCCCGCCGACCAGGTTGCGAAGGTCCTGGTTCGACGAATAGATCAGCCACGCCGCCGCCAGCTCCTTCACGCCCCGGTCGCGGTGGCTGGCGTGGTAGGCCTCGAGCTGATCGCGCACGATCGCCGATCGCTGCGCCGCCTGCGCCAGGATCACGCTCGCGAGCAGCCCGATGGTGATCGCGAGCACAAGCACGATCGGCATGACAAAGCCGCGGCGGGTCATCCCTGCGGCTCCGTCTCGAACTCGAACGCGTCCGGTTCGAGCCCGGGGGGCATCGGCTCGTTGCCGAAGCGCTCGAAGCCGTCCCCGTCGCCGCCGGGGTTCTCAGCCGGGTCCGTGGCGTCGTCCGTCTCGGCGAGGACTTCCTGCGGCGGGGCCTCGAGCTCGGGCCCGATGGTCCAGCCCAGCTCGAACATCCAGTTGCCGTAGCCGCCCCCGGCGGTCTCGATCTCCAGCTCGATGTACGCCGGCAGCTGCCCCTTCTCGATCGCGCGCACCAGCGGCACGCGCTGGCTGTCGATGAAGGCCGTCCAGGTCAGCGCCCGCACATCGTCGCACAGCTTCCGCGGCGGGGGGAGCGAGCCCTCGTCGAACACCACGCCCATCGGGATGTCCCGCGGCGGCAAGGGCACCCACCAGAGCGCCGGGAAGTCCTCGTCGGGGTCGCGCCGAAGCTCGAACGCGCCCCGATGGCCCGGCAGCTGCTCGGCGGCGATCAGGGCCAGCGAGCCGAGAGCGTCGGCCTCGTCGTCGCCCTGACCGGCGGGACGCGGCGCATCGAGCAGCGGGCGCCCGACGACCACTTCCAGCCGGGGGTTCGTGCCCGTGGTCATCTCGAGCCGCGCGGCCGCCCCGGGAACGGGCGCGGGGAACGCCGTCTCGAGGACGGCGTCCACCGCCTCGTCGCTGTTGTCGGCGAGCGTGCTGCGGACGGTCCCGGACGGCGCGGCGTGGATGGTGTCGAGCGCGGCGCGCACCGCCAGCTGCGTGCGCGCCAGGTTGTTCATGTCCCGCGCCTGGTCGGCGAGCGACCGGTGGCTCGTGCGGATCGTCGCGATCATGCCCAGCGCAGCCGCCACCACCAGCGAGCCCACCGCGATCGCCAGCACGGTCTCCAGCAGCGTGAACCCGCGGCGGGAACCTCGAAGGGCGGGAGCGCCGGCAGCGGTCACGGGCGCCTCCCGTCCAGCCCGATCATCTGCATCAGCAGCCGGTTCTGCCGCTCGGGGTCCTCGAGCAGCCGCTCCAGCGTGTCGTTGCCCCGGTACTGGAAGGGGTGAATGACGCGTTCGAGCCGGAAGGTCGGCGTCCGGCCCGGGGCGGCGGAGTTGGCCGTGCCGTCGTCCAGCCACGCCGTGACGGTGACGAGCTCCATGTTCTCGAGCGCTTGCTGGGTTGACGGCGCGCCGTCCCGGCTGGTGCGCGCCTCGGGGAAGGCGTCGCGGATCGCCGTCGGCGTCACCTCGAGCGACCAGCGGTACTGCACCTGCTCGTACCCGATCACCTCGGGCAGCTTCTCGCGGCTGGTCGGGTCGTCGATGTAGCTGATGAGCACGCGGTTGGCGATCTCGGCCGCGGCGAGCGTCTGGCGGGCCTCGATCTCCACGCGCCACGCGTAGCCCAGCACGCCGAAGATCGCGCCGCCCAGGATGCCCAAGAGCGCCATGCCCAGCACGGCCTCGAGAAAGGTGAACCCACGGCGCGCGTGCCCTGCGACCCGTCGGGTTGTGCAAGCGCGGCGGGTCATGGCTTACTGCGAGGCGAAGTCCCAGAGGTCGATGTCGTCGGCGGTCTGCGGCTGGCGGTCGGGCCCGACGCTGCGCAGGTCGAACGCCGGCTTCTGGCCCGCGGGACGGGGCGCGTAGTAGAACGGGCTGTCCCACTCGTCCAAGATCTTGTCGGCCTTGATCTTGCCGCTGGTCACCAGCACATCCAGCCCCGTGGGCGCCACGCCCTTCATCGCGATCTCGCCCTCGATGGCGGTCTGGATCTGGCTCATGGTCAGCTTGGTCGCCTCGACCCGGGCGGCGTCGCTCTGGCCCAGCAGACTGAACGCGACCACGCCCATGAGGATGCCCATGATGGCGATCACGAGCGTGAGCTCGAGCAGCGAGAAGCCGCGGGGGTGGGTGCGTCGGGTGCTGGTGTTCATGGCAGGGTCCTCTGTCAGCCTGGCTCGGTCGGTGTTGGCTACGCGGTTGCACGGGCCGCGTTGCACGCGGATCGGCGGAAAGTTCGTCGATTCCATTGTATGCGGACCCCGCCCCGGTTCCGTCACCCCGACAGGCCCTGGAACGCCGAGGTGCTCAGCGTCAGCATCGGCACCACCAGCGCCAGGATCATCGAGCCGATCACGAGGAAGATCAGCACGATCAGCGCCGGCTCGAGCACGGCCAGCAGACGGCTCGACTGCCGATCCACGATCTCGGTGTGGTCCTCGGCCAGGCTCTCGAAGGCCGAGTCCAGATCGCCCGCGCGGTCGGCGGCAATCAGCAGCCGCCGGGTGGCCAGCGGCAGGCTCGTGACGCGTTCGATGAGCACTTTCAGCACGCCGCCCTCGATCAGCCCGGTGCGGAGCTTGTCGAGCTGGGCCCGCAGCTTCGGGTGGCTGATGGTCTTGTTGGCCACGCCGAGCGCATCGGCGAGCGGCACCCCGCCGGTCGACATCGCCGCCATGACGCTGAAGAACCGCGCCGACTCCTGCGCGAGCGCGAGGTCCCGGGCGACCGGCAGCGTCCGCGCCACCGATCCGCCGATCGCCAGCACGGGCCGGCGCAGCACGATGATCGCGATCAGCGCCCCGCCCGCGATCCCCAGGGCCAGCAGCGGGTTCGACCGCAGCCACATGCCCGCTCCGGCCATGATCTCGGTCGCCACGGGCAGCGATCGCCCCTCGGGCAGCATCTGCCGCATCGAGTCGGCGACCATCGGCACGACCACCGTGAGCATGAACAGGCCCACGAAGGCCGAGATCGTCAGCACGATCAGCGGGTAGAACAGCAGCGTGGTCGCGGTCTCGCGGATCTTGATGCGCCGCTTGGCGTTGCGCGCCAGCTGGCGTGAGGCGCCGGCGAGGTCGCCCGTGCGCTCGGCGGCGCCGAAGACCGCCGCCGTCACCTGGTCGAACGCGCCCGTCTCGACCGAGGCCGCCGCGAAGCTCCGCCCCTGGCTGACCATGTCGCGCATCCGCGTCACCTTGAGCTTCGACCGGCTCGAGACCGCCTCGGCTACGACCTCGAGCGCCTCGACCAGCGGCACGCCCCGCTCGAGCAGGGCGGCGAGCTGCGTGGTCGCCTCGGCCTGGTCCTTCAGCGGCAGCTCGCCCTGCCCGCCGGCGAGCCACGCCGGAACGCGGTAGCTGCGGAGCAGAATCAGCTTCTCACGCCCCAGATCGCGGGCGAGCACGCCCTCGTCGTCGGCGGGCCGAAGACCGAAGGTCTTGCCCCCGTCCGCCCTGGCGGCGATGAACAGGAAGCTCTCGGGCTGGGCGGCGGGTGAGGGGGGCATGGCGGCCTGAGTCTACGGGCGGTGGTCCCGCCGGCTGCGGGCTGCTTGTATACAACGCGGCGCCTTTGCCCCCCGGGGGCCGCCGCTTCAGCAGGCCCCGCGCCCCCGCCGGGCCGCAGGTTCAGGAGGTCGGTATGTCCCAGACCATGCGCTGCCTCGTCAAGCACCACGCCGGACCGGGCCTCGAGCTCATCGACCGGCCCATCCCAGAGCCCGGCCCGCGCGATGTCCGCATCCGCGTGACCAAGGCGGGCATCTGCGGCACCGACCGGCACATCTGGGAATGGGACGACTGGGCCGCCAGCCGCATCCCCGTCGGCATCGTCACGGGCCACGAGTTCGTGGGCGTGATCGACAAGATCGGCTCGGCCGTGACCAAGTACGAGGTCGGCCGGCGCGTCAGCGCCGAGGGGCACACCACCGCCGGCACCGACTACAACAGCCGCACGGGCAACGCCCACATCGCGACAGACACCAGGATCCTCGGCATCGACCGCGACGGCTGCTTCGCCGAGGCCATCGTCGTGCCCGAGGACAACGTCTGGCCCGTGCACCCGAAGATCCCCGACAAGGTCGCGGCCGTGTTCGACCCGCTGGGCAACGCGGTGCACACGGTCATGGCCGCCGATGTGAGCGCCAAGACCGTGCTCGTGTCGGGCACGGGCATCATCGGGCTCATGGCGGTGACGGTGGCCAAGGCCGCCGGCGCGAGCCGGATCTTCGCGACCGATGTGAACCCGCCCCGGCTGAAGCTGGCGCGAAAGCTCGGCGCGATCGAGGCCTACGACGTGCGCGAGGGCAGCGGATGGATCAAGGATGTCCGCCGCCAGTGCCGGGGCGAGGGCGTGGATGTGGTGCTCGAGATGAGCGGCGCGTCCGAGGCGATCGATCAGAGCTTCCGCGCGCTGCGCAACGGCGGCACCGCCGCGCTGCTTGGCCTGCCCGCCAAGCCCGTGACGTTTGACTTCAACGAGAACATCATCTTCAAGGGCTGCACGGTGCTGGGCATCAACGGCCGAAAGATGTTCGAGACCTGGTTCCAGATGGAAGAGCTGCTGCTCTCAGGCCGGCTGGAGCTCGACGAGATCATCACCCACGAGTTCCCGCTGAGCGAGTACAAGGCGGGGTTCGAGACGATGATGTCGGGCGAGGGCATCAAGGTCGTGCTGGGGATCGGATGAGCGTCGAACCATCGCGAGAAGAAGCCGCTGAGATTCTCGCCATGCTTGCCGCCGGCAAGAGCTACGAGCAGATTCTGGCAGCGTGCCCCGATCTCACCTATCAGTCCATATTTGGAGCCGCAGCGATAGGCATGAGGGCAATTACCTCGACGACGCCAGAGACTGCAGCCGAACGCCTCGAGCGCATTAAGAGTGATCATCCACGCGCGTACGAGCGGTGGGCTGAGGACGAGGACGAGTCGCTTCAGCGCCTCTTTCGTTCCAATGTCAGCGTCATTGAGATTGCCCGGCGGTTGCAGCGCCAGCTTTCCGCTATTCGCAGCCGCTTGATGCGGCTTGGCTTGCTCGATTCGAACTGAACGGCAGCGGCGATGTGCCGCGATCGTCAATCGACATCAGCCGTGCTGCGATAGGCGGATTGGCGTCAAGCGGGACGAATCTGGTCGGAACGCTCTCATGAGAGCGATGCGGAAGCGCCTAGCGGTACGCCTCGTGACAGCGCACGCACGACTGCGCGACCGATGACCGCAGCTCGTCGACCAGCGCCCAGTTCTCGCTCGCGATCGCGGCCTCGAATGCCGACGCTGTCTCCGCGGCCTCCCGCATCATGGCGCGATAGCCGGCGTCAACATGCGCGTTGGCCGGGCGGTCCAGATCGTCGGCGAGCGAACGGAACAGCGCGGGCAGCCGCGGCGCGATTCGTTTCAGCTCGAGATCGGGGTGGTCGACCGGCGTGCGCCAGCCGCTGTCCGCCGCTGCCCGGATGTCGGCGAAGGCGTCGTTGATCTCGACCATTGTTGGGCCCAGCCCTGACACCTCCGCGAACTCGGGCAGCTCGTCGGGCCCCAGCGTGTCGATGTTGATGCCCGGGATGCGCACCGCGGTCGAGATGTCGTCGTACAGTTCGGCGTAGTGCTCGCTCGTGCCGGCGGTGCGCAGGAGTTCGACGCCCTCGGCGGCTTCGAGTTCGCCCACGCAGATCAGCCCGAGCACCGCGGCGGCCGGGCCGCGGTGCTTGCCGCTTGTGCAGTGGATGTAGAGAGGCCGCGGCAGCTCGCGCAGGGCCTTGGCCAGCGCCAGCCGCTGCTCGCCCGTGAAGCCCTCGTAGCGCACGGGGATGTGCGTGTAGCGCATGCCCCGCGCCGCGGCCGCCTCGAGATCGGGCCTCGCCGCGTCCACGCTCACGACGCTCCGAACGCCCAGGCTTGCCAGCGTGTCGAAGCCGGCGTCGCCTTCTGGCTCCGAGCCGCTGAGCACGCCTCGGCCGAGCACGAGCACGCTCTCGAGGCCCGCGGTGTCCGGGATTGTTTCGCCCAGCGTGTAGCCCGTGCCGCCGGGCCGGGTGACGGTGTAGGTGACGGCGCCGGCGACGAGCACGATCAGCGCGATGAAGACGACCTTGATCACGGCGCTGGCTCCACGCGACGGCGCACGGCTTCAGACCGTCCCGTACATGCGGTCGCCCGCGTCGCCCAGGCCGGGCCGGATGAACCCACGCTCGTCGATCTCGCGGTCGACCGCGGCGGTGTAGACGGTCACCTCGGGGTGCTCGGCGTGCATGCGCCGCAGGCCCTCGGGCGAGGCGACCAGGCAGATCAGCCGAAGATCGTGCGCGCCGATCTCTTTCAGACGCGTCACCGCCTCGACCGCCGAGCCCCCGGTCGCCAGCATCGGGTCCACCAGGACCACGGGCCCGGCGTCGAGGTCGAGCGGCAGCTTCTTGAGGTACAGCATGGGCTTGAGCGTCGTCTCGTCGCGCGCCATGCCCAGGTGCCCCACGCGCGCCTCGGGCATCACCTCCATGATCCCCTCGGCCATCCCCAGCCCGGCACGCAAAATGGGAACCACGGTGATCTTCTTGCTCAGCCGCTGGCCCGTGGTCGTTTCCAGAGGCGTCTGCACCTCGATGATGTCCGTCGGGAAGGTCCGGGTGAACTCGAAAACCATCAGCCCGGCGATCTGGGCGATCAGCGCCCGGAACGGCCGATAGCTGGTCGTGGCGTCGCGCATCCAGGTCAGCTTGTGCTGGATCAGCGGGTGCTCGAAGATGACCGCGTTCGGATGGTTCGGGTGCGTTCGGCCCATGTGGGAGCAGCGTAGCCGATCGGAGGCTGGCAGATGACGCAGACGAGCCGTGAAGCCCTGGACCGCGCGGCCCTCGAGGCCGCCCTCGCGCAGGCCCGCAAGTCGCTCGCCGAGGGCGGCATCCCGATCGGGGCCGCCCTGATGAACGACGAGGGCGTGATCGTCGCACTGGGCCACAATCTTCGCGTGCAGACGGGCGACCCCACCGCGCACGCCGAGACCGTGTGCATCCGCAACGCGGGCCGACGCCGCGACTGGCACACGCTGACGATGGCGACCACACTGAGCCCGTGCGCCATGTGCTCGGGCACGGCCGTGCTGCACCGCATCCCGCGCGTCGTCATCGGCGAGAACCAGACATTCCGGGGCCGCGAGGACTGGCTGCGCGCCGAGGGGTGCGAGGTGGTGGTGATCCACGACATCCGCTGCACCTCGATGATGGAGAGCTTCATCACCGAGCGGCCCGAGCTGTGGAACGAGGACATCGGCGTGCCGCCGGGCGTCGGCTGATCGCGGCTAGGGCTCGAGCCGTGCGAGGCGTCGGCAGCGGTCGACAAGTGCGCGGGCGTCGGCGTCGGCGTGGGGGTGCCGGCCCGTGCTGCGTCGGTCGCCCGCGGTCACGGTGACCTCGATCCGGGGCTCGCTCGCTCCGGGCGAATCGGTGGGCAGCGCCAGGCCCTGGCGGGCGATCATGCCGTAGACCTGGCCGACCTGGGCGTCGGTCAGCCGGCGTGTCCGCGGGGGCAGCATCTCGGGCGCCGAGCCCGCGCCGACCGCGGCCCGGAGCAGGCCGCCGGGCTCGATGACGAACCGCGCCGGCTCGGGCGACGATCCCTCCGGACCGATGACGGTGATCGCGATGGTCAGGTCTTCGGGCGGGCGTGGCGCGAAGCGATCGTCCGCCGCGGGCCGCGGTGCGCAGCCGGCGAGCAGCGCCGCATATGCGAGCAGGATGCCTGGCTTCGCCTTCACGCGGGCAGTCTACCGGCGGGGCCCGGCCCCGGTTCGGCCTCCCTATATTCGGAGCATGCAGATCAGCCTCGACTGGCTCAACCGATGCCTCGACCCGGGCGACCTCACCGCCGAGGAGGCCGCGCATGTGCTCACGCACGCCGGCTACCCCGTCGAGGGCATCACCGAGCAGCCGTGGGGCGATGTCACGCTCGATGTCGAGGTCACGAGCAACCGGGGCGACCTCTTGAGCCACCTCGGCTGCGCGCGCGAGATCGCCGCGGCCCGGTCGGCGAGCACGCCCCGCACGCTCGTGCATCCCGCGTTCGACGAGCCCCCCGCCGGCGCGCCCGTCGGCGATGACCTCGCGCTCGTCAACGAGCAGCCCGGCGTCTGCCCGCTCTTCACGGCCAGGCTGATCCGGGGCGTGAAGGTCGGCCCGAGCCCCGACTGGCTCGTCAGGGCCCTCGAGGCCGTGGGCCAGCGGTCGATCAACAACGTCGTCGATGTCACGAACTACATCACCTTCGAGCTGGGCAACCCGTGCCACGTGTTCGACCTGAAGAAGCTCGCGGGACAGAAGCTCGTCGTTCGCTACGCCAGCGAAGGCGAGGCGTTGAGTACGCTCGACGGCAAGCCGCGGACACTGAAGGCCGCCGATCTGGTCGTCGCCGACGCCGAGGGCGCGACCTCGCTGGCGGGCGTGATCGGCGGGAAGGACTCCGAGGTCGACGAATCGACGACCGAGGTCGTGTTCGAGATGGCGACCTGGGACCCGGTGACGATCCGCACCGCGGCTCGGCGGATGGCGATCCGAACCGACGCGGGGTACCGGTTCGAGCGGATCGTCGACCCGCGCACGATCGACTTCGCGGCCCGCCGGGCCGTCGCGCTGATCGCCGAGCTGACCGGGGGCGTGGTGGCCAGCGGCGTCCTGAGCGCCGGGCGCGACCAGCCCACGACCGACGCGATCGTGGTGCGCCCCAGCCGCTGCCGGCAGGTCCTGGGCGTGGCGATCGAGACGCAGGAGATCGTCGACCTGCTGCGCGGGCACGAGGTGGAGGTGTCGCTGGAATCCGAGGACGCCCTGCGCTGCGTGCCCCCGCCGTTCCGGCCCGACCTGACGCGCGAGATCGACCTGATCGAGGAGGTCGCGCGGACGCACGGCTACGACGCGATCCCGATGGCGGACACGATCGCGATCCGCGTGACGCACCCGCAGGAGTTCGAGCGCGCCCGGCGCGAGCTCGGCGCCGTGCTCACCGGGCTCGGGTTCTGGGAGACGGTCACCTTCAGCTTCGTGCGCCCCGAGCACGCCGAGCCCTGGTACGCCGAGGGCCTCGAGCCGGCGCGGGTGGACGACGACCGCCGCGGCGCCGAGCCCACGCTCCGTCCCAGCGTGATCCCGAGCCTGCTGCTCTGCCGCAGGCACAACGCCGCGGCGCAGGCCCAGGGGCAGGCCCAGCTCGAGGGGGGCGTTCGGCTGTACGAGCTGTCCGCCACCTTCGCGCAGACGCCCGAGCACCGGTCGGTCGAGCGTCGAACGCTGACGCTGCTGATGGATGTCGCGGGCGTGGCGCCCGGCAAGCGGCCGACGCCCGAGGCGATGCAGTCGGCGGTCCGCGCGATCCGCGCCGCGGCGGAGCACACGGTGGCGGCGATGGCCGGGCCGGCCCGCGCGATCAAGATCACCCCCGCGGCGCCGGCGTGCAGCGGGTGGGACGCGGCGGGCCACGCCCACGTGAAGGTCGAGGGCAAGGACCTCGGCGTGTTCGGCATCGTCGGCGAGCACGCGCGCAAGCTCGCGGATCTCGACGAGCATGTCGTGGCGGCCGAGCTCGATCTCGACGCGCTGCTCGCGCTCTACCCGCCCCGGGGCCGGGTCGAGCCGCTGCCCGCGTTCCCGGCGATCGAGCGCGACCTATCGCTGGTGGTCGACGAGGCCGTCGCCTGGGCCAAGATCGCCTCGCTCGTCGAGTCCGCCGGCTGCGACCACTTCGAACGCGTCGACTTTGTCGGCGCCTTCCGCGGCAACCAGGTGGGGGCGGGCAAAAAATCCGTCACCGCCCGACTGCGGTTCCGGCTCGACTCGGGCACGCTGCGGCACGAAGACGTCGATCCGCAGGTCCAACGGGTCGTGCAGCTCGCCGGCGAGAAACTCGGGGCGACTTTGCGTGCGTAAGGCTGGCGATTGCTACGGTTCAGCGCAGAACCATACGAGTTCGTGTATGTTTGCGTTCTGGTCGATTGTTTGAGCGACGAGACGATGAACGGGGCGGGTTGTATACAATTGGCTCGGTTTCCGTGGTAAGGATCGCTGCCGCCCCATCGCGGGTCGGTACGCGAGAACCAAGGGCCGGACCCCCGGTCCCTGAAAAGGAGCACGCCATGACCCAGACAGCAACCACGGCCGCGTCGGCGGCGGAGGCGAAGATGGACGACAAGCCCATGGTCTACGTCAACGGTCAGATGCTCCCCAAGAGCCAGGCCAGCATCAATGTGTTCGATCACGGGCTGCTCTACGGCGACGGCGTGTTCGAGGGCATCCGCGTGTACCGCGGCCGGATCTTCAAGCTCGAGCAGCACCTCGACCGGCTCTACGAGTGCGCGGGCCGGATCCGGCTCGACCTCGCCAAGCATGTCTCGCGCGAGCAGATGACCCAGATCATGCGCCGGTGCGTCGAGGCCAACGAGATCACCGAGGGCTACATCCGCCTGGTGGTCACCCGGGGCGTGGGCACGCTTGGGCTCAACCCCTTCAAGTGCCCGGAGCCCGGGGTGGTGTGCATCGCCGACCAGATCTCGCTCTACACGCCCGAGATGTACGAGAACGGCATGCGTGTGGTCGTCGCCGAGCGGCCCCGCATCCCCGTTGAGTGCCTCGACCCGCGGATCAAGAGCCTGAACTACCTCAACAACATCCTGGCCAAGGTCGAGGCGATCGACGCGGGCTGCCTCGAGTGCATCATGCTCAACACCGACGGCCGCGTCGCCGAGGGCTCGGGCGACAACATCTTCTTCGTCAAAGACGGCGAGCTGCACACGCCCCCGGTCACCGAGGGCCTGCTCGAGGGCATCACCCGCCGGTTCGTCATCCGCGACCTCGCGCCCATGGCGGGCGTGCCCGTCAACGAGCGGCCGTTCGGGCTCGACGAGGTCATGAGCGCCGACGAGCTGTTCCTGACCGGCTCGGCCGCCGAGATGATCGCGGTGACCAAGATCGGCAAGACCGAGCAGGACGCGCACATCATCGGGTCGGGCAAGGAAGGCCCGATCACCAAGGCGCTGCGGGCCAAGTTCCGGCAGATCGTGACCAGCGACAGCGTGCCCGAGGACTGATCGCCCCTCCGCCCCTCCGCCTCTCTGCCGAGCCAGGTGCCGGTATACAGCATGCACAATTCGCGTGAACACTTCGCGGGCCGGTGGGCGCTGCGCGGGGCCCGCGCTAGGGTCTGCGCGTGAGCAAGAGGCTGTCGAATGCCGGCGACACGCTGCGGTGGATCATGCTGCCGGGCGCGCCGATTCTGGCCGCGCTGGCGTATGTCATGCTTGGCCCGACGGGGCTGGAGCACGAGCCGCGGGCGGTGGCGGCGGTCGCGCTGTGGATGGCGGCGTGGTGGATGACCGAGGCCGTCCCGCTGGCGGCGACGAGCCTGCTGCCTCTGGCGCTGTTCCCGGCTCTCCAGGTCACGACGATGGCGGGCGCGTCGACGCCCTACGCGCACCCGCTGGTGGGGCTGTTCTTCGGCGGGTTCGTGCTGGGCATGGGCGTCGAGAAGTGGGGGCTGCACCGCCGGCTCGCGCTCGCGACCGTGCTGCTCGTGGGCACCAGGCCCACCCGGCTGATCGCGGGGTTCATGGTCGCCACCGCGCTGCTGAGCATGTTCATCTCGAACACGGCTACGGCGCTGATGATGCTGCCCATCGCCGTCAGCGTGATCGGCCTGCTTGAGCGCATGGGCATGACCAAGGCCAACTTCGGCCCGGCGCTGCTGCTGTCGATCGCGTTCAGCTCGTCGATCGGCGGCGTCGCCACCGTGACGGGCACGCAGCCCAACATCATCACGGTGGCATTGCTGAAGGAGCGCGGCATCGAGATCAGCTGGGTCCAGTGGCTGCCCCTCGGGCTCACGCTGTTCGCGATCATGATGCCCCTGACCTGGTTCGTCCTGACGCGCCTCACGCTGCCGGTGAAGGTCAAAGAGATCCCCGGCGTGAAGGAGCTGCTGCGGACCGAGTACGCCTCGCTCGGCCGGATGACGCGGGGAGAGTGGACGATCATCGCGGTGTTCGGGATGGTGGCGGCGGGCTGGATCTTCCGCTCGGCGACGCAGCAGTGGCTCATCGGCCTGGGCCTGCCCCAGCTGGCCGATTCGCTGGCGAGCCTGGGCGACGCCGGGGTGGCCATGATCGGCGCGATCCTGCTGTTCGCGATCCCGGTGAACGTCGAGAAGCGGCAGTTCGCGATGGACTGGGCCTCGGCGGTCAAGATGCCGTGGGATGTGCTGCTGCTCTTCGGCGGCGGGCTGAGCCTGGCGGCGGCGATGGGCTCGAGCGGGCTGGATGTCTACATCGGCGACAAGATGGCTGGGCTGGCCGGCCTGCCCACCTGGGCGATCGTCCTGATCGTCACGCTGGGCGTGGTCTTCCTGACCGAGCTGACCAGCAACACGGCGACGACCGCCGCCCTCGTGCCCGTGCTCGGCAGCGCCGCCGACGGCATGGGCATCCACCCCGTGCTGCTGATGGTGCCCGCGGGCATCGTCGCGAGCTACGCGTTCATGCTGCCCGTCGCCACGCCGCCCAACGCGATCATCTTCAGTTCAGGACGCGTGAAGATCACGCAGATGGCCTGGTCGGGTCTGATCCTCAGCGTCGCCGGCGCGGTGGTCCTCACCTTCGTCGTCTCGCTGTTCGGCGGCGCGCTTTTGGGAATCGATCTCTCCATGGCTCCCGCGTCGGGCGGCTAGCATCACCCGACCCGGGCGTGCGATCGGCCCGCAACACGCGGGTCTCGCCGGCTTCCCGCTTGTGACCCGTGCGCCAGCGGACCGGACCCGGAAGGCCGAGATCAGAAACGCGAGCCTCATGGCCAATCTCCCGCGTATGCCGCTGCTGCTTCTCTCGATCGGTCTGCGGATCGCGGCGGCGGTGGTCGTGCTCGCCATCGGCGTGGGCGTGTTCAGCCTCCTCCGATCCGCGCGGGTCGAGCCCGAGCCGATCGAGCAGACGCTGCAGTCCATGCGCGTGCAGGCGATCGAGGCCCCCAGCCTCGTGCTGCCCCGCGAGATCGAGGGCTTCGGCACCGCCCGCGCGATGGACGCCGCGGTTGTCTCGGCGGAGGTCACCGCGCGCGTCGTCGAGCGGCCGGCGGCGATCGAGCCGGGCAACGCCGTCGAGCGGGGCGCGCTGATCGTCGAGCTCGAGTCGGCGGACTTCGAGAGCCGGGTCGAGTCGGCCCGCCAGCGGATCGCCGCCGTCCGGGCCCAGCTCGCGGCGCTCGAGGCCGAGGAGGTCCAGCTCGCCAACCAGCTGCGCCTCGCCGAGCAGGAAGTCGAGATCGATCGCCGGGATCTGGCCCGCATCCAGCAGGCGACCGAGGGCGGATCGGGCACGCAGGCCGATGTCGATGTCCGGCTGCTGGCGGTGCGCCGGTCGGAGCGTTCGTTCGAGGCCATCAAGCAGGCGTGGGTGCAGGTCGGCCCGCGTCAGCAGCAGCTCGAGGCCGAGCTGGCCAACCTCGAGGCGTCGCTGGCGATCGACGAGCAGGACCTTGCGCGGACGCGCATCACGGCGCCGATCGCGGGGCGGCTGCAATCGGTCGAGGTCGAGTCGGGCGAGTTCGTCCGCGCGGGCGACCGCGTGGCTCGGGTGGTGAGCCTGGACCTGGTGGAGGTGCCCCTGCGCGTGCCGGTGACGGTCGCGTCCGCGATCGCGATCGGGGACGAGGCGTTGCTGCGGGGCGACGGGCCCGACGCGGGCGGGTGGACGGGCACGGTCGCGCGGATCGCGCCCGAGTCGGACGCCGCGTCGCGCACGCTGACGGTGTTCGTCGAGGTCGAGCAGGCCGGCTCGGCGCGGCCGCTGCTGCCCGGGCAGTTCGTGATGGGCCGCGTGCGGACCTCGTCGGCGGAGCCGAGCGTGCTGGTGCCCCGCCGCGCGGTGGTCGGCGATCGGGTGATGCTCGCGACCCGCAACAGCCAGAGCCGGGCCGAACCGGTCGAGGTGCGGGTGAGCCGGTTCGTTGAGCTCGAGCTGCCCGAGGTGGCGCCGGGCGAGACGCAGTGGGCCGTGCTCGCGGGCGGGCTGGAGGCGGGCGCGATCGTGATCACCTCGAACCTCGACGAGCTCATCGGCGGGATGCCGGTCGAGCCCTCGCTGCCGGGCGGCGAACCGGGGGGCGAACGGGTCGAAGCCGCGGACGGCACGGCGGTCGAAGGGGCGGGCGAATGAGCATCCCGGCCTTCGGCGTCCGCAAACCGGTCGTCGCGAACCTGGTGATGTTCACGATCATCATCGGCGGCATCATCTTCGGCGTCGGGCTCCGCCGGGAGTTCTTCCCCGAGGTGAACCCGACGCTGGTGACGATCGCCGCGCCCTACCCCGGCGCGAGCCCCGACGAGGTCGAGCGGGCGCTCGCGACCAAGATCGAGGACGCGATCGACGGGATCGACGACGTAAAGGAGATCACCTCGACGGTCAGCGAGGGCGTGGCGTCGATCGCGATCGAGTTCGCCGAGGGCGTCGACATCGACCTGAAGGTGCAGGACGTCAAGCGGGAGATGGACGCGCTGCAGGACCTGCCCGCCGAGGCCGACCGCATCATCGTCGACAAGCTCGAGCCGAACCTGCCGACGATCAATGTCTCGCTCTTCGGCAGCGTCGACGAGCGCACGATGAAGCGCGCGATCCGGCTGATCAAGGACGACCTCGACTCGATCGAAGGCATGGGCGACATGGCCGTCTCGGGCATCCGCCGCGACGAGATCCGCATCGAGGTCCGGCCCGAGGCGCTCCTCAAGCACCGGCTCAGCCTGCCCGAGGTGAGCGACCGCGTGCGCGCCGACATGCTCGAGCTGCCCGGCGGCACGCTCAAGAGCTCGGCCAGCAACGTCGCCGTGCGCACACTCGGCGCCCAGGAGCGCGCCGAGCAGATCCGCGACATCGTCGTCAAGGCAAGCGACGACGGCCAGGTGCTGCGGCTCGCCGACATCGCCGAGGTCCGCGAGACCTTCGCCGATGTCGATGTGCGGTCGCGGCTCAACGGCGAGCCGGCGTTCAGCCTGACCGTGTTCAAGGTGGGCAAGCAGGACGCGGTGACGATCGCCGAGCTCGTCAAGGCGTATGTCGCGGGCGTGAAGGGCGAGCCGCTGGAGCTGACCTTCGGCGAGCGGGTGGCCTCGTTCTTCGCCGCGATGAGGCCGCCCTCGGGCCCGCCCGGCACGCGGGGCGCCGGCGGCGACGATGCCGCGAGCGCGGCGCCACCGGCCGTGAGCGACCGCCTCGCCGCCTACGAGCTGGGCCTCGCGCGGGGCCGATCGGGCGGCGTGCCGCCCGGTGCGCAGATCGCCGTCACGACCGACCTCGCCAAGTTCATCGTCGGACGGCTCGACCTGCTCACGCGCAACGCGCTCTGGGGCGGGCTGCTGGTCTTCCTCGTGCTCATGCTGCTGCTGAACTGGCGCGTGTCGTTCTGGGTCGCCGTCGGGCTGATCGTGTCGGTGCTGGGCACGCTCGCGGTGATGTACTTCATGGGCGTCACGCTCAACCTGCTCACCATGTTCGGGCTGATCGTCGTGCTGGGGCTGCTGGTCGACGACGCGATCGTCGTCGCCGAGAACATCACGGCGCGTCACGAGGCGGGCGAGAACCATATCGACGCGGCGATCAAGGGCACCAAGCAGGTCGAGTGGCCCGTGGTCGCCACGGTCATGACCACGATCTGCGCGTTCCTGCCCCTCGCGCTGATCCAGGGGCAGATCGGCGACTTTCTGGAGGTCCTGCCGATCGTCGTCGCCTGTGCGCTCGGCGTGTCGCTGATCGAGTGCCTGCTCATCCTGCCGGCGCACATGTCGCACTCGCTGCGCGCCACCGACAGGGCCCGGGCGAAGCCCGGCGGGTTCAACCCCGTCCGCTGGCTGGAGTCGCGGACCGACCGCGCACGCGAGGTGTTCTTCGGGCGGTTCCTGATCCCGTTCTACACCGCGTCGCTGCGCGTCGCGCTGCGGTTCCGTTACGTGTCGCTCGCCGCCGCGGTGTCGGCCGTGATCGTCTCCGCCGGCATGGTCGCGGGAGGCAAGGTCGAGTTCATCTTCTTCGAGAGCGACGACGCCGAGACGATCGACGGCCAGCTGGTGATGCCCATCGGCACTCCCACCGAGAAGACCGACCAGGTGCTCCGCCGCATCGAGGCGGCGTGCCTGAAGCAGCCCGAGATCCAGCAGGTGTTCGCCTCCGCCGGTTCGCTCGCCGCGCTCGACGGCGCGAGCAACGCCGAGCAGAGCCACCTCGCGCAGGTCATCCTGGAGGTCATGCCCGTCGAGCAGCGGCAGGCCAAGGGCCTCCGCCAGAGCGAGGAGATCATCCAGTCCATCCGCGACGAGCTCGGGCCCATGCCCGGCGTCAAGAGCTTCCGGCTCGAGGGCGTCTCGGGCGGGCCCAGCGGGCCGCCGATCACGCTCACCGTTGTCGGCAAAAACCCCGCGCAGATCGACCGCACCGTCGCGCGCGTCAAGGCCCTCATCGCCGAGTACCCGGGCGTTGAAAACATCGCCGACAACGCCGACCGCGGCCAGCGCGAGCTCCGGTTCACCCTCCGGCCCGGCGCCAACGAGCTCGGCTTCACCACGGCCCTCGTCGCGCAGCAGATCCGCGGCGCCGTCTTCGGGCTCGAGCCCTACACCTTCGCCGGCGACGAGGAAGATGTCGATGTCCGCGTCACCCTGCCCGAGCGCGTGCGGCGGTCGATCGCGGCCCTCGAGTCGCTCTTCCTGATCTCCCCCGCGGGCGAGCCGGTGCCGCTGAAAGAGATCGTCGAGATCGAAGAGGTCGAGGGCTACGCGACCGTGCGCCGGCTCGACGGCAGGCGGGCCGTGACGGTGACGGCGGATGTGAACCGGGGCTCGGGCGCGAACCCCGAGACGATCTCCGCCGCCCTCGTGCCGCGCGTCGAACGCATCGCGGCGAGCGAGCCGGGCATCGAGATCCTGGCGCGGGGCCGACAGGAAGATGTCGCGGACTCGTTCGCCACGCTGCCGCTCGGCATGGCGGTCGCCGCGGGGCTCATCTTCGTCATCCTCGCCTGGCTCTTCGGCAGCTACACCCAGCCGCTGGTGGTGATGTCGGCGATCCCCTTCGCGACCATCGGCATGATCTGGGGGCACTTCATCCTGGGCTACAGCATGACCTTCCTGTCGCTGATCGGCTTTGTCGCGCTCGCCGGCGTCGTGGTCAACGATTCGCTGATCCTCATGGAGTTCTACAACCACGAGCGGCGTCGGGGGCTGAGCGTCTACGACGCCTGCCTGGCCGCCGGGCGCGCCCGCGTCCGGGCGATCCTGCTCACAACCGTCACCACGGTGCTTGGCCTCACGCCGCTGCTGCTCGAGCAGAGCTTTCAGGCGAAGTTCCTGATTCCCATGGCGATCACGATCAGCGGCGGGCTGATCTCGGCGACGGCGATCATCCTGATCATCCTGCCGTGCCTGCTGCTGATCTCCAGCGACCTGGGCGTGGTGCTCCGCACCGTGTGGACGGGCCGCGTCGCCGAGCGGGGCGGGCCGGCGGGGGCCCTGGAGGGCCTGGGCCCCGAGCCCGAGATCACGGCCGACTGAGCCGCGACGCCCGGCCGCTACAGCCGGGGCGCCCGCAGCGTGATCGTGCCACGCCGAGCGCCGCGCTGCACAAACAGCTCGACCGACCCGCGGTCGCGGAGCTCTTCGATGGCTCCGTCGAGATCGGCGGCGTCGAGCAGCTCGCGACCGGCGGCGCGGAGGATCACATCCTGCTCGCGCAGCCCCGACTTGGCGGCGATCCCCTCCGGGTCGATGTCGTACACGAACAGGCCCTTGGCGTCGACGCCCGGCGCCGCGGCCCGGTCGGTCAGCGTCACGACGCCCACGCCGATCGTCGGCACATCCACCACGCCCAGCATCTGCCGGATGTAGGCCTCACGCTCGGCGAGCGTGGCGCTCACGCGGCGCTCGACGCCGTCGCGAAGCGTGATCAGCTCGATCTCGCGGTCGGGGCCCGACAGCGCGATGGTGTTGATCAGACGGCTGACCTCCTCGGCAGGCCGGCCGTCGGCGGCGAGGATCACGTCGCCCTTCTCGATGCCCGCCTTGTCGGCGGGGCTGTCGGGCTCGACGGCCGCGACCAGCACGCCCTTGATCGGCCTCGCGTCGAGACCCATGAACTCCGCGTCGTCGGGCGTGATCGCCTCGAGCGTCACGCCCAGCCAGCCGCGCGCCACCCGCCCGTTCTCGACGATCGTCCGCATCACCCGCTCGGCGATCGCGGTGGGCACGGCGAAGCTCAGCCCGATGTTGCCCCCGCTGCGGCTGAAGATCGCGGTGTTGATCCCCACGACCTCGCCGTCAAGGTTCACAAGGGGCCCGCCCGAGTTGCCCGGGTTGATCGCCGCGTCGGTCTGGATGAACTCCTCGTACTGCACCGCCCGGCCGGTGTTGCGCCCAATGCCCAGGTTCTGCCGGCCCGTCGCGCTGACGATGCCCGCCGTCACCGTGTTGCTGAGCCCGAAGGGCGAGCCCATCGCCAGCACCCAGTCGCCGACCTGCAGGTCGTCCGAGTCGCCGAGCCGTGCGGGCTTCAGGCCCTGGGCGTCGATCTTCAGCACGGCGATGTCGGTCGCCGGGTCGGCGCCCAGCACCTCGGCCGCGTAGGTCCGGCCGTCGGTGAGCTGCACCTCGAGCTCCTCGGCGCCCTCGATCACATGGTTGTTGGTCAGCACCAGCCCGTCGTCGGAGACGATCACCCCCGACCCGTTGCCGGAGGTCTGCAGCTCTTCCCGCCCTCGCCGAACGATCCGGCCGAAGAAGTCCCGCTGCGCGCCCACCACGCGGAGGTCCTTCCGCTGCACGAAGACGACGCTCGGCGCCAGCTCTTGGGCGACATGGTTGAAGGCGAGGCTCAGGCCCCGCGCGGACGAGACGGCCGACGCCACCTCGCCCTCCGGCTGGGCCGTGTCCGTCTGCGCGAGCGCGGGTGTCGTGAGGCTGAGCGCCAGCCCTGCAAGAGCCAGAAGATGTCGCATCGGAGCGTCCTTTCCGAAAGAGCGGGCGATCCGCAACTGTACCGATCGCGCGGACGGTCGGTTCATTCCGCCGCGATCCCGGATGCGCGGCGGCGGGCGGCCCGTCGATCAGGTCCCGCGCGTGTCGCCGAAAAGCTCGATGTGAAGCCGGTGGCAGTACCGCCACCCGCGTTCCAGGCATGTCTCGACCACCCACCGAACGCGCTCCGGGCTCGGCGAGGCCGTCCCCTCGGGCATCAGCATCACCTCGCCCGGCTCAAGGCCCGACAATTCGGCCAGCAGATCGTCGATCTCGGCCAGGTCCGCGGGCGACGCCACGACGAACTTGAGCTGCCGATCCGCGAACCCCGCGAGCAGGCGATTCAGAACGGGCACACTCAGCCGCCGCCGCTCGTGCCGTTCGGACCAGATCCGCTTCGGGTCGCGCTCGTCGCCAACGGGCGTGGAGTTCGCGAGCTTGGGGCTGATCGAGATCAGATCGCACGCAAGATCGCCCCATGGCTCGGGAAACACCGTCCCCGCGGTCTCGATCGTCACATGCATCCCCGCCCCGCGCAGCCCGGCGCAGATCGCGGGCAGCTGCGGGAAGATCATCGGCTCGCCGCCGGTGACCACGGCATGGCGCACGCCGCTCGCCTTCGCCTCGTCGATCAGCCCGTCGATCGATCGCGGCTCGCCCTCGGGCTTCCAGCTCGCGTAGGGC
>DAIOTV010000047.1:0-13910 GCA_036751825.1 Phycisphaerales bacterium
GCGGGGCGTGTCGTGCGTATTGACATGGAGGCGGGCGTCGACAGCCTGAACGTTGTGACCGCGGCCGCGATCGCGCTGCACGGAACCCGCGCGGGCCCGACGCGTCCATAGACTGTGCCTCGGGGTGTCCTCGCGGCGCATACACCGAACGGAGCCTTATCTTATGAATCGAACGATCCACCGCTGCACGATGATCCTCGCCGCGACAGCCGCCGTCGGCGCGATGAGCCAGTCGGTGGTCAACGAGGGCACGGGCAGCCGGCGCGCTGCGCTCGACAAAATGGTGTACCAGCCCGCGCCCACGGCCCTGATCCTCCAGGGCGCGGAGTGGATCGGGACGGCTCCGACGCTGGGCGACATCAGCGGCCGGCCCATGCTGGTGTTCACCTGGGCCGAGTGGTACCGCCCGTCGCACACCGTGGCGATGCTGGCCAAGCGTCTGGGCGAGGAGTTCCCGGACTTGGTGGTCGTTGGCGTGCACGCGGACGAGGGGTGGGACCAGGCGAAGACCTTCGCCGAGCAGCGGAGCCTGGGCTTCCCGATCGTGCGTGACGCGGACGGATCGATCCGCAAGGAGCTCCAGGTCGATCAGGACCCGGATGTCTATGTTTTCGACCGGGCTGGCCAGGTGCGTTACGCCGACATCACGACCGAGAGCATGCGCGCGGCGGTGGAAGAGGTCGCGGGCGAGGACACCGACGCGGCCTCGAACATTCAGGCCGCCCGGGCCGCGGGGATGGCCGAAGCCGAACGCCAGCGCCGGCTCTCGCAGGGCATCAACACGGGCGTCGGGCTCGACACGGTGCTCAACGTGCCGTTCGCCAAGCCCACGCCCGAGGAGTACGCGGCGGTCGCGTGGCCCGAGCGCGAGCTGACCGACGAGGAGCGCCGGCGCAACCGCCGCGACGAGGCCGGCCCGGTGAGCGTCCAGCTGCCCACCACGGGCTACTTCCGCGACCGCGTGCCCAACGCCAACGGTCGCGTCGTGGTGATGTACCTCTGGCACCCGGCGGAGCGGTACACGATCGAGACGGTCATGCCGATGATGGACCGCGTGCAGCAGCAGTACGCGCGCGATGTCGTGGTGGTCGGCGTGATGGTGCCCTTCGCGGGCGACGACCGGCGCCGGCGGAACGAGGAGCTGCCGCCGATCTTCAACGTGCCGAGCAATCTCGACACGGTCAACCAGTATGTGGGCTCGCGCGAGTTGAACCACTACCTCCTGCCGCTCGAGGGCTCGCCGCTGCCCCCGGTGGACGGCAACCGGCGGCGGAACGACACCGCGACCTTCGGGAGCATCGGCATCATCAGCACGGACGGGGTGCTGCGCCGCATCGAGATGTTCAGCGAGTGGGAGCAGCTGCGTCGGGCGTTGGACACGACGCTGCGGGTCGACCCAGGCGTGAAGGCCCGCCGCGCCGCCGAGGACGTCTTTATCAGGTCCGGCGGCTGACCGCGTGTTCGAAGTCGTCCTGCACGAGCCGGAGATCCCGAACAACACGGGCAACATCGGGCGCACCTGCGTCGCAACGGGGTGCCGGCTGCACCTGATCGAGCCGATCGGGTTCGATCTGTCGGAGAAGGCGTGCCGACGCGCCGGGCTCGACTACTGGCCGAGGCTGGCTGTGCGGACGCACGCGTCGTTCGACCGCTACCGCGAGGCGACGCCCGGGGGCGAGGGCCGGCGCTGGTTTTTCAGCGGCCGCGCTGGCCGGCTGGCGTTCGACGCCGACTTCCGCGTGGGCGACCATTTGGTGTTTGGAAAAGAGTCGGTTGGCCTGCCCGATGCGCTGCTCGAACGCGAGCCGGAGCGTGTGCTCACCCTCCCCATGGTCCGCGGGGAGCGCTCGCTGAACCTCGCCTCGGTCGTGTGCACAGCCATCTACGAGGGCCTCCGTCAGTGCCACGCCCGCGGGGAACTGGTGATGGACGAATTGGCGCGGTTCGACGGGAATTCGTCGCGTTGAGCGAACGGGGGTCCGTTGGCCGGCGTACCGGCAGAGTCTTCTTCTCTCCTTCCTGTTTGTTCCCCTCTGGCGAGCGCCCGGCCCCTGGTGGCCGGGCGTTTGCCTTGGCTCGCCGCTCGCTACACTTGAGCATGCGCGGCGAACGGGTTGAGAATCGAACCACATCATGTCGTGCGCGGCTTGGGGTGGTCGCACTCGTTGCGGTGTGCACGCTCGCCGGGTGCAACCGAACGCTGTTTCGGGAGAGCGACGAGCGTTCGCCCTACGCGCGCTACGACCGCGTTCGTTCGCAGGACGCGCAGCCGTACCGGTTCAACGAGTTCGGCCGCCGCGTGCCCAACCTGCGCGACCGTCTGACGTACGGCGAGTGATCGGCAACGCCCTTCGGGGCGGGGGTTTTTGACGCGAGCGGGCCGGACGGTCCGATGAGCGGAGCATCGTGAATGGAACGGGCCGGGCGGAGCGCCGGTCGCTCAACAGGGCATCATGACGAAGGGATGCGTCTCGTGAGCACCGCTCGCCGCAAGCGAACTCAGTCGAATTCCACCAAGGCGTCCCGCGCGTCGGCTCCGCGTCGCGCGCGGTCGACACCCTCCGCCCGCTCGTCCGCCGGTGCCTCGCCCGGCTTCACCCGCGACCAGATCGTGCTGGCCTCGCTCATCGGCTTCCTGACGGTTGTCGGCGGGCTGCTGTGGCTGCTGGACGGTGCGCCGCAGCCGGCGAGCAGCGGCATCCGTCTGCCGGCGCTCGTGGCCTCGGCCGGTCCGAGCTCGCTCGAGACCGTGTTCGACCTGGCATCGCCCGTCGAGCCGGACCGGTGGCAGGGCATCGTGATCCACCACTCCGCCTCGCCCCACGGCTCGGGCGAGACGCTCGACGCCCAGCACCGCGGGATGGGCCTCAACGGGCTCGGCTACCACTTCGTGATCAGCAACGGCAACGGCGCGAGCGACGGCGAGCTGCATGTGGGTCGCCGCTGGCTCGAGCAGTCGCCGGGGGCGCACACCGCGGGCCCCGAGGGCGACTGGTACAACCTGAACACGATCGGCGTCTGCCTCGTCGGCGACGGCGACCGCCGCGACTTCACGCCGGCGCAGATGCAGCGGCTGATCCAGACCGTCAACGAGCTCCAGCGGCGGCTCGACATCCCGGCCAGCGGTGTCCGGCTGCACCGCGAGCTGGCGGGCACATCGAGCCCGGGTCTGCGGTTCCCCGTCGCGTCCTTCCGCGAGCAGCTGCTGCCTTAGCCCGGCTGGCCTGCGGAGCGAACCCGCCTTGTTTCCGGACCAGCGGGCTTGGGGACTCCCTGCGGCGATCCGTGTGTCGCGTCAGCCGTGGAATCGCGCATGAGCGGGCATGAGCCGCACCACCGCCGGTTGTCTCGTCAGCACGCTAGGATGGCCCTCGCATAGCGGCACCGCCCGAGGGCGGGATCTGTCATGCCGCGGTCTGCAAAGGTGTGAGGAACGTCGGGTGGAAGTCTTCATCAAGGGCGATGTGGTTGAAGGCTGCCGCATCCTGTCCGAGCTCGGGCGGGGGGCGGCGTCGATCATTTACCTCGCCCACGACCAGAAGACCAAGCGGATCTGGGCGCTCAAGGATGTGCAGAAGACCGACGAGAAATCGGTCCGCTTCCTCGAGCAGGCCGAGGCCGAGTACCAGATCGCCCAGAAGCTCGACCACCCCACCATCCGCAAGATCGAGCGGATCGTGAAGAAGAAAAAGGGCCTGATGCACACCGTGCGGCTGTTCCTGTTCATGGAGCATGTCGACGGGATGGCGCTCGACCGGCTGATGCCCAAGACCTTCGAGTCGGCGTGCGATATCTTCCGGCAGGCGGCGAGCGCGATGGCGCACATGCACGAGCGGGGCTACGTGCACGCGGACTTCAAGCCCAACAACGTCATCGTCGACGACAAGGGCGTGGCGAAGATCATCGACCTGGGCCAGTCCTGCCCGGTGGGCACGGTGAAGAAGCGCATCCAGGGCACGCCCGACTACATCGCGCCCGAGCAGGTGCACCGCCGGCAGATCACGCCCAAGACCGATGTGTACAACCTCGGCGCGAGCATGTACTTCGTGCTGACCCGGCAGAAGGTCAAGACCGCGCTCGCGCCCGACGGGTCGCTCATGGGCTCGATCGACGACTCGCTGCTCGAGCCGCCGATCCCCGCGATCGACATCAACCGCCGCGTGCCCGGCAAGCTGAACGATCTGATCATGCAGTGCCTGGCTGTCGCGCCCGACGACCGCCCGGAGATGCAGGATGTCGTCGACCGTCTCGACCTGATCCTCGCGATCCTGAGGGCCAAGCGGGCCTGAGCCGAACCATGCTCGACCTCGCCGACCCCGACGCCGTGATCGACGCCCTGAGGCGCGGCTCCGAGGCCAACCGCGACGCCGGGTGCCGCAAAGGCTCGATCGACGAGATCCGCCCGCCGGGCCGGCTGATCGCCACCGGCGACCTGCACGACAACCCGATGCACTTCCAGACGCTGGTCGAACGCGCGGGGCTCACGCCCGACCACGACGACGCAGAACGCAGGCACCTGACGCTGCACGAGATCATCCACTCCGAAAGGCTGATCAACGGCATGGACTTCAGCTACCGCGTCATGGTCAAGGTCGCGCAGCTCAAGGCCGACTACCCCGAGTTCGTGCACACGCTGCTGGCCAACCACGAGCTCGCGCAGATGCTCAAGAGCCCGGTGCTCAAGGACGGCATCAAGTGCGTCGAGGCGTTCGAGATGGGGCTCGACTACGCGTTCGGCGCCGAGGCGCCCCGCGTCGAGGCCGCGATCGACGCCTTCGTCCGCTCCATGCCGCTCGCGCTGCGGTGCCACGGCTCGGACCCCCGCGGCGGCGGCTTCGACGTGCTCTGTTCGCACAGCCTGCCCAACCCCGCGATGATGCAGCGGTTCGACCCGGGCGTGCTCAGCCGCGAGCTGACCGACGACGACTACACCCCCCGGCAGGGCTCGGCGCACCTGATGGTCTGGGGCCGGGGCTACGACGCCGAGCTGCTCGAGGACCTGGTGGAACGGTGGGGGGTGAACTGGTTCATCCTGGGCCACGAGCACGCGGCGTTCGGCTCGGCCTTTGTGCCGCCCAACGCGGTGATCTTGAACAGCGACCACGACTTCGGCGTCTGCCTGCCGCTGGACCTGGCCGCAATGCCGGGCCCGGAGCACGCGATGAGCCTGGTCGAACGGCTGAGCGGCGGGTGAGCCCGCTCCCCGCCCGCTACGATTCCGCATGACCATTCACGACGACATCATCGCGTTGATCCGCCAACAGGACCCCGAGGCCGCGGGCATCATCGAGCACGAGGCCGAGCGGCAGGACTCGACGATCGAGCTGATCGCCAGCGAGAACCACGCCAGCCCCGCCACCATGCACGCCGCCGGCACCTGCATGACCAACAAGTACGCCGAGGGCTATCCGGGCCGCCGCTACTACGGCGGGTGCGAATTCCACGACCAGATCGAGACCCTCGCCCAAGAGCGCGCCAAGCAGATGTTCGGCTGCGCGTTCGCCAATGTGCAGCCCCACTCGGGCGCGCAGGCGAACGCGGCCGTGTTCATGGCCCTCATGGAGCCGGGCGACACCTTCGCCAGCCTCGTCCTCGCCGACGGCGGGCATCTGTCGCACGGCCTGCCCATCAACTTCAGCGGCCACTACTACAACCCCGTGCACTACCCGCTCGTGCGCGACCGCCAGAGCCCCGACTTCGAGCGCATCGACTACGACGCCGTCCGCGAGGTCTGCCTCGAGCACAAGCCCAAGATGCTGCTCACGGGCTACAGCGCCTACCCGCGCACGATCGACTTCGCCAGGTTCCGCGCCATCGCTGACGAGGTCGGTGCGCTGCTCATGGCCGATGTCGCGCACATCTCGGGCCTGATCGCCGGCGGCCAGCACCCGAGCCCCTTCCCGCACGCGCATGTCGTGACGACGACCACGCACAAGAGCCTCCGCGGGCCGCGCGGCGGGCTGATCCTGACCAACGACGAGGAGATCCACAAGCAGTGCGCCCGCGCGCTCTTTCCGGGCATGCAGGGCGGGCCGCTCATGCACATCATCGCCGCCAAGGCCGTCGCGTTTGGCGAGGCGCTCCGGCCCGAGTACCGGGACTACCAGAAGCGGATCGTCGCCAACGCCAAGGCGCTGGCCGGGGCTCTCATCGAGCACGGCTTCCGCATCACCAGCGGCGGCACCGACAACCATGTCATGCTCGTCGATCTCTCCGCGAAGGACCCGAAGGGCTTTGAGGGCGAGCTCACCGGCAAGGCCGCCGAGAAATGGCTCGAGGACGCCGGCATCGTCTGCAACAAGAACGGCATCCCCGAGGACCCGCGCAAGCCCATGGTCACCAGCGGCATCCGCTTGGGCACCCCGGCCACGACCACCCGCGGGTTCCGCGAGCCCGAGATGAAGATCGTCGCAGGCTTCATCGACCGCGTGCTGTCCGCCGGGCTCGAGGGCGAAGACGCGCTCGCCGAGGTGACGCGACAGGTCCGAAGCGAGGTTCGCGACCTCTGCGGCCGATTCCCACTGCCCCACGGCGAGGTCGGGGGTGTTGTTGCCGGGTAAGTTTGTGTACACTTACGGTATGAGACGAACACTCCCTGCCCTGATTGCTGCCGCGTGGGCCGGGTCGGTCTTGGCGACCGATCGCCCGGCCGGCATGCTCACCGGCGGCTTCGACGCCCAGCCCGAAAGCCGGACGACAGTCCCCGATCCCGAGGGCGACGCCGCCGCGGCGGCGGCGTTCGACCGCGACAAGGCCGCCCGCTTCCCGCCGCGTCGCGGGGGGCTGTATGCCCGCGTCGCGGGCGGGTTCGTCGTGGCGCAGCACCAGGGCGACTTCGATCCCGCGGCCTATCCGAACGTGTCGGTGTTCACCCCCCCGCTCGGATCGCTCGGGCCGGAGTTCGCGCAGTCGGACATCGGCTTCGCCGTCGGCGGCGCGGTCGGGGTGCGGATCCCCTGGTCGGGCGGTTCCACGCGGGGCGCGACCCGGTTCGAGGCCGAGTACATGTTCCGCACCTACACGCTCGACGACGTGGTCTACGACGAGGACTTCGGCGTGCGTCCCGAGGCCGACATCACCGGGCGCATGACGAGCCACGCGGTGATGGGAAACATCATCGCCGAGTGGCAGCCGCATCATGACTGGCGGTTCGGCTTCGGCGGCGGCGCGGGCGTGCTGTTCAGCGAGCTGAAGGCCAACGGCGAGCAGGGCGACGGCGCCGCCTTCGCCGCCCAGGCGCTCGCCACCGCCGGCTACCGCCTCGACGATCATCTGTGGCTAACCTTTGGCGGCCGCGTGCTCGGCGCCGCCGAGGTTGACTACGACACCGACATCGAGCGGGCGAGCACGTTCGCCGGCGAGCTGACCGTGGGCCTGTCGCTCGAGATGTAGCCGCCGAGGAGCAACGCCATGTCACGCCGATTCCGTTCCGTCGCCGCGGCAACCCTCGCGGCCGCCGGGGCGCACGCCGAGCCCGGCCCGAGCCTGCTCACCTTGCCGCAGGACGGCCTGAGCGACTATTCCGACGCCGGCTACGAGAGCGCCGGCGGTCGCGGCATCCTCAGCGGCGTCCACCCGCACGTCTACGTCAGGGGCGGCGGCATGATCACCTTCCCCATCCCGACCGAGAACGAGAACCGCACCGTTGGCGGGGGCAACGATGTTGAACTCCGAAGCGACATCGGCGGCGGCTGGTACGCCGCGGCCGGCATCCGCCTCGGACCCGGCCCCAAGCCCTGGAGCGAGGGCATGGGCTTCCGCCTCGAGGCCGAGTTCGCCCGGCGGTTCTTCGGCACCGACGGGCTGTACCGCGACGACGCCCAGCTCCGCGATCTCGACGGCGACCTCGAGGTCACCACGATCATGGGCAACGTGCTCTTCGACATCACCACCGGCAACCTGCGGGGCTACACCGGCCTCGGCCTCGGCTACGCCGACGTCGAGGCCGACGTGAACGGCGTGAGCGACTCCGACTCGGGGTTCGCCATCCAGCTGCCCATCGGCTTCGAGACGCAGCTCGTCCCGCATGTCTGGCTCGACACCGGCATCCGGTTCCTGTACATCCCCAACCTCGACTCGATGAGCGATCTCGACGAGTACCGGCTCTTCACGACCGAGATCTACGCGGGAATCACGCTCGAGATCTAGAAGCGATCGACGACCCTGGTCGCTTCGTGCGTCGCGCCAGTGATGTGATCGTGCAGCGTGGCCGTGAGCGTCACCGGCCCGGCCGGAGCGCCCGCGATCGGCGTTGACACGCGATACCCCGCGCCGGCGAGGCCGCTGGCGAACGCATCGCGGAGTTCCGCCGGCGTGAGCACCGCCTCGGCGAGCACGCTCGGCTGGTCGCCCGCGTCGATCGCCCGCACCTCGAGCGTGCCGACGACCTGCACGAATCGGCCCCGGCCGTCGGTCGGCCGGATGGCCCAGGTGATGGAGCCGCCGTCGATCGTCGAGAACCGCGTGAGCTCGATCCGCGCGACCCGCGGCAGCGCCTCGAGCACATCATCGGGCAGCGGCGATTCGGCCCGCGCGGTCGCCTCCGCGAGCTTGGCTCGCAGCTCGGCGTTCTCGGCTTCGAGGGCCTCGATCCGCTCGCGCTGCGCCTCGCGCTCGAGCCTGAGCTCGTCGTTGGCCCGGGCGATGCGCTCGCCCGAGCTGCAGCCGATGGCGACGCAGGACAAGATGATGATGACGAGCGCCCGCATGGGCGGAGTCTAGTGCCTACCGGTCGGGCATGGACTCGAGGACCTTGTCGATCAGGCCGTACTCGACCATTTCCTTGTCATCGAGCCACTTGTTGCGGTCGCAGTCGCGTTCGATGATCTCGGTGTCCTTGCCCGTGGCCTCGGCGTAAATGCTGTAGAGCCGGTCGCGGAGCCGGAGCATCTCGCGGGCCTCGATCTCGATGTCGGTCGCCTGGCCCTCCATGACGCCCGAGAGCAGGGGCTGGTGCATGAGGTTGCGGCTGTTCTTGAGCGCGTACCGCTTGCCCTTGGCGCCGCTGCAGGCGAGCAGGCTGCCCATGCTGGCGGCCTGGCCGATGATGTAGGTGCAGACATCGGGCTTGATGTACCGCATGGTGTCGATCATCGCGAGCCCCGAGGTCACGCTGCCGCCGGGCGAGTTGATGTACATGTGCACATCGTTCTCGGGCGACTCGTTCTGGAGGAAGAGCAGCTGAGCGACGACGAGGTTGGCCATCTCGTCGGAGACCGGGCCGCCGACGAAGATGATGCGGTCCTTGAGCAGGCGGGAGTAGATGTCGTACGACCGCTCGCCCTTGCCGGACTGCTCGATGACGATGGGAACCAGGTAGGACATGGGATGGGTCTCTCGTGTGGTCATGGTGCGTGCGCGTCCGGATGGGTTAGCTGAAGCTGGGGCGGCTGGCCTCGGGGGGAGCGTGCTTGAGCACCTCGTCGACGAGCCCGTAGGCGGCGGCCTCCTCGGCGCTGAAGAACTTGTCCCGCTCGCCGTCCTTGGCCACCTGGTCGTAGGTCTGGCCCGTGGATTCGGCGAGAATCTCGTTGAGCGTCTTCTTCATCTTGAGGATCTGCTCGGCCTGGATCTTGATGTCCGCGGCCTGGCCCGTGACCCCGCCGTAGGGCTGGTGGATCATCACCTTCGCGTGGGGCAGGATGAAGCGCTTGCCCTTGGTGCCCGCCGCGAGCAGCACGGCGGCGCCCGAGTAGGCCCGCCCGATGCAGTACGTGCTCACCGGGCTCGAGAGGAACCGCATGGTGTCGTAGAGCGCGAGCGTGTCGTCGACGACACCGCCGGGGCTGTTGATGTAGAAGTTGATCTCCTGGCCGCGCTTCTGGTTCTCGAGGTAGAGCATCTGCATCATGACCCGGGCGGCCGAGGCATGGTTGATGTCGCCGATGAGAAAGACGATCCGGTTCTCGAGCAGCAGCTCGTCGATGGTCATCTCGCGGGTGCGCTGGTAGCTGACGCCGGCTGCGGGCATGGGAAGCTTCTCCTCCGTTCGTCGCCGTGGTCGGGGGCGGACGGCTCGTCGATCGGTCCTCGTCCGGGCGGCTGGCACCCGGAACCGTTCAGTCTGTGTCGGCTGATCGTCTCGCGCAGCTTAGATCCCCCGCCGAGTCCGGGCCGGTTGGGAGAAATCGGGCACGCCGGCCCTGTCGGTTAGCTCCGGACGCCGCGGTGGCGTGCCAAGGGGGCTCGACCTACCATCGCGGTCCCGGGCGATCGAAAGCCGCACGGAATCCCCAACAAGGGGACAGGATCCCGTTCCTCGCCGACGTCCGAAGCGCCCTTCCCCTCCGACCGAGCCACACCCCGTGCCCACCGCGATCATCAGCGACATCCACGGCAACGCCGACGCCCTGAAGGCCGTGCTGGCGGACATCGACTCAAAGAAGGTCGACCGCATCATCTGTCTGGGCGACATCATCGGCTACGGCCCCGAGCCGCTCGAGTGCGTCGACCTCGTCCGCGACCGCTGCGTGTGGTCGCTGATGGGCAACCACGACTTCGGCGTGCTCTACGAGCCCACGAACTTCAACCCCGGCGCGCAGGCCGCGGCCTACTGGACGCGCGAGCAGTTCGACGCCGAGCCCAGCGACGATCTGCGCGCCTCGCGCTACGACTTCCTGGGCCGGCTGCGCGTCCGCGTCGTCGAGACCGCTCCCGACAGCGAGCAGCCGCTGCTGTATGTGCACGGCTCGCCCCGCCGACCCATCAACGAGTACATCTTCCCCGACGATGTCATCGGGGACCCCGACAAGCTCGCGTCGATCTTTCGGCGGATCGAGGGCGTGGCGGCGGTGGGGCACACCCACGTGCCGGGCGTTTTCACCGACGAGCCCGACTTCTACCCGCCGGGCGAGCTCAGCGACGCGAGCTTCGAGTTCACCGAGGGGGAGAAGGCGGTGATCAATGTTGGCTCGGTGGGTCAGCCGCGCGACGGCGACCCGCGCGCGAGCTACGCCGTGCTGCACCCCGACCGCGTGGACTTTCACCGCGTCGAATACGACGTCGAGTCGGCGGCGAAGAAGATCATCGCGATCCCGGAGCTGAGCAACTGGCTCGGCGAGCGGTTGTACGAGGGCCGTTGAGCACCGATGCCCCCCCCCAAACCCAATACCGCTCTGCGACTGATCGTCCCGATCGTGCTGCTGCTCGTGGCGATCGGTGCCGCGTGGGCCGTGCTGACGACCAGCTCGGCCCCGACGACCCCGCCCGCTTCGCCCCCGTCGGCCGCGCCGTCCGCCGAGGGCGGCACCGACGCGACCGAGGCCGACACGCCCGTCGCCGAAGCCACGACCGAGCGCGCCGCACGCCCGGATCCCGCCGCGGAGCGTGAGGCCGAGCCGGGTCCCCAGATGGGGGCCGACACCGCCGCCCCGACCGACACCGCCGCCCCGACCGACACCGTCGCCCCGACCGACACCGTCGCCCCGACCGACACGGTTGCCGAGGCCGACGCCGGAGCCGAGACCGCCGGAGCCGAAACTGAAGCTGCCCAGCCGTCCGCTCCGGCTCCGGCGCCGAGGCCCGTGCTCCGCGCGCGCCCGGTCGAGCGGACCGCGTCGTTCACGCCTCTGGGTGGCATCGATCCCGACGGGCCCGCCGCCCTTCGGCTCGAGTTCAGCCGCATCGGCGCGGGCGTGGCGAGCCTGCGGCTCGCCAGCGAGTTCCAGCATGTCGAGCAGAGGACGGCGTGGAAGGCCACGGGCGAGATCAAGCTCGAGGACCATGTCGAGCTCCAGGCCGAGCAGCTCAAGGCGGGCAGCGTCATCACGCCCTTCGCCGCCCTGTGGGCCGAGGTCGACGGCGCGATCGTGGGCCTGGCCGGCAACGTCTGGCGTGAGACCGCGCCGGGCGTGTTCGAGGCGATCGTCGAAGACGCCGAGGGCAACGAGCAGCTCCGCGTCACGCGCAGCTATGTCCTGCCCGAGGGCTCGCTCGATGTGCTGGTCTCGCAGCGGGTCCAGAACCTGACCGACACGCCCCGCCGCGTGCGCCTTGTCACCTTCGGCCCGATCGATCTGCCCAAGGGCGATGTGTCCTACGGCGGCGACCGGCGGCGCGTCCGGTTCGGCTACCTGCTGCGCCCCGAGCTCGACCCGGCCCGCAACAACGTGCTGGCCAAGAAGTTCCTGAGCCCCCGCACCAACTTCCTCGGGCCGCGCGACGACGCGACGGGCCAGTATGTCCCGGCCCGGCAGGTCTGGCCCAGCGAGGACACGGTCCAGGCCGGCCTCTCGCTCGTCTGGGCGGGCATGACCAACCGCTACTACGCCGTGGTGGTGCACGGCCAGATCCCCGAGACGACCTCCGACCGCACCTTCAACGCCGTCGAACGCGTCGAACGCGTCGTCCTGCAGAACCCGCTCGACGCCAAGGCCAGCACGCTGATCCTCCGGCTCGCGTCCCCGGTCGTCGAGCTCGCCGGCAACGCCGCGAGCACCGAGTCGAGCTACCGCTTCTACGCCGGGCCCAAGCACGAGCCGACGATCGCCGAGCAGCCCGACGCGGCGCGGGCGGGCATCGAGGGGGTGGTCGCGTACAACTTCGGCGGGCCGTGCGCCGCGTGCACCTTCACCTGGCTCACCGGGCCGCTGCTCGGCGCCCTGCGCTTCTTCGAGGGCTTCGTCAAGGACTGGTCGCTGGCGATCGTCCTGCTCGTGGTGCTCGTCCGCGGCATCCTGCACCCGGTCAACCGGTGGAGCCAGATCCGCGTGCAGCGGTTCGGCAAGCAGATGCAGGACCTCGCGCCCAAGCAGAAAAAGATCCAGGAGAAGTACAAGGACGACCGCCAGCGCATGCAGCAGGAGATGGCCAAGCTCTGGCGCGAAGAGGGCGTGAACCCCGCGGGCATGCTGGGCTGCCTGCCGATGCTGCTGCAGTCGCCGATCTGGATCGCGCTCTACGCGAGCCTGTTCTACTTCTACGACCTTCGGCACGAGCCGGCGTTCTTCGGTGCGATCCAGTCGGCGACCGGCGGCGCGTGGCTGTTCCTCGCCGACCTCGCCGAGCCCGATCACCTCATCCTGCTGCCGCCCGCGATGCGGTTCAGCATCCCGCTGATGGGCGAGATCCAGGGCTTCAACGTGCTGCCGATCGTGCTGGGCGTGGTCTACTTCATGCACATGAAGTTCATGACGCCCCCCACGAGCGCGACCCTCACGCCCGAGCAGGAGCAGACGCAGAAGATCGCCAAGTACATGACCGTGTTCCTGTTCCCGGTGATCATGTACAACGCGCCCAGCGGGCTGGCGCTCTACTTCATCACCAACTCCACGCTGGCCATCCTCGAGAACACCTGGATCCGCGCCCACGTCAAGAAGCACGATCTGCTCGAGGTCAAGAAGAAGCCGAGCAAGCCCCGCAAGAAGGGCGGGCTCATGGACCGCCTCCACCAGATCGCCGAGCAGCAGCAGGCGATGCGTGCGCAGCAGAAGCAGGGCCGCGCCGGGGGCGTCCCGGCCAGCCGGGGCGGCAAGGGCGAGTCGGCGGCCCAGCGCGCCATCCGCAAGAGCCGCGACCAGAACGGCGGATGACCGGGGCATGACCACGCCATGACCAGACCATGACCGGCGACACCATCGCCGCACGCGCGTCCGCATCTGGCACGGGCGGCCGTGCTGTCATCCGTCTCTCCGGCCCCCTCGACCCCGTGTCGCGCCTGTTCGAACCGATGCCCGCCTCGCGGGGTGTCGTCCGCACAACGCTTGATCTCGGCGGACACCGGCTCCCCTGCTTCGCGCTGCGGTTCGTCGGCCCAGCGTCGTACACGGGCGAGGACGCGCTCGAGGTGCTGATCCCCGGCGGACCCGCGATCGTTGACCGCGCGATGCGAGCGCTGCTCGCCTGCGAGGGCGTGCGGGCGGCCGGGCCCGGCGAGTTCTCGGCCCGCGCCTACCTCGCGGGCCGGCTCACGC
>DAIOTV010000047.1:13920-22834 GCA_036751825.1 Phycisphaerales bacterium
TGCTCTCGGGCGAGCTGGGCCGGGCCGCGCGCGACTGGGCCGACCGCCTCGCGCACCTGCTCGCGCTCGTCGAAGCGGGCATCGACTTCACAGACCAGGAAGATGTCACCGCGATCGAGCCCGACACGCTGGCAAACGAGCTCGAAACGCTCCGCGGCGAGATCGCGAGCCAGCTCGGCTCGGCCCGCGGCGGCGAGCAGCGCCCGGGCGTGCCGACCGTCGTGCTCGTGGGCCCGCCCAGCGCCGGCAAGAGCACGCTCTTCAACGCGCTGCTCGGGCGGCCTCGATCGATCACCGATGCCGAGCCCGGCACCACGCGCGACGCGATCGCCGAGCCGCTCACGCTGCCCGGCGGCGTCGAGATCGATCTGGTCGATCTGCCCGGCCTCGACGGCTCCCCCGGCGCCCGGCTCGCGCAGGAGCGCATCGACGCCGCGGATGTCGTGCTTCGGTGCGACGAGTTCGGCCGCTTCGAGACGCACATCGACGACCGCACCATCCGCGTGCGCACGAAGGCGGACCGCGCTGGCGATCCGGCGAGCGATGGGGCATTGCCGGTGTGCGCGCTCTCGGGCGAGGGGCTGGGCGAGTTGGAGCAGGCCATCGCCTCAGCGTGCCGATCGCTCGCGGGCGACGACGGCTCGCTCCCAGCATCCCTCGCCGGTCGGCTGCGCTCGTGCACGAACGCCCTCGCCGACGCCACTGCGCTGGCCCATGGTGACGCGGAGCTCGTCGCCGACCGCCTGCGCGTGGCCCTCGACGAGCTTGGGGCGATCATGGGCCGCGTCGATCCCGATGCGGTTCTCGGGCGTGTGTTCGCGTCGTTCTGCGTCGGAAAGTGACGACGCCCGCCCTCGCCGGCGGGGTGACCGTTGGCACACCCCGCACAGCCGGCCCGTTTCGGGCCCGTTCGCCGCAACTGCGTGGCAAGCCGGCCCCGGCGGGCGTCGATGGTGCGCCCGGGAAGAGGGAGATCAACCATGCCGCTACGTTTCGGAGATCTGCTGGTGGTGTCGGGCGTGCTTACCGCCGAGCAGCGCGACCAGGTGCTCGAGGAGCAACGCCTCGTGGCCCGTCCCTTCGGCGAGCTCGCGGAGCGGATGTTCGGGGTCGATCCCGACACCATCGAGCAGGCGTGGGCGACGCAGTACGAATCGCTCGCCGGCGTGATCGACCCCGGCACGGTCGACATCGATCCTGACGCGGCGATCGTGGTGACGCCGCGGCAGGCCTGGCAGTTCAAGGTGCTGCCGCTGCGATTCGAGCACGGCGAGCTGATGCTCTGCACCCCCCGGCAGAACCTGCCGCGGGCGCTGCGGTTCGCGGCGACCCAGCTCGCCGAGTCGTGCTTCTTCGTGGTCGCCGAGCCCGAACCGATGGCCGAGGTGCTCCAGCGGCTCTACCCCATGCCCGGGCTGGGGCCCCAAACGCTGCTCCAGCCGGCGCCCCGGCTCACACCCCGGGCGGCCTAAACCGACCCCTGACCACGGTTTGGGGCACGGATTGGGGCCCGGCCTACGATTCCCGTCCATGCCCGAAACCCAACCGATAGCCCAGCCGGACGCCGAGATCCGCACCGTCAGCTTCGTCAGCCTCGGCTGCCCGAAGAACCTCGTCGATTCCGAGAAGATGCTCGGCCTGCTCGCCGAGGACGGCCTCATGCCCGTCAGCTACAACCCCAGCACCGACGAACGCTGGGACGACTCGGGCCACACCGAGGGCCGATCGCTCACCGACTCCGGCGTCGGATCCGACGAGGGCGTGGACCCCGCCGACGCGGTCGTCGTCAACACCTGCGGCTTCCTCGAGGCCTCGAAAGACGAATCGCTCGCGGTGATCAAGGACGCCGTCCGCGCGAAAGAAGCCGGCCGGGTCAAGCGCGTGGTCGTCGCGGGGTGTCTCGTGCAGCGGCACCGCGCGAAGATGCTCGAGTGGGAGCCGGGCATCGACGCGATGATCGGCGTGTTCGACCGCGACAAGGTCGTGGAGGCCGTCCGCGGCATTCGGCCCAACCGCGACTCGCTCGCCGAGGCTTCCGATCAGCCGAAGTACTGGATCGCCGGCAACGCCATCCAGGCCGCCGAGGTCCGCGGCCTGCAGACCGCCGGGCTGACCGTCAACGGCAAGGACGGCAAGGGCATCGGCTACTTCGAGGACGACTCGGCCCGCCTGCGCCTCACGCCACGCCACTACGCCTACCTCCGCATGAGCGAGGGCTGCAACCAGAAGTGCGCGTTCTGCACCATCCCGTCCATCCGCGGCAAGATGCGCAGCAAGCCCGTCGACCGCGTCGTCGCCGAGGCACGCGAGCTGCTCGCCGACGGCGTCTTCGAGCTCAACCTCATCGGGCAGGACACCACCAGCTACGGCGACGACATCGGCACCGGCTGGAACGAGGCCTCGCGCAGCGGGGGCCTGCCCGAGCTGCTCCGGGGCCTGTCCGCCGCCGTGCGCGACACCGCCGGCGCCGGCTGGGTGCGGCTCATGTACGCCTACCCCAGCAACTTCCGCGACGAGTTCATCGAGGCCTTCGCCGAGCTCACGCAGAACGGCCACCTGCTGCCCTACATCGACATCCCGCTGCAGCACGGCTCGGACCGCATGCTCGAGCTGATGCGCCGCAATGTCAGCGCCGCCCAGCAGACCGAGCTGATGCACAAGCTGCGTGAGACGATCCCCGGCCTTGCGATCCGCACCACCTTCATTTCTGGCTTTCCGGGCGAGACCGATGAGGACCACGAGCAGCTGCTCGGTTTCATCGACGAGGTCGGCTTCGACGCGGTGGGTGTCTTCGAGTATTCCGCCGAGCCCGGCACGCCCGCGGGCACCATGGAGAAGGACCCGAAGCTGGCCGTGCCCGCCGAGGTGAAGGCCCAGCGCAAGGCCGAGATCATGGAGCTGCAGCAGCGGATCGCGTTCGAGCAGAACGAGTTCCTCGCCGAGCAGTGGGACGAGAGCCAGCCGACCGAGACGGGCGTGCAGCTCGACATCCTGATCGACAAGGACACGGGCCAGCGGGTCGAGGCGACGCCCGGCGTGGGCGGCGGGGGCCGGCTCTACCAAGGCCGGGCGTACCACCAGGCCCCGCAGATCGACAGCGTGACCTATGTCCAGAGCCGCGATCGGCTGGCGGCGGGCGAGCTTGTTCGATGCACAGTCGTGGCGGCGGACGGGTACGACCTGATCGCCAGGCCCGTGGCCGAGCTCGAGCGGAAGACCAGCCTGACCGTGCTCAAATAGCCGCAAACGCTGTTCTGCACCCGGGTTCGCCGGCTCGCCGATACCCCAATTCATGCCCTCGGTGCGCCAAGGCATCCTGCTCTGCGCGCTCGCCCTGCTCACGCTGGGGGTGGTCATGGTGCACTCGGCGGGCATGACCATCGAGCCGGCAACGGTGGAGCACCCGGTGGCGGCGACGGACGGGCTGACCATCACGAGCATCCTGGGCGCGCGGGACGGGCTGTTCGCGGCGCTGGCGATCGCGGCGATGGCCGCCGGCTGGCTCGTGCCCACGCCGCTGGCCGATCGGCTCGCCACGCCCCGGCCCGATCGGCTGGTGCGGGTGGCGATCCTGGGCGTGGTGTGCCTGGTGGGTCTGCTGCTGCTGGTGTACATGCCGGGTCTGAGCCGGGCGATCAACGCGTCGTACCGCTGGCTGCACGTGCCGCTGCCGGGCCTCGGGACTGTGAGCGTGCAGCCGAGCGAGATCGTGAAGTGGTCGATGATCGGGCTGACCGCCTGGTGCGCTGCCTCGATGGGCCCCCGGCTCGAGCGGTTCTGGACCGGGCTCGTGCCCGCGCTCGCGTGCGTGGGCCTGGTCACGGTCGTGGTCATGAAGGAAGACCTCGGCACCGCCGCCCTGATCGGCGCCGTCGCGTGCGTCCTGCTCGTGGCCGCCGGCGCTCGGCTGTGGCAGTTCGCGGCGATGGCGCCCGTGGGTCTGGCGGTCGTCGCCGCGGGGCTGTTCACGCAGGACTACCGGGTCCGGCGCGTCACGGCGTTCCTCGATCCCTACGCCGACCCCGCGGGCGACGGCTATCACATGCTCCAGTCGCTCGGGGCCGTCGCCGGCGGCGAGGGCGCGGGCCGGGGGCTCGGCCACGGGCTCCAGAAGTTCGGCTACCTGCCCGAGGACACCACCGACTTCATCTTCGCCATCATCTGCGAAGAGCTCGGCATCATGGGCGCGCTGCTGGTCATCGTGCTCTACGCGGCGCTCATCGGGCTGCTGCTGTGTGTCGTCCGCGGCACGCACAACCCCGTCCATCGCCTGTTCGTGCTGGGCGTGATGGCGACGATCGGCCTGCAGGCGTCGATCAACCTTTTGGTCGTGACGGGCCTCGCGCCCACCAAGGGCATCGCGCTGCCCCTGATTTCCAAGGGCGGCACGGGCTGGATCCTGACGGGCCTGGCGCTCGGGCTTGTCTGCGCGATCGACCGCGCCCGCGAGCGCGAGCCCGAAGCCGAGCGAGAAGACGGACACGAGCTCCCCGCCGAGACGCTCTTCGCGTGAGCGGCGAACGACCGATCGGCGTGGTGCTGGCCGGCGGGGGCACGGGCGGGCACATCCACCCGAACCTCGCCGTGGCGCACGAGCTCGAGCGGCTCCGGCCCGGCGGGTGCCGGTTTGTGTTCGTCGTGTCGGGCCGGGCGATCGACCGGCGCGTGCTCGAGCCGGCGACGATCGCGGGCGAGGCCGTCCGGTTCGAGGTCTCGCCCGCCAAGCCTTTGATCCCAAGACCCGTCGGCCTGCTGCGGTTCGCGGCGAACTGGGGCGGGGGCGTGCGTGCGGGGCGGTCGGCGATCCGATCGCTCGCGGGCGAGTGCGATCGCATGGTGATGCTCGCCACGGGCGGTTTCGTTTCGGCGCCGGCGGTCATGGGCGCGCGGGCGGAGGGCGTGCCGCGCATTGTGGTGAATCTCGACGCGGTGCCCGGCAAGGCGAACCGGCTGGCCTCGCGGTTCGCGACCCAGACGCTGAGCGTTGGCCGCGAGCTTCGGCCGATCGTGGGCGAACGCTGGCGAAACCTCCCCACGCCCGCCGTGGCCCGCGAGCACTTCGGGCTCTCGCCGGACGCGCCGACGCTGCTGGTCACTGGCGGCAGCCAGGGGGCGCGGTCGGTCAACCGCTTCGTGCTCGCGTGCTTCCGCGGGGGGTTGGGCGGCGACGGCTGGCAGGTGGTCCATCAGACGGGCGAGGGCGAGCAGGCCGAGTGCGCCGCGTCGTGGACGGACCTGGGCGTGCGGGCGTTCGTGGCCCCGTACATCGACGGCATGGAGCGGGCGTTCGCGGCGGCGGACGCGGTGGTCTGCCGGGGGGGCGCGGGCACGGTCGCCGACCTGTGGGCCTCGGGCCGACCCTCGCTGATCCTGCCCTACCCGCACCACCGCGATCGGCACCAGGCACTCAACGCCGAGCCGCTGGCGAAGGCGGGGGGGGCGATGGTGGTTGACGACCTGATCGACCCGGCGCAGAACGCGTCGGCCCATGCTGGGTCGCTCGGCCGCCTGCTCGACGACGCGCACCGCCGGTCGATGGCCGACGCGATGGCCTCGCTGGGCCCCGCCGACGGGGCCGCCCAGCTGGCCGAGCGGGTTCTGGCGGGCTAACTGTCAGGCGGTACCGTCGGGGGCGACGTGCAAGTCTTGCGCGTCCCATATGATCCCGGCATGACGAGCGATGCACGCGAGGCAACCAAGTCGGCCGCCCAGGCCCGGTGCGTGGTGTGGGCCAAGAGCCGGCCCCCCGAGGCGCTGATGGGTGCGATGCGGCGCAAGGGCGTCGAGCCCCGGGTGACCGGCGACGCGTTCCGGGCGATGGCCGAGGTGGTCGCCGGCGGGTCGCTCGACCGGGCCAAGGCGATCCTGGTGCTGGTCGAGCCCTCGGAGCTGCGTGGCAAGCGGGCGATGCTGACCAGCTGCCGACGCTACGCCCCCAAGCTGCGGGTCTGGGTCTACCAGGCCAAGGCGGCGGTGCAGCTGAGGCCGCTGGAGCTGGCGAATCTGGTGCCCGAGCCGCGCAGCGCGGAGCCCGAGCACACCTTCGGCGGCGATCCGTCGGAGAGCGCCGTGGTCAGGGCGCCGTCGCTGCGGCTCGCGCAGTCGCGCTCGGCCGACCACCGCAACGGCGAGTCGAGACACCCCGACTGGCGCAACCAGGACTCGCTGCCCGGCGCGAGCACGGCGTCGCGCGCTACCGATAATGCGGGCGGCTATCGCCCATCGGGCCTGCTGACGGACGAAGAGCTGGCGATGCTGCTCGCCGACGACCCCGACGACCGCAAGAAGCGATAGAACTAGATCACTGAGCATCCGAACAGGGACATCCGTACGCCCATGCCCGAGCACCGAGCCAGCCCCTTCCCGCGCCCCGCCGGCCGACGCCGAGCCGAGATCGGCGGCGACGCGATCGCCGCGCGCGTCGTGCTGGTCGGCCGAACCGGGCAGGACGCCCGGCTGCGGCTCGATCCGTCGATCGAGCTCATCCGCGTCCGCACGGGCTTCGACGCGATCGGTGAGCTGGCCAACCCCGTCGGCGAGGTTCCCGGACGCACGGTTGTGATCGTCGGCGCGGGCTCGGACATCGACGAGCGGAACGGTGGTGACGGTGCGTTCGTTTCTGCGGCCCGCCGGGTCGCGCCCGATGCGGTTGTGCTCCGCATCGACGAAGCCGGCGCGAACTCGCCGGGCGGCGGTGCGTACGACGGTGTTGTGCCCTCTTCCGTTTCCACCGACGAGCTCCGTGCCCTGATCCACGGGCCGGCTCCCAAGCCCGAGCGTGCTCCGCCTCCAGCGACTCCGGCCCCGACCCCAGCGTCGTCGCCTCCGCCCGGTGTGCCGGTGCCCGCTTCGACCAACGGCACGCTGATCCACGACAACACGCCGCCGGCTTTGGGCGACACCGACGCGGCCGACGCCGATTCGGCTGATTCGGTCGACGCGTCGTCGCGTGCACCGGCTGCAGCCGCGGCCCCTCCGCCGGTGTTTCCGAAGCGGGCGTTGCCGATCGACGACGGTCTCGACGAGGAGGAGCTGGCGCTGCTCCGCGAGCCCGAGCCGGATCATCAGCCGCTGCTTGAGTCCGCAGCGCAAGCGGCCGGGGCCGGGGGCCTTCGCGCCGATGGGACGCGTCCGCCGGCCCAGTCGCCGAGCGTCGATGCGGAGATCAAGCCGCTGGAATCGTCGCGTTTCGACGGCGACGGCGACGATGTGCTCGTGGCTGCGGCGCTGGGCGGGCGCGACATCCTCGAGCCGGCGCTGGGCCTGATCCGGGCGCGTGTCGGCCGGAGCGACATCGAGTTCTTCCCTCTGGTCGAGGGCGACGACGCGCGCGCGGTGGACGGGGTGGAGGTCGCCTGGTCGGGCCGTCGGTACGGCGTGCTGCGCACCGAGGGGATGGGCGAGGACACGATCGCCAAGGTCTCGGTCACGGGCGGGGGCGAGTCGTCGGGCCGGCTGTTGCATCACGCGCGGTGGCTCGGCACCTGGCTCGCGCTCGCCGAGCAGCACCGAAGGCTGCGGCTCGAGGCGTACACGGACTCGGTGAGCGGGGCGTGGAACCGTCGGTACTTCGATCGGTTCCTCGAGGCTGCGCTGCCGCACGCTCGGCAGCGGCGGCACAAGCTGACGGTGCTGGTCTTCGACCTCGACAACTTCAAGAGCTTCAACGACCGGTTCGGCCACCAGGCGGGCGACCAGATTCTGTCGGAGACGGTGCGGCTGCTGCGAACGATGACGCGGCCGACGGACCGGATCTGCCGGATCGGCGGCGACGAGTTCGCGGTGGTGTTCTACGAGCCCGATGGCCCGCGGGACACGCACTCGGACCATCCGCACGAGTTCGCGATGGTCGCCGAGCGCTTCCAGCGGGCCGTGGAGGACCAGCGTTTCCCGAAGCTGGGCATCGAGGCGCCGGGCGATCTGACGATCTCGGGCGGGCTGGCGACCTTCCCGTGGGACGGGCAGACGCCGGCGGAGCTGCTGCGCCGCGCCGACGAGCTGGCGCTCGCGAGCAAGGCGGCGGGCAAGAACCAGATCACGCTGGGCCGGGTTCACGCCGATTGAACCGGTGCGGCGTACGCTGTGTGCGTGGCGCTGAAGTACGACCTTCTTGCGGTGGATATCGACGGCACGCTGGCGGATTCGTCGGGCCGGGTGCCGCGCGCCAACGCCGACGCCATCAGGCGGGCCAAGGCCGCGGGCGTCGAGGTGGTGCTGTGCACGGGCCGCAGCCGCGTCGAGAGCCGCTTCGCGATCGAGGCGATCGGGCCGACGCGGGCGATGGTCTCGGCCGGCGGCTCGATGGTCGTCGACCCGGTTCGCGGCGAGACGATGCACCGTTTCCCGATGCACGAGCGGGTCGTGCGGGGCGTCGTCGATCTGCTGATCGACGAGGGGCACGCGGCGCTCGTGCTCAAGGACGCCGAGGCGAGCCCGGTCGATTACCTGGTCGTCACCCGCAACGGCGTGAAGATGGACCCGGTGACCGCGTGGTGGTTCGAGACGCTCGGCGTGTCGTACGCCGAGGTCGACTCGCTCGACGAGGACGAGCACCCCGAGTGGACCGTGCGCGTCGGTGCGTGCGCGCCCAGCACGCGGACCATCCCGATCCGCGACGATCTGCTGGGCCGGTTCGGCGAGCACGTGCTGTTCCACTCGTTCCCGGCGGTTGTCGCGCCCGAGCACATCAAGAGCGACGGCAGCGGGGGGATGTACCATGTGGTCGAGGCGTTCGACCGCGCCGCGCACAAGTGGTCGGGCATCGCCTGGCTGTGCGAACGGTTCGGGATCGATCTGAAGCGAACCGCGGCCATCGGCGACCAGATCAACGACATCAGCATGATCAGCAGCGCCGGTCTTGGCATCGCCATGGGCAACGCCGTGGACGAGGTCAAGCGCGTGGCCGGTGCGCACA
>DAIOTV010000048.1:0-21901 GCA_036751825.1 Phycisphaerales bacterium
GGGCAGGTCGGGCGTGTCGGGCCTGTCGGGCCTGTCGGGCATGGGCGTGAGAATGCGATAGTGCGCAAAGCGTGTGCGGGTGACGCGGTCGGCGGTGGCGAAGGTCGAGTCGGCGGGCGGGTTGGCGACGAGCAGGTCGAGGCGTGCCCAGCCGGCGGCTTCGAGGGCTTCGACGGCGGGGTTGCGTCGGCTGGGCTCGCCGGCGAGGACGGCGAACGCGGCGTCGGCCTGGTCTTTGCTGTCGCCGGGGTCGAAGGCGGCGGGCCGCGAGTCGGCCGGGGCGAACCGGATCGGGCTTCGCGGGTCGGCGGGCGTTGGCGAGATGAGGGCGAACGTGCGTTGGCGGTAGACGATGCGGGCGGCGACGACGCGGGCGGCGTCGGGCAGGCCGATGAGCTGCGCGGTGAGCCGGTCGTTCGCCGAACCGATGGCGACATCGAAGGGCGGGGGCGTCGGACCCTCGGCGTGGAGTGTGGCGAGCGACCAGATGCGTGACGGGATGCGGATCGGCTCGATGGCGGCGGGGGCGTTCGGGCCCGGGCCCGCCGGGGTCTGCCGGAAGGTCATGCCGGTGAGCGTGACGGTGTCGCCCCGACCGGCCTCGAAGGGCCGCCAGGCGGCGCGTGCGGTCGACTCGAGCTCGAAGGGCGTCTGCGAGGCGTGGAAGAGCAGGGTGGCTTCCGCGGACCACCCGGCGAGCGACGGGGCGATCCGTGCGGGCGTGTTCTCTTCGGCTTCGGGTGGCATGGCGAGGTTCGGCACGATGAGGTCGATCGCGGCGACGGCGCCGACATCGGCGTCGCCGGTCTGGAAGAGCCGGGGCGCGACGATGGCGACGCTGCCGACGGCGGCGATCCACATCAGGGCGGAGAGCCAGGCGAGCGGGCGCTTGCGGAGCCGGCCGAGCAGCAGGAAGTCGAACGGGCCGAGCAGCAGCGCGAGGGCGAGGGGCACGGCGGCGATGAGGATGAACCCCCCGCTGCCGGGGGGCTGGGTGGAGGTGATGGCGTCGATGTGCTGGTAGAGCAGTTCGTCGGACATGCGGCCGGCGGGAGGCTCGTACCAGCCGGCGTGGTGATCGTTCAGCGACGCGACCAGGTCGTCGGTGCTGGGCTTGTCTTCGGCGAGCGGGGCGAGCAGGTCGCGGAGCGTTCGGGCGGCGGGGCCGGGGGCGCTCGGATCGATCGAGAGCAGGCCGAGCCAGCCGAAGACGAACGGACCGGCGGCGGCGACCGCGTGCGTGTCGGCCTCTGGGGCGGTTGACCACCCGGCGGCGAGCGCTGCGCGGGCGAGCGTGAGCGGTCGCCGGGGGGTGGCTCCGGCGGCGGTGATGGTGCCGACATCGATCGCGGCGGTGGCGGGCGTGGCGTTGAGCCAGCGGGCGTGCTCGGTGCCGGGTCGGTCGACGAGGAGCAGGAGCCTTCCGCCGGAGGCGGTCCATCGGAGGATGGCGTCGACGGCGCGTGGGTCGATGCCTCGGAGGTCGGCGGGCTCGAGGATCAGCAGATCGACGCCGTGGTAGGCGAGCCGGCTGGGGGGGAGCCGATCGGGGGTGATGTTGACCGCGCGGAGGTTGCGGGGCTTGCGGTCGGTGTCGTCCGGCGCGGGCTGCATGGCGTTGACGGCGAGGGCCGCGGGGAGCCGGGCGGCGGCCGAAAGGACGATGCCCCCGGGCCGGAGCAGCGCGGGCAGGCGGGCGTCGGACGGGCGCGGGGCGCTGCTGTAGTCGAGCGAGGCCACCCGGCCCTGCCGGTCGTCGTGAGCGGCGACGGTGACCGTGTCGGTCCACCAGGGGAGGTGGACCGTCATGGGGATAAGGGCGTTTGCCTGCGCGGCGACGGCGAAGGGGGCGATGTGGCTGACGCGCTGGCCGCCGGAGTTGTACGAGAGCTCAACATAGCCCGACAGCGGCTCGTCGATGGCCTGCACCGCGACGGTGACGGGGGCCCAGCAGCCGGCGGACATGACATTGGAAAAGCCGAAGTCGGCAAAGACGGTTGGCTCGTCGGGCGTCTCGATCTGGGAGTGAGCGGCGGCCGCGAGCAGGGCGACAAGGCTGGCGAGCAGCGCGCGGGTCACAGGTAGACCTTCCGGTTGTAGATGTACCACTCCACGAGCATGACGGCGAGGGCGAAGACGAGCAGCCAGGGCCAGAGTCGGCGGGGCGCTTCGGCGGAGCCCGAGGCCGCGGCGGCAATGTCCCCCGTGGCGAAGGGGAGGGCGTCTCGCGGCCGGATGTCGGTTTCGTTGAGATCGAGCAGGTTGACGGCGAGGGCGCGGGAGACGGTGTCGCCTTCGACCATATCGCGGGCGCCGGCGGGGCCGGACCATTCGAGCGTGTAGAGGCCGGCGCGGGTGATGGGACCGAAGGCGACGCGGCCGTCGGGCGCCGGGGTGAGGTTCATGTCGGGAGCATTGGGCATGCGGACGCGGACGCTGCGTGCGCCCGGGGGAAGGCGTGGGCTGAGCGTGCCGCCGGGGCGGGCGGAGGCGAGATCGGGCTGATCGGCGGCGACGCCTCCCAGGGTTTCGACGGCGGTGGCGAGGAAGACGACATAGCTGACATCGAATGGCCAGGAGGACCGGTCGGGGTCGAAGGCGACGACGATGGCGCGGGTGGTGCTGGTGGCGGCGTCGAAGAGGACGGGGCCGGCGCCGATCTCGGCGAGGACGCGGGCGGCGGAGCCGTCGGCGACCTCGACGCGGGGTGCATCGGCGACGGTCACCCGGCCGCCGAGCTCGAGCTCGCGCATGACGGGGTGGGACTGGTCCCAGTCGACGATCTCGTCGACGCCGACGGTCTCGGCGATGGAGAGGCCGAGGCCCTCGGGGACGCCGCCGAGCACGAGATAGCTGCCGGGGTCGAGCGGGCCTTCGGGGAGCCAGTTGTCGAGGACGATGGCGTCGTAGGCGCCGAGCTGGCCGCGGTCGCGCTGGGCGGTGTACTCGGCGGGGGTGAGGCTGATCAGCTCGCCGAGGGGCAGGCCTTCGAGTGCGAGGCTGGTGAAGAAGTCGTCGTCGCTGACGACGGCGACGGCGAGGCGTTTGGCGGGGGGGATGACGGCGAAGCCGGTGTCGTCGGCCGAGAGCCGGTCTGGCAGGGCGTCGGCGGGGCGGATGCGGATCTCGGCGTTTGCGCCGGCGGCGCGGTCGAGGGTGAAGACGACGCCTCCCGAGCCGAGGGCTGTTTCGGTGGCGGGGGCGACGGCGGCGGGGCGGACGCTGACGATGTCGCCGGCGATGCGCAGCTCAACATCGACCGTGCGCTCGGTCGGGCTGGTGGAGGAGAGGCCGACGAAGAGAGAGAGCTCGCGCGGGTTCTCGAAATCGCGTTCGGCGCGGAGGCCGGTGATGCCCACATTGTGCGCCGGGTTGTCGGGGGTGTGGACGCCGACCCTGTTGTAGATGACGGTGTCGTCGGGCCCGGGGGCGAGGTCGCGAGCGTCGGCGATGTTGCCGTCGGTCCAGAGGTGGACGGCGCCGACGACGGGGTCGAGCTCGATCGGCTCGCCGTCTTCGCCCTCGGCGGTGCGGCGGAGGCCCTGGGCCTCGGCGAGGGTGTAGGCCCGGGCGGCGTGGGTTGGCGCGTCGGTGATCTCGATGGACTCGATCGCGGCGCGGAGCAGGGCCTTGTCGCCGGTCATGACCTGGCGGATCTCGGCGGTGGTGTCGAAGGTGATGACGGTGGCGAGGTCGGCGGTGGCGTTGTCGCCCTCGAGCATCCGGCCGAGCCAGCCTGGCTCGGCGAGGGCGTCGACGAAGGCCAGAGCTTCGCGCTTCGCCTGCTCGAGGCGGGTGACGGTCTCGCCGTTCCACTGGCCGTCGAGCGCCGCCATGCTCGCGGAGCGGTCGATCAGGATGGTGTGCCGGCTGCCGAGGACGGCGGTGGCGTCGAGCTCGGGCTGGGCGAGGGCAAAGAGGCCCGCGATGAGGGCGAGGAGCTGGAGGAACAGCAGCAGGTTCTTGCGGAGCTTCTGGAAGGGGGCGTTGGCCTGCATGTCCTCGATGGTCTGCTTCCAGAGCAGCGTGGAGGAGACTTCAACATCGCGGCGGCGGAGCTTCAGGAAATACAGGATCAGCAGCGTCGGGATGGCGACGGCCGCGGCGATGGCGGCGAGCAGGGGCGTGGCGAAGGTCATTCGGGCTGACCTCCGTTCGTGGCTCCCCCACTGTCATCGAGTTCGAGCGGCTGCTCGAGCGGGATGGTTTCGGCGGGCGCGAGCAGGCCGGGCTCGTCGGGGAGCGGGTGGCGGAAGCGGATCGATGCAAGGGCGCCGTTTTCGAAGAAGAAGTTCATCGCGCCGGGACAGCAGGAGGTGGAGAGGCGAGGGCCGGCCTTCCAGATGGCGGCCTCGATCTCGGTGGGCTCGGTGGCGAAGGGGGGGAATGTTCTGTAGCGGATGTTGAAGGATTCGAGTGTTGTTCTGACCTCGGCGGCGGGCATGCCGAGAGTGAAGTGGGCGCTGACGGCGCGGGTCATCTCGTAGTCGCGCATGTAGAGGTGGACGGGGGCGTCGTTGTAGACGCAGCCGGTGAGCGGAGCGAGCGCAAGAAGACACAGTGCACGCTTCATCGCACCAGCCCCCGTCGTCGCAGGTAGTCGAGGATCAGCGTGTCCGCCGGCGTGTCGCTGCGGACGGTCATCTGGGTGATGTCGCGCCGTGCGCAGAACTCGCGGAGGCGGGTGGTGTACGCGGCCAGGTTCTGCTTGTACTTCCTGAGCAGCGGTGCGCTGACGGTAATGTCGGCGCGGTCGCCGTCTTCGAGGTCCTTGAGGCGCAGGTCGCCGGCGAGGGAGGGGTCGAGCTCCTGCGGGCTGAGGACCTGCATGACGAACAGGTCGTAGCCCCGGCCCACGAGCAGGCGGAGGCCGGTGTCGTAGCCCTCTTTGATGAGCATGTCGGAGAGCAGGACCATGACGCCCTTGCCGCGGCGGGTCAGGGCGATGCGCTTGCAGGCCTCGGCAAAGTCGGGCACGTCGGGCGAATCGGTGTCGCCGATGCCGGCTGCCGGTTCGAGTTGGCAGAGGAAGCGGGCGAGGTCGTGGGTTCGGCGTTTGCCGCGGAGGTCGGTGATGCGGGTGAGGAGTTGGGGAGACGCGGAACTGTTCTCTGTCCTCCCCTCACCCCGGCCCTCTCCCCCGAGGGGAGAGGGAGCAGAACCGGTTCGAAGACTGCCGCCGATGGCGGTGACGGCGACGCGGTTGTAGTTGGAGAGGCCGATGTAGCCCAGGGCCATGGCGAGTTGTTGCATGAGGAAGAACTTGTTGGGCTCGCCGGTGTCGGCGGAGGCGGAGGCGTCGATGACCAGGTGCAGGGAGAGGTCTTCCTCTTCGAGGAAGAGCTTGAGGAAGAGGCGGTCGAGTCGGCCGAAGATGTTCCAGTCGATGTGTCGGAGGTCGTCGCCGCTGACATAGGGGCGGTGGTCGGCGAACTCGACGGACTCGCCGCGTTTCTTGCTGCGCCGTTCGCCCTTGAGCTTGCCGGTGAGGAGCTTTCGGCTGGTGATGTCGAGCCGATCGAGCCGCGCGATGAGGTCGGCGGGGAGGAGGTCTTCGAGTGAAGACGGACGGGTTGGGGAGGGGGTGCGGAGCATTACCAGCAGACCAACTTTTTTCCCCAATCAAAGTGATTGGCGTACTCCCATTGAGCAACCTCATCGTTGTCGATCATTCTCTCGTGATAGTCATCATCTAGCCATTGCACCTGCTTGCAGTAGTACAGGCCATCGAGCAGCCTGCGCTTGAACTGCTGCCCAGCATCGTCTCCGCGGTAGATGCTTTTTGCCAACGTAGCGGTCCCCAATGCCGAAGCAATTTGGTTGAGTATGTCGTGTGCGTGTTCGAGCGCTACTTGAACCGCCTCTAGCTCAACATTGGGCGGTGGATCCTCTTGGATCGCGTGCTCCCTGTCACGATGACCGATGAACTTGTGGCGGATGCGTTCAATTTTTTTCAGTGCTGCATCGGGGCGGGCTTCGCGCACCCGCTCTTTGAAATCGTTTGGTAGCTCGGAGGCGTATTCCTCAACCACGAACTCCAAGCACAGATTCTGCCCACTCTTCGACTTGTCAAACAGACGCGTACACCGCATTAGCAGGTCGCGCCACAGCACTCGAAAGATGATCTGATGTGCCTCGGGTGCCGAATCGAATAGAAGCTGACGTGTTTCGATTGGCTCTTCGACAAACACCGACACGAAGAAGTTCAGGTGCTGCCTAAGCGCGATGATGTCATTGCGGAGGACATAGAACTCTGGGCACAGCTGTCGATCGGCTCTCACCCCCCCACCCCCATCGGCACGGGCTCGGTCGGTGTGATCTTCAGGATCTGGTCCACGATCGCGTCCGGGTTCACGCGGTCGGCCTCGGCTTCGAAGTTCAGGATCAGGCGGTGGCGCAGGGCAAGGTGCGCGATGTGCTTGATGTCGTCGTGGCCAACGTGATACCGGCCCTGGGTGACGGCGCGGACCTTGGCGCCGAGGATCAGGGCCTGGGCGGCGCGGGGGCTGGCACCGGTTCGGACGTACTTGTTGGTCGCGCTGCCGGTGCCGCCGGCGTGCTCGCCCTCGGGGTGGGTCGCGAGAACGAGCCTCGCGGCGTACTGCTTGACGTGCGGGGCGACGACGACGCTTCGGATCAGGTGCTGGGCGTTGAGGATTGTTTGCGCGTCCATGACGCGGTTGACCTGCGGCGTCTCGGCGCCGGTCGTGCGGTCGAGGATGGTCATGAGGTCGTCGAGCTTGGAGTAGCCGACGGCGATCTTGAACATGAAGCGGTCGAGCTGGGCCTCGGGCAGGGGGTAGGTTCCCTCCTGCTCGATGGGGTTCTGCGTGGCGAGGACGATGAAGGGCTTGTCGAGGGTGTAGGTCCGGCCGGCGACGGTGACGGAGCGTTCCTGCATGGCCTCGAGGAGCGCGGACTGGGTTTTGGGTGTGGCCCGGTTGATCTCGTCGGCGAGGACGACTTGCGCGAAGATGGGGCCCTGCTGGAACTCGAAGTTGCGTCGGCCGTGGGCGTCTTCGGTGACGATGTTGGTGCCGACGACATCGGCGGGCATGAGGTCGGGGGTGAACTGGATGCGGCTGAAGGGAAGATGCAGGGTCTCGGCGAGCGTGCGGACGAGCAGCGTCTTGCCGAGGCCCGGCACGCCTTCGAGCAGGACGTTTCCGCCGGCGAAGAGGCTGGTGAGGACGGCATCGACGACCTCGCGCTGGCCGACCATGACCTTGGCGATTTCGGAGAGGAGTGTTTCGTAGGTCTGCTTGAAGGCTTCGCACTGTTCGGCGACTTGCGCTTCGGTGAGTTCGTTGGTCATATCTGGCTCCGGTCGGGTCCCCTTGCGCGCGCAAGGGGCTCGTTGATGGGTCTCGGATCAGTCGTCTTTCATCTCGTCCTGGGCGCGTTTTTTGGCTTTCATGAGGCGGGAGAGGCCGGTGTCTTCGTTCTCGGCCGGCGTCTCGGGCTTGGGCCCGGGTTTCTCGATGACGGCGGCGGCCGGCTTGTCGCCCAGTTCGACCTCGGTGCTTGTCTGCGTGGCGTCGGCTTCGAACTTGGTGGCGGCGGCCTGGCGGGCGTTGTGCATGGCTTCTTTGGCGTCTGCCTGGCTCATGCGTGACTGCGCGCGGGCCTGGGCGCGCTTGAGGGATTCGAGGCTCTCGCCGGCGGTGGAGGCGGATCGGCCGAAGGCTTTGACGGCGGCGCGTCGGACGACGGCGAGGTCGATGCGGACGCGTCGCACGGCGACATCGGCGAGGAAGGCGAGGAGCGTGAGCAGGACCGCGGCGAGGAAGGCGGGCTCGCGCGCAACGGGGAAGGCGAGGCCCGTGCGGTTCCAGAGGTCGGCGGTCGCGGGGTCGTCGCCGAGGACGCGGCCGCCGGTGCGTTCGGCGACCTGGCGGAGCAGGGCGGCGTTGTCCTGCAGGGCGCGGAACTCGTCGGTGAAGGGCTTGGTGAGGGCGGCCTGTATGGCGCCCTCGGTGCGCCGGTTGGTGTCGGTCGCGGGGGCGTCGTAGCGGAGGCCCACGACGTAGGCGCCCGGGTCATCGGCCTCGAAACTGGCGATGTAGCGGCCGGGTCCGTCCTGGCGGAGGGTGATGCCCTCGGCGTTGCCGTCGGGGCCCGAGACGCGTCCGACGATGGCGGCGAAGTTGACGCGTTCGCCGTTGTCGCGGGTGAGGTCGACGATGATGGTGGATCGGTCGCCGTCGGTCTCGATGCGGGTGCGGGCCTGCGCGTTGCCGCTGGGTCGCATGGCCCATCGGATGTGCTCGGCCCAGAAGCTGTCGAAGCCTTGCCACTGTGTCCAGGCGGTGGCCCAGCGAGTGGTGACATCGCCGGTGAACGCGACGACGCGTCCGAGGCCGCGTTGCCATTGGGCGAGGATGGGGTCGTTCTCGGGGCCTCGGAGGGTTGTGACGGCGAGGCCGTCTTGTCGTTCGGCGGTGACGACATAGCCGGCGAGGCTCGGGACGCCGCTGATGCCGCGCATCGGCGTGCTGGGCATGCCGGTGAGGGTCGGTGCAAAGGGTTCGCCCTCCCAGATGAGCGATCGTTTGACGGTCTGGGCTTCTTTGATGAAGATCTGCGGGAGTGTGGTTTTGGATCCGGCGCCGAAGACGGGGTAGAAGTTGCCGCCCGCGGCGTTGGCCATGCCTTCCATGAGCGTGTCGTTGGACGAGTCGCCCACGGCGACGGTGGAGACGGTGCCGCCGCGGGCGGCGATCTGTCCGGCGAGGCGGATGCCCTCGGTGTTGGATCCCATGGTCTGGCCGTCGGAGAGCACGATGATGTGTCGTACGCCGGCGGCGGAGCCGAGCAGCTCGTCGAATGCGGCCTCGACGGCGGGGAACATGTTCGTGCCGCCGCCCGGGCCCATGCGGCGGAGTCGGCTGGCGATGCCGGCCTGGTCGGCGGCGCGGGTGAGGGGCACGACGATCTCGTAGTTGCCCGAGAAGGCGATGACGGTGACCTCGTCGAACCGGCTGAGGGTGTTCACGGCGGCGACGGCGGCCTCGATGGCGAGCTCGATCTGCGTCGCGTCCGTGCCCGCGACGGGGCTGTACATCGAGCCGGAGCTGTCGAGCACGATCGCGAGCGCGCCCATGGGCAGGCGTCGCGAGTGCGGCGGGTCGAGCTGAACAGGCAGGACTTCTTCGACGGGCGTGCCGATCCAGCCGCCGGCGCCGAAGGCGTCGGGACCGCCGGTCATGACAAGCCCGCCGCCCGAGTCCTCCACGTAGGCCTTCATGGCGTCGAGCTGCTGCTGGCTGAAGTCGTAGGAGGGGACGTTGCACAGCACGACGGCGTCGTAGGCGTTGAACTCGATGAGCGAGTTGGGGCCGAGCGCGGGCTGGACGGTGTCGACGCCGATGCGTTCGCGCCCGAGCGCCTGCACGATGCGGCGGGCGTCCTCGGGGCGGCTCGCCATGACGAGCACGCGGCCCTCGCCCGAGAAAAAGGTGATCGAAGACGCGCGGTTGTTCTCGGCGATGACATCGCCGCCCGCGCCGTCGATGGGCTCGAAGACGGCCTCGAGCTCCTGCGGGCCTCGGCGGTTGAGCGCGAGCGGGATCAGCAGCGTGTTGGTCCCGGCGTCGAGGTCGACCTCGACGCCGAGGTCGGCGCCGTCGCCGAGTTGGATTGGCTCGCCGTTGGCCAGCAGCAGCAGCCGGCCTCGGGCCGGCGCGGTGGCGCGGACGGTGATCCTTGCGTTGACGACCTCGCCCATGCGGGCGGTGGCTGGGGTGTCGACGGCTTCGACGATGACCTCGCTGTCGTAGCGGTAGGTCAGCGGGAGGACATCGACGGGGACATTCTGCGCGCGGGCGCTCTCGGCGGCGGCGAGCAGGCTGCCCTCGGTCTCGTTACCGTCGGTCACGAGCAGCAGGCGATAGGCGGCGTCGGCGGGGCGGACGGCGAGCGCGGTGCGGACGGCGGACTCAAGATTCGTGCCGTCGACGGAGCCGATGCCCTGCGCGTCGATGTCGCTCGCGGCAAGGCTGGGCAGGCCCTGGACCTTGGCCTCGCGGGTGACGGTGATGGCGCCGAGCAGGTCGAGGCGTTCGCTCCTTCCGACGGCGGCGGCCTCTTCGACGAAGGCCTCGGCTCTGGCCTGCACCGCCGTCGGCACCGATCGGCTCATGTCGATGACGGCGGTGACGGCGAGCTTCTCGGATTCGTCGCGGATGGCGGGCTCGCAGAGCGCGGCCGTCAGCAGCGCCGTGACAAGCAGACGCACGCCCAGGGCCAAGCGGCGCGAGGCGTTGCCGACCGCCGACAGGCTCTTTCGGCCGATGAGCACGACCAGCGCCGCTGCGACGCCGCCCAGGACGAGCCATTCGGGGCGGGCGAGCTCGATCGGGCCCAGGATGAGTGCTGCGAGCGTGGTCACGGGCCGGCGGCTGTCCTTTCAGTGAAAGCGTACCGGTCTGGCGGCGGCGTCGGTGCGTCCGTGGCGTGCGCTCGGCGATTCTTATGTACCCAACGCACGCCAACGCCGGGGGGTTCGGGCGGAATCGCAACAACGTGGCGGGCGGATCGGGCGGGCGGGGCGATCGCCAGGGCCCGTGCCGGCCAAACGGTGATCGCGGCGGGCGGTACCATGGCCGCATGAGCAAGCGAACGACGCCGCGGACAAAGACAGCGGGCGCCCACGAGCAGCGGATCCGCCGGCTGCGGAAGATCATCGCCGACAAGGGCGCCGACGCGGCGCTCGTCACGCGCGAGCGTGATGTGGCGTACCTGACCGGGTTTCTCGGCGGCGACAGCGTGCTGCTGGTGCCGGCGCGGGGCAAGCCGGTGTTCGTGAGCGACCGGCGGTACGAGCAGGACCTGCGGGCGTTCGCGCATCTGGCGACGATCCAGATGCGGCAGGGCGGGATGAACCCGCACCTGGGCGGGCTGATCCGCGACAGCGGCTACGGCACGGTGATCGTGCAGAGCGAGGACCTGTCGCTCGCGGCGTTCGAGGCGATCGCGAAGATCGCGAACAGGCGTCGGCTGTCGCCCGAGGCGGGGCTGCTCAGCGAGATGCGGATCATCAAGGACGACGCGGAGATCCGGGGCATCGAGGCGGCGATCCGGGTGCAGGAGGTCGCGATGCGGTCGACGCTCGAGAACATCGGGCCGGGCATGACCGAGCTCGAGATCTGCGGCTGGCTCGAGTGGGAGATGAAGTCGCGCGGCGCGAGCGGGCCGGCGTTCGGGACGATCGTGGGCGCGAGGGCGAACGGGTCGCTGCCCCACTACAGCCCGGCGAAGGTTAAAGCGGCGAAGAACACGGCGCTGCTGATCGACTGGGGCGCGGTGATCGACGGGTACCGCGGCGACATGACGCGGGTGTTCGCCTTCGGGCGCTGGCCCGCGACGATCCGCGAGGTCTATTCGATCGTGCTGGATGCGCACGAGGCGGCGGCGGCGGCGATCCGGCCCGGCGTGACGAACCACGAGCTGGACGCGGTGGCGCGCGACCACATCGCGCGGCACGGGTACGGCGAGGCGTTCAGCCACAGCCTGGGGCACGGGCTGGGCCTGGAGACGCACGAGGCGCCGTCGCTGAGCCAGCAGGCGCCGCGGACGGAGCTTCGGCCCGGGATGGTGATCACCATCGAGCCGGGGATCTACCTGCCGGGCGTCGGTGGCGTGCGGATCGAGGACGATTACGCTGTGACGGAGCGCGGCGCGCGGAACCTGAGTTCGCTGCCGAAGGATCTGGAGTTTGCGACGCTGTAGAGCGCGGTTCCCTCGCTTGCGCTTCGGGCTCGTGGTGCGTGGGCGTCAGCCGTGGCCGCCGGTGGAGCCGAAGCCGCCGGCGCCGCGTGAGGTCTCGTCGAGTTCGTCGGTTTCTTCGACGAGGGTGTGGGCGACGGGGGCGATGACGAGCTGGGCGACGCGGTCGCCGTGGCGGATGGTGACGGGCTGCTGTCCGAGGTTGATGAGGGCGACGAACATTTCTCCTCTGTAGTCGCTGTCGATGGTGCCTGGGGCGTTGGGGATGGTGACGCCGTGCTTGGTGGAGAGTCCCGAGCGTGGGCGGACCTGGCCCTCGTAGCCGTCGGGGATGGCGCAGGCGAAGCCGAGGGGGAGCTTGACGATCGTGCCGCCAGTGTGCGCGGGGTGGATGACGACCGAGTCCGAATTGAACTCGTGCCGGGGCAGGCAGACGGCGAGGTCGAGGCCCGCGGCTCGTTCGGAGTGGTATTGCGGGAGGACGGCGTGCTCGTCGAGGCGTTGCACGCGGAGGGTGGGCGGCGCGGCCGTGGTGTCGAGGGTGGTCATGCGTCGAGCGTATGCGGCCGGGCGGCGCACGGTCCGACTACTGTTGTGTCCGTGGACACCTTGAAACACAGCGAGGGCTGGCACATGCGCACATCGATTGGTCATTCGAACCGTTCCGGTCGCTCGGCGGCGATGGTCGCCGGCGCTCTCGCGATGGCGGGGCTGGCGAGCTGCTCGCAGCCCGAGGGCCCGGTCACGCCGACGGGTAAGACCGAGCTCGAGACCGGCTGGACGCTGACGGAGATCTCGATCGGGCTCATGAAGCCCTGGGGCGCGGCGTGGCTGCCTGACGGGGAGACCATCCTCGTGACGGAGAAGGAAGGCCGGCTGCGGGTGATTGAGAACGGGCAGCTGCGCGGCACGGTGGTCGAGGGCGTGCCGGACGATGTGTTCGCGAGCGGGCAGGGCGGGCTGATGGATGTGCAGCTGCACCCCGAGTTCGAGGACAACCGGCTGGTGTACCTGACGCTCTCCACCGGCACGCGGCAGGCAAACCGGACGGAGCTGATCCGCGGGCGACTGAACGAGGACCTGAGCGCGCTCGAGAATGTCGAGCGGCTGTTCCGCGTCGCCGAGGACAAGGAAGGCGGGCAGCACTTCGGCTCGCGGATTCTGTGGCTGGACGACGGCACGCTGCTGCTGTCGATCGGTGACGGCGGCAACCCCCCCACCGAGCTCGACGGCGAGCTGATCCGAAAGAGCGCGCAGGACACCGCTTCGCACCTGGGCAAGGTGCTGCGGATGGACGAGGACGGCAACCCGGTGGAGGGTGCGCCGTTCGCGGGCGAGGGCGCGGATCCGCTGGTGTACTCGTACGGGCATCGGAACATCCAGGGGATGGCGATCCGGCCCGGCACCAGCGAGGTGTGGGCCACCGAGCACGGCGCGCGGGGCGGGGACGAGCTGAACCTGATCGAGGCCGGCAACAACTACGGCTGGCCCGAGGTGACCTACTCGGTCGAGTACTGGGGCCCGCGGATCAGCGAAGAGACCGAGCGCACGGGCATGGTGCAGCCCGAGGTCGTGTGGACGCCCTGCATCGCGCCCAGCGGGCTGGTGTTCTACACGGGCGACGCGTTCCCCGCGTGGCGGGGCGATCTGCTGGCGGGCGGGCTGGTGCTTCGGCAGATCCGGCGCGTCGATTTCGAGGACGGCGCGATCGTCGGCGAGACGACGCTGCAGTTCGAGGACCGCATCCGGTGGGTGGGCATGGGCCCGGACGGCGGGCTGTACGTGCTGACCGACGAGATCGACGGCGGGCTCTACCGGATCGATCCGAGCGGCGGCTGAGCGCGCTGGGGATCAGTCGGCGAGGGCTTCCTTCAGCATCGCGAGCTCTTCGGGCGTGAGCTTCGACTCGATGTCGCCCAGCACGCGGTCGAGGGTCTCGATCATGCGCTCGGTTGAGCCGATGGCTGTGTCGAGCGCGCTGGTGCCGGTGAGCTTCTTGAGGATGTCGACGCGGTTGAGCTCGGCGAGGCGTGCCTCGGACTGCGCACGGGCCTCGATGAGCCCCTGCAGAAGCCGCTTGGCCTCGGATCGGGCGTGAGCGGTTTCGGTCAGGATGTCTTGTCGATCGGACACACTCTGGCTCCGGCGGGGCGTGACGGATTCACGCCGCGGTCGAGGAGTGTATCGGTTCGACGGGGGCCGGAGTTTGGCGGGCCGCCGGAATCGCGCTCGGGCGCATCTCGGGGACATGGCGTCTGATCGCGGCGAGGACGGCGTCGCGGTCGCGGCTGGCGCGCACTTTGGCGAGGTCGGCGACGAGCCGGTCGAGATCGACGGGCTCGAGACCCGCGCCGGACCAGGCGTTGATGCCCGGGCGGTCGGTGGGGATCAGGCTCTCGGCCGAGTAGGCGAGCTCTTCGTAGAGCTTCTCGCCCGGGCGGATGCCGCTGATGGTGACGGCCCGGTCGGGGTCGATGCCGCGGGCGGCGCAGAAGCGCCGGGCGAGATCGATGATCCGGACCGGCTCGCCCATGTCGAGAACATACACGCGCGCCGCCTCGTCGTCGTCGTGCTCGATGGCGGCGGACTGGATGACCAGGCTGGCGGCCTCGGGGATGGTCATGAAGTAGCGCGTCATGCGCTCGTCGGTGACGGTGATGTTTCGGCCCTCGCTGAGCTGGCTCGCCCAGATGGGCAGCACGCTGCACGCGGAGGCGAGCACATTGCCGAAGCGGACCATGCTGAAGCGCGTGCCGGGCGTGCGCGCCTGCAGACCCTGGATGTAGCGCTCGGCGAGGCGCTTGGTGGCGCCCATGACGCTGGTGGGGTTGACGGCCTTGTCGCTCGAGATCATCACGAAGCGTTCGCAGCCGGCGGCGACGGCGGCGTCGGCGATGGACTTGGTGCCGAAGAGATTGTTGGTGACGGCGTGGGCGGGGTGGTCTTCCATCAGCGGCACGTGCTTGTGGGCGGCGGCGTGGAAGACGACCTGCGGCGTGTGCTCGCGGAGGTAGGCGGCGGTGCCCTCGGCGTCGACGACGTCGTGCAGGATGGCGGCGCGGTCGAGCCGGGGGTGCGCTTCCCTGATGCGTCGGTCGATCTCGAACAGCGCGTTCTCGGCGCGCTCCATGAGGACGATGCGCTCGGGGCCGAAGCGGGCGCAGATCATCGCGATCTCGGAGCCGATGGAGCCGCCCGCGCCGGTGATGAGCACGCGCCGGTCGGTGAGCAGCTCGGCGAGGGAGGCCTCGTCGACGGGGAAGGGCGTTCGGCCGATGAGCCGGGCCGCGTCGATCTGGGCGTCGGTGACGGTGAGCCGGTCGTCGGTCGGGGGGCCCGCCAGCAGGTCGTCGAGGGTCGGGATGAAGCGCGGCTCGACGCCGATGGCGCGGAGCCGATCGGCGACGGCGTCGGCTTCGTGCCTTCGGTCGGCCGGGAGGGTGATCAGGGCGCGGGTGAACCGGTGCCAAGCCTTGAGCTCGGCGAGGTCGGCGAGGGTGCCGAGCACCGGCAGCCCGGTGTCGGGTCGGGCGGGCCGGTCGCGGTCGAGCAGGATGCAGCCGCAGGGCCAGGGGGCCGGGGCGCTGTCCAGCTCGTGCAGGAAGAGCTGGCAGCGGAGGCTGCGCACGGCGGAGGCGGTGCCGATGAGGATCACCGTTTCCGGGGGGCTCTGGCTTGGTGACTTTGGTGTCGGCATTGGTCCTCCGGACGGGTTATCGGCGTTCGGGGGGGGTGACCTGAGCCGGGGATGCGGGTTGGCCCTCTGATCGCGGGGGTTGGCTAGGCTGGATGGGCCGCGGAGGCGGGCCCGGAGGACGGCGATGATCGAGCGGATCGAGGGCAAGCTGGTGTCGCTCGAGGGGGCGGAGGCGGTGGTCGAGCCTTCGGGCTGGCCCGTGGCGCTGCGTGTGCTTCTGCCCGCGTACCTGGCCGAGCGGCTTGCGGATCGGGCGGGGCAGCCGGTGGAGTTCCGGACGCTGTGCTACCTGGAGAGCCAGGGGCAGGGCACGAGCTTCGTGCCGAGGCTGGTGGGCTTCGCAACGCCGGCGGAGCGGCGGTTTTTTGAGCTCTTTACGACCGTCAAGGGCGTGGGCAACCGCAAGGCGCTTCGGGCGATGGCGGCCGAGCCGGCGGTGATCGCCCGCGCGATCGCGGGGCGCGACGCCAAGGCCTTGGTGGCGCTGCCCGAGATCGGCAAGCGGCTGGCGGAGACGATCATCGCGGAGCTGGACGGGAAAGTGGCCTCGTTTCTGTCGACGGCGGAGCTCGACGGGGCCCTGGACCGGGCCCAGCGGGCGCCGGCGGGCGGGCTGAAGGGCCCGGGTGCGGAGGCGATGGCGGCGCTGATGGCCCTGGGCGAGTCGCCCGAATCGGCGGAGCGGATGGTGCGGGCGGCGATGGCGATCGAGCCGAAGCCGGGCACAACCGACGAGTTGATCCAAGCCGCGTACCGCGTCGGCCGATAAGGTCGCGTCCCAAGGAGTGCTTTCGAGATGCGGCACGCGATGATCATGGCCGGCGGGGCGGGGACGAGGCTGTGGCCTCTGTCGCGCGAGGGCCAGCCCAAGCAGCTGATCGAGTTCATCCCGGGCGAGCACGGTCGGCCGCGGTCGCTGCTCGAGATCTCGGCGGAGCGGCTGACGGGTCTGGTGCCCGAGGGCAACCAGTTCATCTGCACGGGCGAGCGGTACCGGGACCAGATCGAGGCGGCGTTGCCGGCGTTCTCCGGGCCCCGGCTGCTGGGCGAGCCCGAGGCGCGGGACACGCTGAACGCGGTGGGCTTCACGGCGGCGGTGCTGGCCAAGCAAGACAAGGACGCGGTCTTTGCGGTGCTGACGGCCGACCAGCTGATCGAGCCGGCGGAGGTGTTCCGCAAGCGGCTGCAGCTCGGGTTCGAGCTCGTCGAGCAGGAGGCGTCGCGGCTGGTGACGTTCTCGATCACGCCGACCTTCGCCGCGACGGGGTACGGGTATGTTGAGCGGGGCTCGCCGATCGGCAGCCTGCCGGGGTGCGCCGAGAACGGCCGGCAGCTGGTGCACCGCGTGGCGAACTTTGTGGAGAAGCCGCCGCTGCACAAGGCGCAGGCGTACTTCGAGTCGGGCATGTTCGGCTGGAACGCGGGGATGTTCGTGTTCAGCGCCAAGACCTTCCTGCGGCTGCTCGAGAAGCACCAGCCCGCGGCGCACGCGGGGCTGATGACCATCCAGAGCGCGTGGGGCACCGACGAGCAGGACGAGGTGCTCAACCGGGTGTACCCGACGCTGCCCAAGATCAGCGTGGACTATGGCATCATGGAGCCGGCCTCCAGCGACAGCTCGGTGACGATCGCGGCGGTCGAGATGGATGTGCGGTGGCTGGATGTCGGGTCGTGGCCCAGCTTTTTCGAGACGCTCGAAGGCGGCGACACGGGCCACAAGCAGGCGGGCCCTGGGGTGGCGGTCTTTCACAACGGGGAGCGGTCGGCGGTGTACAACGACGACCCGACGCACACGGTGGCGCTCCTGGGCTGCAGCGATCTGATCGTGGTGCACACGGGCAAGGCGACGCTGGTGATGCCGGCGAGCCGGGCGCAGGACCTGAAGAAGCTGTGGGAGCGCGTGCCGGGGGATCTGCGGTAGCCGGCCGCCGCGACGCTCGGTCGTGCCGGTGGCGGTCGGCCCGAATCGGGCCCAAATCGTTCGGTTCGGCTCGCAAAGCCGCGCGAGATCCGCGATACTGCCCCCATCAGGTACGTCTCGATCGATCTCGGAGACCGGCGCACCGGGCTCGCCTCGGGCGACTCGGCGACGGCGATCGTGTCGCCCCTGACGGTCATCGAGGTTGAGCTGCACCACGGCGGGGGCGCGCCGCTGCTCGAGGCGGTCGCGCGGGCGGTCGAAAGCCAGCTGGGGAACAACCCCAGGCTCCAGCGCGGCGAGGTGGTGATCGGGGTGCCCCTGAACATGGACGGCAGCGAGGGGCCACGCGTGCGGATCGTCCGGTCGTTCGCCGCCAGGCTGCAGCACAGGCTGGGCCGGCCCGTGCACGAGCAGGACGAGCGGCTGACCTCGGCCCAGGCGGACTGGGACATGGCCCAGAGCGGGCTCACGCACCAGCAGAAGAAGGGACGCCGGGACGCCCTGGCGGCGGCGGCGATCCTGAGCGACTTTCTCGAGGCGCGAAAGAACGCGCCAGCCGATCCGACGGACGACGCGACCCGCGACCGCGGGGTCTGGTAGGGCCCGGCGGGCTGCCGGCGACCGAACCGATACTGTCAGGGACGAGTAGTCAGCGTCGGAGAGCCACTGGAAGGAGCCGGGGCGTGCGGAAACTGTTTGCTGTTGTTGTTGGCGTGTTCGCGGCCGTCGTGACGGTCGCGGCGGGTGCGCAGCGGTTCGCGAACGCGGACGAGCTGCTCGACGCGATCGAGACCTCGGACCGGGATATCGAGCGGCTGACCGCGGCGATGCAGTACCACCGGCTGTTCGAGCTCGCGGGAGACGAGCAGACGCGGCTGGGCGTGCTGCAGTTCGTGAACGAGCGCGATGCCGAGGGCGAGCCGGCGCGGCGACGGTTCGCCATCCGGTTCGACCAGGTCGTGGTCGGCGATCGCCGCGAGCGCGACGGGCGGACCTTCGTCTTCGACGGCGAGTGGCTGACGGAGCGGATCCCGTCGGACAAGCTGATGCTCAAGCGGCAGGTGGCGCCGCCCGGGGCGGGGTTCGACCCCTTGAAAGTCGGCGAGGGGCCGCTTCCGATCCCGCTGGGGCAGGCGAAGGCGGACATTCTCGCGCGATACACCGTGACGATGCCCGAGCCGCTGGACGGGATCGATCATCGCGCGGACAAGGCGCTGCTTGAAAGCTACATCACGGCGATGGACGCGTCGCAGCTGAGGCTGATTCCGAAGGACGATGACGATCAGTTCGAAGAGATTCGGCTGTGGTACCGGTCGGTGGAGACGGGCGTGCTGCCGTGCATGGCGCTGACGATCAACCGGACGGGCGACGAGGTGATGGTTCAGCTGCTGGACTTCCGTCTGAACGAGGTCGCGCAGATCGACGAGCGGCTGTTCCGGGACGAGGCGCCGGCGGACTGGGATGTCGAGATCGCGCCCTACCGCGGGGAGGCGGACGAGGACGGTGACGCGGGCGCGATCGGGCCGGCGTTCGACGGGGCGGTGGCGCCGGTGCTGGCGATGGTTCAGCCGGAGGCCCTGCCCGAAGCTGGCGCGGATCTTCGGCTGCTCGACCAGCGGGTGATGCCCGAGGCGGTGCGGGCCTTGGTCGGGGCGCCGTACACGACGCCCGACGAGGCGGCGGCGCTGCGTGTGTTTCACGGGCACTGGACGGCGGAGGATCTCGCTTCGCCCGAGCTCGCGGCGGCGAACGCGCTGGCGCGCGGGGCGTTCGATCATCCGGCGCTGCTCGACGAGGGCGTATCGACGCGCGTGCGCGCGGAGGCGGCGATGCAGCGGGGCGAGGTCGAGTCGGCGCTCGAGCTGCTGGCGGGCGACGCGTCGTACCGGGCGATCCGGCTGCGGGCGGAGGCGCTCGAGCTACTGGGTCGGCACGAGGAGGCGCTGGCGGCGACGGAGGTCGCGGTCGATCGGCTGCTGCGCGAGACGACCAACAGCGCGGCGGAGCTGACCGATGGCGTCCTCACGCTCATGGCCCGGGCGCGGCTCGCGGGCCCTGAGCGTGCGGACGGCACGGACTTTCAGACGCTGATGGCCCTGCTCACGCGCGCGAGCGGGGAGCTGGACCGGCTCTACTGGCCCGCCAAGCTGGCCGAGGCGGAGCTGCTGTACAGCAAGGACGAGCGCGGGCGGGCGGCGGAGGCGGCGATGGAGGTCGTCGCGCTGAACCCGGCGTCGGCGGAGGCGTGGGCGCTCTTGGGTCGGCTGAACGTTGACGCGTTCGAGTTTGACGCCGCGGAGGAGATCGCGGCGCGGCTCGACGCGCTGGCGGCGACGGACGAGGCGTGGTGGTCGGGCGCGGGCGACGCGGTGCCGCGTGTGAAGCTGCCTTCGGTGCTGGGGACGCTGGTGATCGCGCGGACGCGCGTTCGGCAGGACGCGCCGGCGGACGGGATCGAGCGGGCCGAGGCCGTGCTGCTGGCGTATCCGCAGCAGCGCGAGATGCTGGCGGCGCTGGCCGCGCTGCACGCGGCGAACTACGACCAGGCCGCGCTCGACGCGACGCTCGCCGGGCTCGACGGGCTCAGCCCCGGGACGGAGCTGGGGTATCTCGAGGCGGGCTGGGCGTACAGCGAGCGTCGGCAGTACGGGCCGTCGGCGGAGATGCTCGAGGAAGCGATGGCTCGGCAGCCCAACCGGCCCGAGGCAGCGATTCTGCTGGGGCTGCTCGAGCTGCAGTCGGGGCGCGATCTGAACGCGCTGGCGGCGCTGCGGCGGGTGGCGGAGCTCGACCCCTTCAACGCGCGGGCGCTCAACAGCCTCGAGCTGATCGAGGAGCTGGTGACCTACGACACGATCGAGACCGAGCACTTCGTGATCCGGTACAAGCCGGGCGTGGACGAGGTGCTGGCGCGCGAGATGCCTGAGGTGCTGGAGCAAATCCACGAGCGCGTGACGGGCGCGGCGGACGGGGGGATCGACCACGAGCCGGCGCAGCGGACGGTGATCGAGGTGATGCCGAACCACGCGTGGTTCGCCGTGCGCATCGCGGGCATGCCCCGGCTGCACACGATCGCGGCGGCGACGGGGCCGGTGATCGCGATGGAGGCGCCGAAGGTCGGCCCGGGTCACAAGGTTGGGGCGTACGACTGGCGGCGGACGCTGCAGCACGAGTATGTGCACACGGTGACGCTGAGCCGGACGGACAACCGGCTGCCGCACTGGTTCACGGAGGCGGCGGCGCAGTACCTCGAGGATGCGCCGCGGGACGAGCAGACCTGCCGGCTGCTGGCGGCGAAGCTGCGCGAGGGCGGGCTGTTTGACATGGACGAGATCAACATCCGCTTCACGCGGCCTCGGAACCCGGAGGACCGGGCGCTGGCGTACGCGCAGGGGCACTGGATGTACGAGTTCATGGTGGAGCGGTTTGGTGATGAGGCGCCGCGGAGGCTGATGGACGCGTACGCGCGGGGCGAGCGCGAGGCGGAGGCGATGCCGAGCGAGCTGGGGCTGGATCGAGACGCGTTTCTCGCGGACTTCACGGCGTGGGCCGAGACGCGGGTGGAGGCGTGGGGCCTGGGCGCGGCGGACGCGGAGCGGGTGTCGGCGTTGATCGTCGAGGCTCGTGACGCGGCGGAGGGCACGGCGGAGCGGGTGTCGCTGCTCGAGGCGTGGGCCGAGGCGGTGCCCGTGGCGGAGCGGCCGCACCGGGAGCTGGTGAAGCACTACTTAGCGCAGGAGGACCCGGCGGAGCGGGCGAAGGCGATCCCGCATCTGGAGTTTCTGGATGCGCGGGCGCAGTACACGCCGGCGTTCGCGGCGGCGCTGGCGACGCGGTACGCCGAGGCGGGCGAGACGGAGCTGGCGCTGGCGAAGGCAGACCGTGCGGTGAGCATCGCGCCGTTTGATGCCGATCAGCGAGAACTGGTAGCTCGGATCGCGCTGGTGGCGCAGGACTTCGGCACGGCGGAGCGGCACCTGGACGCGCTCACGCGGATCGAGCCGGATCGGCCCGAGCACGCGGCGCGGCTGGCGCGGATCCGCGAGATCATGCAGGGACGGTGAGCGGGCTGGACGCCTTCGGGACCCTGCCGCCCCCGGCGCGGCCGCCGACGCCGTCGGTGCGGTGCTCGTTCAGCGGCCAGCCGGACCAGTCGAGGTAGCGCTGCTGGAGGTCGGCGACGATCTCGGCGGGCTTGAGGTCGGTGTGGGCGTAGTCGATGGGCTCGCCGAAGCGGACGCGTGATCGGCTCGGGTGCCAGAGGCTGGCGAAGGCGGGGTCAACCTGCGGCGTGCCGTCGATGAGCACGGGCAGGACGAGCGCGCCGGAGCGTCTGACGAGCAGGCCGACGCCCGGGAGGAAGGGCAGCAGGTGCTCTGTGGGTCGCTCGATGCCGCCTTCGGGGAAGATGCCGAGGGCTCGGCCCTGGGAGGTGCCCCGGGCGAGGTGGCGGAGGGCGGCGCGGGCGCTGGCGGGGTCGCCGCTGTAGCGTTCGACATCGATGATGCGGGCCCATGCCCAGAGCGGCTCGAGGGCGGGGATGCGCATGTCGGAGG
>DAIOTV010000049.1:0-21622 GCA_036751825.1 Phycisphaerales bacterium
TCTTCTCGTGCGTCTGCGTCTGCGTGATGCCGTCGAGGTGGTACTCGATCGGGTCCTCGGCGGTGGAGATGTTGAGCTTGTTCTTGTCGAGCTGGCGGATGCTCGAGTAGAGCGTGGTGGTCTTGCCCGAGCCGGTCGGTCCGGTGACGAGCACGATGCCGTGGGGCTGCTTGACCTGGTGCTTCCAGATCTCGAGTGTGTTCTCGTCGAAGCCCAGTTCCTCGAGCTGCACGTTGATCGACTTGGTGTCGAGGATACGCATGACGACTTTTTCGCCGTAGCCGCACGGCAGGGTCGAGACGCGGAGGTCGAGCTTGCGTCCCTGCACGGTGGCGCGGATTCGGCCGTCCTGCGGGATGCGGCGCTCGGAGATGTCCAGGTTCGCCATGATCTTGATGCGGCTGGTGATCGCGGCGGCCATGTTCGCGGGCGGGTGCATCGACTCGTAGAGCACGCCGTCGATGCGCAGGCGCACGGTGATCTTTTTCTCCGAGGGCTCGATGTGGATGTCGGACGCGCCCTCTTTCACGGCGGTCTGGATGATGTAGTTCACATAGCGGATGACCGGGCTCTCGCCGGCCTTCTGCTCGAGGTCGACGGTCTGGTCGACGCTCTTCTCGACGGTGACATCGTTCTCGTCGACCTCCTCGAGGATCGAGTTGAGGTCGACCTGCTCCTGCTCGGTCTGCGCGCCAGAGCCGTGGCCGGCGATCTCGAGGGCGGCGGCGATGTCGTCGGCGGTGGTGAGGACGATCTTGGGCGTGCCGCAGCCGAGCCGTCGGCGGATCTCGTCGAGCTCGAAGGCGATGTCGGGCCTGGCGCTGGCGATGATGGCGCGTTTGCCCTCCATGCGGAGCGGCAGCACCTTGTGCTCGGCGCAGAAGGGCATGCCCAGGCGCTGGAGCATGCTGCCGTCGAACGCGCCGTCGAGCCCGACGGACTGATCGATGCGCTCGAAGGGCAGCCCGTGGTGACGGGCGACGGCGGACTGGATGGCGACCTCGTCGGCGCCCTGCTCGATGAGCACGAGCGCGACATCCTTGCCGGGCGTGGAGGCGGCGACCTTCTCGGCGGCGGCGACCTGCTCGCGGCTTATGCCGGCGTCGGCGAGGTCGTCGGCGAGCGATCGCTGCACCTTGCCGAGCGTGGCGCTGTCGGGCGTGAACAGATCGCTCATGCCCGTGCTGCTCGCCCGGCCGGGGTTGACGCTGACCATGCCGTCGCTCTTGGGCGTGCGCCCAGCCGCCCGATCCGGGATCGGCGCGATGGACGCGATGGGCGTGATGGGCGCGACGGACGCGCTCTCGGGCGCGCGCGCCGGCTCGGGCTCGATGGCCGCCATCGGCTGCGCCGGCGGGCGGGGCGCGGGCCCGGCGGGCTCGGACGGGGGCGCGATGTCGCTCATGGCCGCGGCGTTCGCCGGTTCGGCGGGCTCCGGCTCGATCTCGGACAACGGTTCGTCGCTCGGCTCAGCCCCGTCGGACGCACGGACCGCATCGTCCGCGTCGTTCGCATCGGGCGTCTGCTGTTCAGCGTGGTCGTCGCCCGGCTCGTCGGCTGGCTCGTGGGCTGGCTCGTCGATGGGCTCGTCGATGGGCTCGAGGTCGAGGGTCGACATTGCCGGGTCGGCGTCGGGATCGTCGGAGGAGAACAGGTCGCCGTCGTCGTCTGGGGGGGCCGCGGCCGGGGTGATGTCGGCCATGGGCGCCTGGGCCGGGGGCGTGTAGGTTTCGGGCGTCAGGATGTCGGCCGAGCGATCGTCGTTGTACGCGTCGGGGTCGGACGCGTCGGGGTCGGGTGCCGCGGGCGGCTCGGGCGGGGCGGGCCTGGCGGTCCGCGCGCTCGACCCTGTGGCGGATTCGAGCCGCTGGATGCGTGCGAGGATGTCGTCGATGTTGCCTGCCGACATGGCTTCTCCCGCTCCGGTTCGACGCGCAGCCTGTGGCTATCGGCTGGTCATCTCGAGGACATAGGTCGTGTCATCGGCCTTGACTTCCACGGTGCGATCCGGGTTGATGGCGACGACCCGGAACGCGCCGGCGACGGTGTCGCCGATGCGGTAGGTCTTGCCGTTGATGCGCGCCAGCGAGATCCGGCCCGAGATGACGGTGCCCAGCTCGAGCGTTGCGGCGAGGCGGTCGAGTTCGGCAAGTCGGATCTCCTCGGGCGAGGGCCCCTTGGGAACCTCAACCGCCGGCTCGTCGCCCGCGGCGATCTCTTCCTCGGTCTGGGTGATCGACTGAAGCCGGAACGGGTTCTGCCTGATCTCGTCCGCGGGCACCTGGGCGATCTTGCCCGACGAAGCGAGCGCGTCGAGCACATCGCGCTGGCGGCGTTCGGTGTTGGCGTTGGTCGGCGCGTCGATGGGGTACTGGATGACCACGCCGTCTTCGCCGGCGCTCACCAGACCTGCGCCGACGCCCTGCATGCGCAGGAAGATCAGCACGCCGATGCCCGCGGCGACGACGCCGCCCACGAGCATGTACTGCTTGGCGGCGGACCGGTGCGCGACCGGGGCGGCCGCGGCGGCGTCTTGGCCCGCCTGGATCTTGGCGAGCGCCGGGGTGAAGATGCCCCGTTCGCCGCCGGGCCCGGCCGTGCCGAGCGACTCGTCGAAGTCGGTGAAGCTCATGACTGCTCGTCCTCGCTCTCGAAGTAGATATTCAGGATGAACTCGGCCTGGAGGTGCCCGTCGACGTCCTTCGACCGCTCGATCTTCATGCCGGGCATGCGGGTGATGCGGGGCATCTGCTCGAGCGCAAGCAGGAACTTGTAGAAGCCCTTGAAGTCGCCCGAGAGGGTCATCTCGATGGGCTGCTCCATGTAGAGCGTGCCCCGGACCGGCGCCTGCGAGACCATGCCGGGCTGGTTCAGACCGCTCTCGACCGCCAGCGCCGACACCTGGCGGACGACATCGTCGATCTCGCGGTCGCTGGGCAGCCTCGCCTCGATGGCGTTGATGCCGGCCTCGATCTCCGCCGTCGCGGCCTCGAGCGAGTCGCTGCGGCTTGTCACCGTCTGCAGCTTCTCGAGCATCTCCTTCTTGTGCTCGATCTCCTGCTCGGCCTGCTCGATTTTCTCGTTGTTGGGGCGGAAGACCAGCCACCAGCTCGAGAGCGGCAGGGCCATCAGCACGATCAGCAACACCAGTTCACGGACGCCGAATCGCATGGATCAGCCCTCCCCTTCTTCGTCGTCGCCCTGCGGCTCGGTCTCCGACGCGTCATCCGTTGCCGCGTCGCTCGCCGGATCGGCCTCGGCGTCGTCGTTCGACGCCGGGATCTGCTCCCAGGGCACCTCGGGCTCGTCGGGCTTGGCCGGGGCGGTGATCGCCTCGACCCAGCCGCCGAACTCGCGCAGCCCGCCGAACCCCTCACCGATCCCATCGATCGGGCTCTCGGGCGTCGGCGCCTGGGCCCGGCGGTTGCGGATCGGCTCGCCGTTCTCGTCGAGCTGGCTGGGCGGCAGGATGATGGGCGTGGTGGGGATCAGGTCCTCGGGGTCGAGCACCTCGGGCAGGTCGACGGCCTGATCGGGGTTGACCAGGCCTCGGGCGTCGATGCCCTCGCGGATCCGTGCGCGGAGCTCGAACTTGCGGAGCTCGACGCCCTCGATCCGGGACTCCCTGATGTACTGCAGCTCGACGCCGGACAGGATCGCGCAGTTCTTCAGGCTCTCGATGTAGTCGGCGATATTGTCGTTGTCGCGGCCCACGCCCACGAGCGTCAGCGTCTGACGGTACTCGGGGACGAGGGTCTCCTCCTCTTCCTTCTTGTCGGCGGCGCCGGCCTTCTTGCCCGCGCCCGAGAGGGTGCGCACGCCGGCGGACTTCTTGCTCGCCGCCGACGCCCGCTTGATCTGCTCGCTGTCGAGCTTGAGCTCGAGCAGCTTCACCTCTTCGGGCATGCGCCGGACGATCTCGGCGAAGAGCAGCGAGCGGGGCACGCGCTCGACGAGCGCCGCGGTGACCTCGGCCTTCTTGATCAGGTCGTCGCGCTGGGTCTCGAGCGCCTTGAGCTCGTCGATCTTGGCGGCCTCCTGGACGTACATGGCGTTGATCGACCGCTTCTCGTCGCGGACGGTCATCCACTTCTTGTTCGTCGCGAAGAAGGCGGCGACGACCGCGAGCATCATGACGCCGAACAGCGACAGGCTCAGCAGGTTCGCCCGGCGCTCGCCGCGGCTTTTGACGTAGTCCTCGGGCAGGAAGCTGGACTCCTGCTCCCAGCTCGTCAGCGGCTTCGTTGCATGCTCATCCATGGGTCACCCTTTACCGCCGACGCGTGCCGGCTCGAGATCCGTCTCACTGGTCCGCGGATCACACCGTCCGTTCACAAGTCCGTCGGGCAGAGCCCGAGCCCGAGCACCGCGGCCCACCCGGGCATCGGCGCCGTCGCGTCCACACCAACCGTCGGTTCCTTGCCCGATCGCAGCAGCGCCCGCGTCGGGTCGCCCGCCTGCACCGCGACGCGCACCACGCCGGCGAGCGATCGGCACAGCGTCAGCTGCCGCGACTCGCCGCCGGTGAGCACCGCCCGCGTGACGGGGGCGTCGGGGAACAGGCTGTGGTGATACCGAAGGCACATCGCCACCTCATCGCCGAGCATCTCGAGCGTCTCGCTCACGTCGGGCACGACGCTGACGCTCCGGCGTGGCTCGGTCCGGTCGAAGATCTCGGCGCGCGGGGGGGGCATCCGCAGGCCCGACTCGCCAACTCGGGCCGATCTGGGCTCTCCGCCCAGGCCCAGACCCGTTACAGACGCCACGGGCGCCCGCTCGACGCCCGAGAACTCGGTGCACTCCATCCGGCACCGGTGCGACCGCTCGATGCTGATCTTGCGTCGCCGGGCGATCTCTTCGTCGAGCGATCGCCCGCCCAGCTCGATCGTCCGCGCGAGCAGCAGGCGGTTGCCCTTGGCGATCACCGCCTTGGTCGCGGTGTAGCCCAGGTCGAGGTACAGGCAGACATCGTCGCTCGAGGTCAGGTTCAGCGCGTTGAACCCGCGCAGCAGCGCGACGGCCTCGGTGCGCATGCCCACGGGCTCGAGCTTGGCCGAGGCCAGCCCGCTCATCAGCCGGCTCACGACGCCCCGCGAGGCGGCGACCGTGATGACCTCGCTCTTGCCGGCCTCGTGCGCCGGGCCCACCTCGTGGTGCCGAACGACCAGGGCGTCGGGCGAGCAGGACAGCTGCATGGAAACGGCGATCTTGGCGGCGCTCTCGACGCTCGCCGGGTCGCCCTTGGGCACCTGCACATGGGTGGTGTGGGTCAGACAGGCGGGGATGAGGCAGACGGCGCGCTTGCCCTTGAACCCGCCGCCGCGGACGAGGGCGGGCAGCTGCTCGACCTGGAAGGCCAGGCGTGCCGAGGGGTCGTCGAGGAGTTCGTGGGGCGTGTCGACGGCGGCGGCTGCGGCGAAGCCGGGTGGGTCGCCCGGGTTGAGCTGGAGGATCTTGAGCGCGGACGCGCCGAAGTCGACCGCGATCGGCAGGCCCCTGCCGGGCTTGGGGGCCGCCGCCTTGGCCCCCAGCTGTCGCCATGCTCCGAGCGAGCCCTTCCGCATCGACACCCCTCTGCGCGTCCGCCGACGGGACACCGACGGCTGCGGGGGACATCGGCCGTGAAATGGGGAGCATTGAGCGGGTGATGCGGGGAGGCGAACGGTTCAGATCCGGCAGGCGGCGCAGGCCGCACGACCGGACAACCGAACGGTTATGGGGCGTCGACGCCCCGGAGCGCCTCAACCACGGCCCTGGCCAGCGGGCCCAGCCGGTCGAGCGCCTCGCCCAGCCGCCACGGGTGCCGATCGCGGTCGCCGACCGTGTTGCTGATCACGCGAACCTCCGCGAACGGGGTCGCCTGGCGCTGGCACGCCAGATGCACGGCCGCGCCCTCCATCGCCTCGGCCAGGGCGCCCGTCCGGTCGGCGAGCTCGGCCGCGAGCGGATCCGTGCCCGAGACCGCCGAGACGGTCGCGATCGGGCCCGACGCATCGAACCGAAGTCTCAATCGATCCACCACTTCTGGGGAGGTATCGGCCCAATCGACCCCGTGTTCGCCGCCCGCGAAGGGGCCGAACCCGATGCCGGCGAGCCCCACGAAAGCGTCGGCCTCGGCTCGGCCCTCGCCCGCGAGGATCGACCGGGTCGAACAGACCGTCTGGAGCAGCGACACCCCTGAACCGGGGTAGGCCCCGGCGATGCCGAGCGAGACGACGGCGGAGGCGGGGGCCAGGGCGAGCGATCGTGCCGCGCTGACGCCCGCTGAGGTGGGGCCCACGCCGGTGGCGAGCAATTCGACCCCGGGGGCGTCGCCAGTGGCCGGGATCAGGGTCGATCGGGAGCCGGGCGTGGTCGGTCCGCAGGCGTCGAAGGCGGCGAGCACGCGGTGGCACTCGGCGGGGGCGGCGACGCACAGCAGGATGGGCGGGCGGAGAGCCATCCGGAGACCATACAACAGAAGGAAGATCCGATCGGCCTCGCGGAACGAACAACCGCGGGCGGTCTGGACTGTACGCACCTGTGTGGATCACCCGGCCGAACGGCTGACCGCACCCAAAGACCCCGTGGAGATGCCGATGCCGCAACACACCCGCCGCCGCTCGTTCGCCTCCGCTCCCACGGCTCGAGGCGGTGCGCTGGCCAAGCTGGTGGTGGGGCTGGTCGTGGTCGCCGGCGCGGGGGTGGGCGTGTGGCAGCTCGGGCTGCTCGACGGGGGCGAGCGCGGGGCGGCGCGGATCCAGACCGCCGACATCGCGCTGGTGTCGGTGATGTCGTTCGACATCACGACGACGGCGTCGGGCGAGCTGCAGGCCGAGAACCAGATCGAGGTGCGGTCGCAGCTCGAGCAGCAGACGACGATCGTGGAGCTGATCGAAGAGGGCAAGCGGGTCGCGCGGGGCGAGGTGCTGGCGGTGCTCAACGCCGACGCGCTGCGGACCGAGCTCGACGACGAGGAGATCGCGCTCGAGTCGGACCGGGCGGAGCTGATCGCGGCGGAGAACGCCTTCGAGATCCAGAAGTCGGACAACGAGAGCAGCCGGCAGTCGGCGGAGCTGAAGCTGCGGCTGGCCGAGCTGGCGCTCGATCAGTGGGTCAACGGGGATCACCAGATCCGGATGAAGGAGCTGCGGCTCGCGATCGAGGAGGCCGACCGGGAGCTGGAGCGGCTGCGTGAGAAGCACGAGAAGAACGCGGAGCTGCTGGCGCAGGGCTTCATCAGCGCCGACCAGTACAAGCAGGACGAACTGGCGTACATCAAGGCCCAGTCGCAGGTCGAGAAGGCGCGGCTTCAGCACGAGTCGTATGTGAACTACCAGCAGGCGAGCGACCGCGAGCAGAAGCAGTCGGATGTGGAGCAGGCTCGGGCGGAGCTTGAGCGGGTCGAGCGGCGGAACAACATCCAGCTCGCCGACAAGCAGGCAGAGCTGACCAGCCGGCAGCGGCGCGTCTCGCGTCGCGAGAGCCACATCCGCGAGCTGCGGGAGCAGATCGAGGCCGCGACGGTGCGGGCACCCTCGGCTGGCATGGTGGTGTACGGCACCACGGTCGAGCAGTCGCGCCGGTCGTGGTCGAGCGACGGGCCGATGCAGATCGGCCAGCAGGTGTACCGCAACCAGCTGCTGTTCGGGCTGCCCGATGTGTCGCAGCTGGTCGCCGAGGTGCGGGTGCACGAGAGCCTGGCGGGTCGGGTGCGGCCCGGGCAGTCGGCGCTCATCCGGGTCGACGCGGCGAACGGGCTGACGGTGGCGGGCACGGTGAAGGAGATCGGCATCCTGGCCGAGAACGGCGGCTGGCGCGACCCGAACCTGCGCGAGTACACGGTGACGATCGCGATCGACGACGAGAACGCCGAGGAGGCGCTCAAGCCCTCGATGCGGTGCGAGGCGACGCTGGTGCTGGGCCGGGTTGATGGGGCGGTCGCCGCCCCGCTGCCCGCGGTGTTCAACGACGGGCCGGTGCGGTTCGTGTACACGCCCGAGGGGGCGCTGTTCCGCCGGGTGCCGGTCAAGACCGGCCGCTTCAGCGACACGCACGCGGAGATCCTCGCTGGCCTGGAATCGGGCCAGCCGGTGCTGCTGCGGGAGCCTTCGGCGGGCGAGGTCCTCGACGAGCCTTGGGAGCAGAGCGAGCTGGAGCTGGTAGGCCTGACGCTGGACAAGGACGGCGCGCCGGTGCGTCTGGACGCCGACGGGGGCGGGTCGGCACGGCCGGCGGCGTTCCGGGGCAACTGAGTCGGGCGGGCCTGTCGGGCGCCCCCATCGGTCACGCGGGCATGCGGTGTCCTGCGGCGCGTTCGCGGTCGTCCTCGGCGGCGTTGTGCAGCCGGCGGGCCTGGGTGTCGAGGCAGAACTCGCCGCCGGTCTCGGGATAGAAGTTGTCGCGCCCGACCTCGTGCCCGTCAATCTCGGCGACGCAGATGCCGGTGGTTTGCTGCAGATCGATCGTCGGGCCATCGGGCACCGAGCACGGGTCGCTGGGGTCGAGGCGTCGCACGCGGGGCTTGCAGGGGTTTCGGGTGTCCCAGCCGACGACCACGCCGTGCATGCCGTTCGACAGCGTGACGCGTGCGCCGGGCGGGTAGGGCGGGCACACGGCGAGCAGCGCGTGCACGACGGTCGGGTCGAACCAGCTCGCGCGGTCGCCCCGCAGCATCTGCCGGAGCACGCGCACGCGAGGGCGCTCGGCGTCGCCCGCGAGGCTCAGCCGATCAAAGCTGTCCGCGGCGGCGATGATGCGCGAGTGGACGTGGATCTGCTCGCCCGCGACGGGCTCCACCCGGCCGTCGGCCTTGGTGCGGCTTGGGAAGCCGGTGCCGTCGAACCGCTGATGGTGATTGAGCACGGCCGCCGCGACCGTCGGGGGCACGCGTCCCTTGATCGCCTCGTATCCGATCTCGACGTGCGCCCGGAAATCATTGTTCGACGGGTCCGGGTGCTCGCGGACGCTGCGGCGCTGCTCGTCGGTCATGCGCACCACGCCGATGTCGTGCAGCATGCCGGCGATGCCCAGCGGCACGACCTCGCGGGCTCGGGCGACCGACACGCGGGGGCGCTGGTGCTCGAGGTACCACGCGAGCTTCAGCCCGATGAGCGTCGAGAGGTAGCAGACGGTCGACGCGTGCTCGAGCTCGTCGTCGGAGGCGCGCGCGATGCGGTCGATCATCATGGCCGCCGCGGGGTCGGCCTCGAACGCCTCGATCAGGCCTGTGACCGCGCCGGCGTACGCGGTGTACTCCAGCTCGGCGTCGACATCGTCGCGGAAGGCATCGAACAGCTTCGCGACATGCCCCACCACCGCGGCCTGGTGGCGGATGATGCCGGGCGATGTGTGATTGGCCAGGAAAGCGAGCTCGGGGATGGCGACCCACAGCGAGCGGACGCCCAGGTCGTTCAGCCGCCGGATGCTGCGGAGCTCGAGCTCGTAGCCCGCCCGCAGCAGCACCTGGCCCGGGACCGTGGGGTGGAACACGGGGATGGCCAGCCGCATCCCGGCTTGTGCTTCGCTTGTGGCCAGCCGCAGCATTGGGGCGGTATCGGCGATTCGCGACGGCTTCTCGTCCCTTGGGCCGGAAATCGGGCGGCGTGGGGAGCCGGGTCAGCCCGTCGTCGCGAACAGAACGCCCAGGTACCCAACATAGAGTCCGAGAAGCACGACCCCCTCGATGCGGGAGATGTTGCGCCCCATCAGCATCATCGGCAGGCACGCCAAGGTGATCAGGATCATGACGGGGGCGTCGCGCTCCCAGAAGCCGTCGGGGGCGGCCAGCTGCGTGGGCGAGAGCAGGGCGGTGAGCCCGAGCACGCACAGCAGGTTGAAGATGTTCGACCCGATGATGTTGCCCACGGCGATGTCGGGCTCCTTGCGGAAGGCGGCGATCACCGAGAGCGCGAGTTCGGGAACGCTCGTGCCGAACGCGACCAGCGAGAGCCCGATGACCGCGGGCGGGACATTGACCATCTCGGCGAGGGCCTTGGACCCGTCGACGAGCAGTTCGGCGCCGATGAACAGCATGACCAGCCCGAGGGCGACGAAGACGATGCTGCGGACGACGCGGGGGCTAGCGTCGGCGGTGCCGAGCTCTTCGTCGAGCTCGCGGGCGGCGCGGATGAGCTCTGACGCCTCTTCGCCGTGGGCCGAGCGCTTGCCGTTGATATACGCGAAGGCGATGAAGCCGAGCAGCCCGAGGAAGAGGATGGCGCCCTCGAGGCGGTGCGCGCCGCCGCCGAGCATGAGCAGCACGGCGCCGACGGTAGCCCCGATCATGATGATCGCTTCCTTGCGGATGACCTTGAGGCGGACGGGGATGGGGCAGATGACGGCGGTGATGCCCAGGATCAGGCCGATGTTGGCGATGTTGGAGCCGACGATGTTGCCCACGGCGAGCCCGGGCTCGTTCTTGAAGACCGCGCCGAGCGAGCCGCCGAGCTCGGGCGCACTGGTGCCGAAGGCGACCACGGTGAGCCCGACGACGAACGGGCTGATGCCGATGGTCGTCGCCAGACGCTTGGCGCCCTTGACGAGCAGCTCGGCGCCGAACACGAGCAGCGCGATGCCGCCGACGAGCGTGGCGATGTGAAGGAGTGCGACGAGGCCTTGCTGCATGGGCAAAGGCTAGCGGCTCGGCGCGGCGGCCGGCGCTTCGGCCGCGCTGAGCCGGAATCGCTCGGGCAGCCGCGGCAGCAGCACGATCACCGCCCGTCGGCGCACGGGCTCGATCGCGCCGGGCACGGCGGAGGTGAGCATCGCCTCGCCCAGCGTGGGGACAAGCGGGACGGGGGGCCCCTCGGGCAGGGGCGTTGGCGCGCCGCCCTGGGCCGGGCCCGCCGGCACCGGGCGATCGGCCATGGGCACGATCACGAGCGCGGTGTCTCCCGGGACGAGCATCGTGCTCCGCAGCCTCGGGAAGATCACGCCGGCCTCGAGCTCGCTCGCCATCGCCGGCAGCTCGAAGGGCGAGCCGACCGAGTCGCGGCGCTCGAGCTGCACCGCGAGCTCGAGGTGCATCGCGGGGTCTGTCATCGATGCGCCCGGCGCCGTCCAGCAGCGCATGAGCACGCGCAGCCGGCCGGCGGGGGACTTCATGACGCCGTCGGCGAGCTCGATGGGCGTGCCGGCGCGGACCTCTCGGCCCCGGATCGCTTCGGACCAGTCGGGCGACTGGCCGAACCAGTCGCGTTGCTCGGGGCCGATGACGCGGATCCGCTCGCGGAGCTCGCCCAGATCGCCCGTGGGCATCGCGATGACACGCAGCCCGCTGGCGCGCCACGCGCGGCGGACGGGGTCGAGCATGGGCGTGGGCAGGGCCTCGTAGCGCTCGATCGCCTCGGCGAGCAGGTCGTCCTGGTCCTGCGTGACCCAGACGCGCATCTCCAGCCCGTTGCCCGCTCCCATGATCGCCGGCGTCGCCGGGTCGAGCAGCGCCTCGGGCGGCGGCAGCGGCGGCGCGTCGGGCGTGGGCCGGCACCCGACGCCGAGAGCGAGCGCGACCAGCGGGATGGCGACGCGGCGCCTGCGCATCAGGCGTCGCGCGGGCCGAAGTCGTTGATGCGGTCGATCATCCGGCGCACGAGCCCGAACTTGTGCCGCGTGTGCGTGAAGGACAGCCGGGGCAGCGACACGTGATCCTGCTCCTCGGCGTAGGCGCCGCGCTGGACGATCCGGCCCGACTTGAGCAGCACGGCGAACTCGTCGTTGAGCGCCCCGATCGCCTCGTCGCTGATCGGGTGGTTGAGACGGATGACCAGGTCGTCGCGCACGTAGCGCGAGCTGTGGTAGGTGCGGTAGAACCGCTCGACGGTGTCGACGGCCTCTTTGGGCGTGTGGCAGACGCGGTAGAGGCTCAGGTCCTCCTCGCTGATCATGCCGTTGTTGAGCAGCCGGTCCTTGACGAACTCGTCCCAGAGGTCCCAGTAGGGGATGCCCTCGCCCTCGAGCAGGACGATGGGGACCATCGAGCTCTTGCCGGTCTGGATGAGCGTGAGCACCTCGAAGGCCTCGTCCATGGTGCCGAAGCCGCCCGGGAAGAGCGCGACGGCGTCGCACTGGCTGAGGAACATGAGCTTGCGGGTAAAGAAGTAGCGGAAGTTGATGAGCTTGTCGTCGCCGTCGATCACGGTGTTGGCGGTGGTCTCGAAGGGCAGACGGATGGCGACGCCGAAGCTGGCCTCTCGGCCCGGGCCCTCGTGCCCGGCCTTCATGATGCCGTCGCCGGCGCCCGTGATCGACATCCAGCCCTTCTTGGCCATGAGGCGGCTGAACTCGACGGCGGCGGCGTAGTCGGGGTGGTCCTCGGGCGTGCGCGCCGAGCCGAAGATCGTGATCTTCTTCTGCTCGGGGTACTGCGCAAAGACGCGGTAGGCGTAGCGGAGCTCCTTGACGGCCAGCGCCATGAGCTTGAGCTCGCCCGTGTCGCGCCCGTCGGGGATCAGCTTCAGGCCGGCGGTGACCAGCTCGCGCACCAGCCTGTGCTCGAAGCTGGTGTTCGCCGCGCCCGTGACGCTCTCGATCAGGTCGGAGATGCGCTCCTGCACGGCGGGGTCGTTGACGCGGAGCTGCTTGGGCTGCTCGGGCGGCGCGGCGGACTCGTCGGCGAGGACATTGGTCGGCGGGTCGAGCTCTTGGCGCTGCTTGCGGTCGCTGGTCATGGCTGCTCCTGGCCCCGTTGGGCGGCGGTGCTGGGGGTCTGGTTGCGTCGGTCCGGTGCGGCGCTCGCCGCGGGTGCGGACACGGCCGCGGCGCTGCGCGGCGGCCTGGCGTCGCGGTAGCGGCCGCGGATGTCGCGGATCTGGAGCGCACGCCGCTCGATCTGCTCGAGCCGACGCGAGCCGAGATCGATGTCGTCCTCCGAGGCCATGATCCGGCTCAGCAGCTCGCGCCCGCTGGGAAAGGCGAGGATAGACGCCTCCGGCTGCTTGGCCGTGCCCCGGACCGCCACTTTGCCGAACTCGTCGAACAGCACATCGGCGAAACGGCTGATGATCGGCAGCGGCGAGACGCTGCGGGTGTACAGGACCAGGTCGAGGTCGAACCCCGGCAGCGTGATGAGCCCGAAGCCGAAGACCTCGACCGTTTTGCTCTGCACGCTGATGTGCTCGGTGACGATCGTGTTGCCGTCGATCGCCAGGTCGGCGGTGGCGAAGTCGAGCGCCTCGCCCGTCGGCGGCTGCAGGGCCTTGATCTCGATCAGCCGGCTGAGCAGCGGCACGCGGAACAGCTCGCCGCCCGCGATGCGGACCGAGACCTGCCCCCGGCGGGTGTGGTCCTGCTCGACGGTGCCCGCCAGCGACAGCCGGCCCTGGAAGCGGGCGCCCGTGTCGGCGCGGGGCGCGTCGAGCTCGTCCGCGCCCGCCAGCCCGCCGCCGAACGCCTCGAGCTCGTCCTGCATCGCGGTAAGGCCGAAGCCCGTGAACGAGGCGTCGATCGAGTAGGTCGGCGCGTCGGGGTCGTCGGTCGGGACGAGCAGGCCCGTGCCCCAGACGCGCCCGCTCGTCCGGCGGCTGGCGGAGAACAGGGGCACGGCGATGCGGCCCGGAGCTTCGGCGTCGGCCTCGACGCGGACGCGGGCGTCGCGGAGCTCGATGCCCGCCGCCCGCGCGCGGTCGGCGCGCGCCAGGATCAGCATGTCCATGGGCGGCGTCTCGCTCGCCGGCCCCCCGCCGGGCCTGGTCCTGGTCTCGATCCGCGCCGAGCCCGAGACGCCGTCGACCGGCACGCCGAGGTCCATCGAGGCGTCGCGGAAGGTGATCAGCCCGGAGAACCCGGCCGAGGGCGCCTCACCGGTGGTGGCGACCACCGTGGCGTCGGTCAGCGCCAGCCTGCCGTCGCACTCGACGGCGAGTTTGGTCAGGTCGGCGTCGAGCTTGTCGAGCAGCAGCGCCCGCAGCTCGGGGGTGAGCCGCTGGGCCTCGACGGCGAGGTCGACGCGCACGCCCGTGCCGCCGAAGCCGTCGGCGGTAAGCGATCCGTCCGCGTACGCCGAGAACCCGTTGCCGTCGCCGCGCAGGCCCTCGATGCGGACCCGGCCCGGGACGGTGACGACGCGGCCCTCGGTGATGTCGACGCGGACATCCTGTCCGCGCCGGAAGATCGCGGCCCATTTGGGGGTCAGCGTGGAGCTCGGGCGTGCGAGGCGCTCGATGCCGGGCGTGGTGGCTTCGGGCGGCGCGATGCGCGGTCGCAGCCGCGTGTCGAGGTCGAACTCGCCCCGGGCGTCGTGGGCGAGATAGTCCTCGGCGAACCGGCCGCCGATCTGCCGCTCGACGAACGCCCGGGCGAGCGGCGATTCGAATCGGCCCTCGGTGTAGGCGATGTTCAGCTCGTGCGCGGGCCTCGGCGTGCCGTCGGGCGGGGTCAGGATGAGCGTGCCGTCGGCGTGGAAGCGGCCCGCGGGCTCGCCGCCGAAGGCGAGCCGGCCCGAGACATCGCCGAGCTCCAGCCGGGCGAGGCCCCTGCCCGCGTCGTCGGCGTCGGCGCGGACGACGATCGAGCCGGTGGGCCGGTCGCAGAGGATGCGCCCGCCGAACTGCGCCACCGACACGCCCGAGAGGCCCATGATCTCGACGGCGGCGCGGGAGGCGCCCGAGCCGTCGCTGGTGAGGATGACCTCGGCGTCGCCCCGGCCGCGGGGGTCGAACTCGTCGCGGAAGCCGCTGATCGCGGCGGCGGCGTCCTCGCTGAACACGTGCACGATCTGCTCGAAGGGCGTCGCGGCGCGGGCGCCCTGGGCCCCGATCGCCGTCCGTGACACGAGCTCGCGCGAGGGGTCGGACCAGTCGAGATCGACCGCGATCTGCAGGGCCGTCGGTCGGTCGATCGCCTCGTCGCCCGAGATGCCGGTGAAGCGTGCGCTCGTGTCGATGGTGAGGCCGTGGTGCGTGACGCGAGCGAGACCGGTGGCGTCGCCGAGCACGAGCGGGGGCCGATCGGGCAGCGGCTCGGTGAGCACGCTGACGCGTTCGAGGCCGAGCGACACGGCGAAGCGCGGCTCGCCGGAGGCGTCGCCCCAGATCGCGCCGTCGACATCGGCGTCGCCGTGCAGCCCGAGCGCGCGGACCACCGAGGCGGCTTCGGTCCGGGCCTGGTCGCGGCCGGCGGGGCCGATGGCGTAGTTGAGCAGCTCGCCGACGCGCAGGCGATCGGCGCGGAAGCGCAGGTCGGGCCGGGGCTCTTCGCCCGCGACATCGATGCGGCCCTCGATCGAGCCGCTGAGGGCGTTGATCGGCACCGCCGAGCCGCGGGTGATGGTGATCACATCGTCGTTGATCCGCACGGCGAGGTCGCGCACGCGGATGGGCAGGGGGAACTGCTCGGGGATGAACACCGCGTCGGCGATGTCGGCGTGGATGTCGGTGTCCCAGCGGCCCTGGCCGCCGGCGGGCTTGTCGAGCGTGAGCAGCAGCCCCAGCTGGCCGCCGAGCTCGACCTCGGGCGCCGAGGCGGCCAGGCGCCGCATGCGCCGGACCTCGCCGAGGGTGGCGTGGGCGGCCCGGTCGCCCTCGAAGGCGAGCAGGGTGAGATGGGCGGCGGTCTCGGCGAGGGCGGCCTCGACGGTGGCGCGCTGGCCGGGCGGGACGATGAGCGCCCGCGCGATCAGCTCGCGGTGCTGCCGCTCGTTGAGAACCTCGGCGAGCGCGGCGCGGTGCTCGGGCTTCATGGCGGCGCGGAAGGTGGCGTCGATGGGGATGTCGAAGACCTCGATCTCGAGGTCGAAGCCCGCCTTCTCGCCGAGCGGGCTGACCTCGCCGCTCGCCGACAGCACGGCGCCCGTGGGCGCGACGCCCCAGATGGACCGGATGCGGAGCCGGTCCTGGTCGAACTCGATCTCGCCGCGGACATCCTCGAACTGGTAGGGGAACTCGTAGAACGCGGTCCGGCCGCCGGAGAGCCGAACGACGCCGCGGTAGGTCTGCGGGACGGCGGCGCCGAAGCCGTCGTCGCTGGCGGAGATGACCCCGCTGAGCCGGACCTCGGCGGCGAGGTTGGCCGTCGGGCTGAGGGCCATGAGCTGGTTCTGGTCCGCGAACCGCGCGAGCACCTCGCGCACGGCGACGGGCAGGAAGGGCAGGAAGTCCGAGTCCTCACCGAAGCGGAACTCGCTCACGGTGACCGTCGCCGAGTACGGCATCGCCGCGTCGACGCCCTGCAGCAGCGCGCGGATATCGGCGCTCAGCTCGACGGCGTAGGGCACGCCCGCGAGCTCGCCGGCGACCTCGGCGATGAACTGCCGCTGCTCGAGCCTGAGCCGGCCCGAGGTCTCGCGGAGCCGCAGCGACTCTTTGGCCTGGTCGGCCTGGGCGAGCGGCAGGGTGACCGCGACGCCGCCAAGCTCGGCGACCGCGCTGATCCGCTCGTAGCCCGGCCCGGCGAGCGTGATGGCGATCTCGGCGACGTTGCCCTCGATGTCGAGGTTGTCGAGCAGCGGCTGCACGGCCGACGGGGCGGCGCTGGGCAGCCACTCGTCGAAGACGAAGTTGGCGAGGTTCACCTCGAGCCGCTCGGGCGCGACCGAACCGGTGACCACGACGCCCCCCGCGTCGCCGCCGGCCTGCCTTCCGGCGGCGTCGAGCACCTCGCGGAGGGCCAGGGTGAGCGCCGGGCCCCGGGGCCCGTCCTGCGGGACGAGCCCGCCCTCGACGCGCACCCGCCGCAGCGAGCGGAACGACGAGCCGGTGTGCTCGCCCCAGTCGATCGCGCCGCTGTTGACATACACGGCGGGGAGCTCATCCGCGGCGCCGTCGGCGTCGCCGGCGCCGAGCCGCAGCCCGGAGAGGTTGGTCTGGGGCCGCTCCGCCGGCGCCGAGTCAATGCTGACGCGCAGCGTGGGCTGATCGAGGATCACCGTGCGGACCGCGCCGACGCCGCCGAGCAGCCGGGTCGGATCCAGCTCGGCCGTGAGGCGGTTGATCGAGAGGATCTCGCCCGGCACGCCCTCGAGTGTCCGCGAGCGCACCGTGACGCCGTGCAGCACCACCTCGCGCACGCCGATCTCCCAGCTCTGCGCCGACACATCGGCGTTGAGCGAGTTGCCCACGCTCGCGATGATGAGGTGGGGCAGCACGCCGTGGAGCACGACGGCCACGATCGCGAGCAGCGCGATGGGCAGGATGAACACGAACCGGCACAGGTTGGCCCGGGTCAGGCTCATCCGCCGGCCGACGAGGCGCCGCTTCAGGAGCGGCTGCTTGGTCGGCGACGGGTGTGTGGTGTGCTGTTCTGAGTCCACTTCGAGATCCAGGGGCCCGGCGGCCGAGCGTGCGGCGGCGCCGGGGCTCCACGGTGCGTACATCGGCCGCGTGTGTGAGGCCGCCGCAGTTCGTTCGCGGCCCGGTGTCCCACCACCAAACCGTCCGCAAGCGTAGCCGGAGCGGGCCGCGGGCTCGGCGGGGCGCGGTCAGCCCGCTCGGAGTTCGTCCGGGAGCGCTCGGGGCCGGCCGTCGCGCCCGCAGCAGGCCAGCTCGATGGTCGCTTCGGCGGCGAGCCTGGGCTCGACGGCGCGGCCGGCGGACTCGACCACCAGCGTCTCGTAGCGGTGCCGGAGCCTCGCCCGGCCCACATGATCGACCGCCGTGCGGACCTCGACCACATCGTCGTAGGCCGCCGGGCTGCGGTAACGGACCTCCATCGCGGTGACCATCAGCAGCACGCCGGCCCGCTCAAGATCCGCGTAGCTCGTGCCGCGGTTCCGGAGCAGCTCGGTGCGGGCCAGCTCGAACCAGGCGACATAGCTCGAATGGTGCGCCACATTCATCGGGTCGCACTCGCAGTAGCGGACCCGAACCCGGGTGGCGTGCCAGGGATCGCGATCGTGAGCCATGACCGATCCTAACCTGTCTGGGCGTGATCGACGAGCGGCACCAGATGCGAGACGACGGCGTGCGGGTGGCCGACATCCGCAGAGACGACATCGCCGTGCGCCGGTTCATGACCGGCGACCCGATCCCCGAGATCACGGCGCTGCTGCACCGGGCCTACGCCCGCCAGCGGGCGCTCGGGCTCGACCCGCTCGCGGGGCGGCAGGACGACCGGACCACCCTCGACCGCGTGCTCGCCAGCGAGGCCTACCTCGCCGTCGCCAATGTGTCGCACCACGAGAGCGCCCGCAACGAGATCGTCGTGGGCATCATCCTGTTCAACGAGCACGAGAAGGTCACCTTCCCGGCCGCGTTCCTCGAGCCCAAGACGGCGCACTTCGCCATGTTCGCCGTCGACCCGCAGCTGCAGGGCATCGGCGTGGGCGTCATGCTCATGGAGCGCTGCGAGGCGCGGGCGAGAGAGATCGGCGCGAACCGGCTGGCGCTGAGCATGGCCGAGCCCGACACCTCGCTGCGGCGCTACTACGAGCGGCGGAACTACGCCTTCATCGAGTACTGGCAGTGGCCCTACACCAACTACCGCAGCGTGATCCTCGCCCGGCCCATCGAGGGCTAGAGCCAGCGCATCGCCCGGAAGATGGCGATCTCGGCGCCGGCGACAAGAAGCAAGAGCACGCAGACGACCACGAACCCCCAGGGCGAGCCGGCGAGCGGGATCCCGCCGACATTGATCCCGAGCAGGCCCGTGAGCAGGCCCAGCGGCAGGGCGACGGTCGCGACGATGGTGAGCAGGTAGAGCGTCCGGCTGAGCCTCGCCTCGTGGCGTGCGCGGAGCTCATCCTGCGTGACGGCCGCCCGGTCGCGGGTTTCTTCCAGCGCATCGACCACCCGCGCGACATGCTCGGCGGCGACGCGGATCTCCGACAGGTCGCGCTCGGCGAGGAGCCCCGGCGGCTCGATCGTCAGGCTCAGCAAGGCGTCGCGCTGCGGGGCGAGGTAGCGGCGGATGGAGATGGCTTGCCGGCGGATCTCGGCGAGCTGGCCGCGCCACTCGGCCCGGTCGGCGTCGCGTTCGATCATCGCTTCTTCGATCTCGTCGAGCAGCGTCTGCAGGTTGGTCACGACCGGGTCGAGCTTGGTCGCGAGGCCCAGGGCGATCGCCGCGAGCAGCGAGCCGGGCGTCCCGGGGGCCTCGCCCCGGTCGGCGCGCTGGCGGAGCTCGGAGACCGTGCCGAATCGGAACTGGCGGAGCGTGATGACCCGCGTCGGCTCGACCCACATGCGGATGGCGATCAGCTCATCGGGCTCGGCGCCCTCGTTGAGGTTCACGCCCCGGAGGATGACCACGAACCCCTCGCCGAAGGCCTGCACCCGCGGGCGGGTCTCCTCGGCCAGGAGCGAGTGCGCCGCCAGCGGGTCGAGCCCCGCCTCGGTCCGCAGCCACGACTGCGCGTGCGCCTTCGTGCGATCGAGATTCACCCAGAGGGGCGCGCCCTCGGCGGGCGCGAGCGACGCCCAGTCGAGCCGACCGGTGCCCGGCAGGCGGGTGGCATAGATCAGCCCGCCCTCGGCGTCGATCGGCTGGAAGGTCGCTTGGAACGGTGAGCCCGCCTCGGTCATGCGCGCTCAGGATACGCCGTCGAACGGGACCCCGTCGTAGTGCAGATAGCCAAGGTGGTGGGCGGCGTGGTTGAGGTGCATCCGCATGCCCTGCTCGTGCGTGATCCTGCCGAGCGCCGGGTTGTCGCAGGCCATGCTCTCGCCGGCGCGGACGCGATCGAGCTGCGCCTGGAGCCGGTCCCAGCCCTCTTCGAAGGCGTAGTCCGGGTCGCCCTGCAGGTCGCCGGTCTTGGGCTTGAAGTTCATGCCCGGCTTGAACGGGCGGTTGACGACCTGCTTCTTGAAGAGAACGCACACGAGCCGCAGCACGGGCGAGGCGGTGAAGGGGAACTCGTCGTCGATATCCCATCGCATCCACTTGGCGAGATGGCCAAGGATCTGCCCGGCGGACCAGTTGCCGCTGACGCGGAGCGTGCCGGCGTGGTGCGCGGTGCGGACGCGATCGAGTTCGGCTTCGAGGTCGGCGAGGCAGTCGAAGCTGAGGTCGCGTCGGAAGGCTTTGCGGGTGTTGGTGGGCATCGGACAAGCATCTCCGCGCGGGGCGCATTTCGCCACATTTTCGTGCGAGCCGAAGCCCAATCATCTTACCGCAGCGAAGCCTTCATCAGAGTGCTGCTCCAGACCTCAGCACCGCAAGGTACTGTGCCACAGGAGGACTGCCTTGAACGTTGACCGACTCGACGCGATGGTGGCCGGCGTGATGCGGCGGTACGGGCTGCGGTCGCTGCGCTATTCGCTCGCGATCGTGTTCATCTGGTTCGGCATCCTCAAGCCGCTGGGGCTTTCGCCGGCGGAGCCGCTTGTGCTGCGCACGGTTGACTGGCTGCCGGTCTTCGATCCGAAGACATGGCTCGCGATGATCGGCTGGTGGGAGGTCGCGATCGGCGTGCTGTTTCTCTTCCCGCTCACGATCCGCTTCGCGATCGCGCTGCTGGCGATGCAGATGGTCGGCACATTCATGCCCCTTGTGATGCTGCCCGATGCGACCTTTCAGGCGGGCCGGATCCCCTACGGCCTGACCATGGAAGGGCAGTACATCGTGAAGAACCTGCTGATCATCTCGGCGGCGATGGTCATCGGCGGCACGGTGCGCGACGGGTCGGGTCTGGCGCATGCTCGCCGTGCCGCGTAGCGTTACTCGCTCTTGCTGTCCCCCCGCGCGAAGATGCTCGCGACGTAGTTCAGCACGTCCGTCGCGCTCCGCTCGTTGTAGCCGAACTGCTTGATGAGCCGCTGCTTGACCACATCAATTTTTTCCTGCGTCTCGTCGTCCACGACGCTCGAGACCAGATTCTTCAGTTTGATCGTGTCGCGGCTGTCTTCGAACAGCTTCAGCTCCAGGGCCTTGTGCAGGCGGGCGTTGGTGGAGTAGTCGAACTTCTTGCCGTCGAGCGAGAGGGCGCCGATGTAGTTCATGATCTCCTGGCGGAAGTCGTCCTTGCGGCTCTCGGGGATGTCGATCTTCTCCTCGATCGAGCGCATCAGCCGCTCGTCGGGCTCCTCGCTCTTGCCGGTGTAGCGGTTGACGACCTTCTCCTTCTGGGTGTACGCGCGCACATTCTCGATGTAGTTCGTGCACAGCCGCTTGATCGCGTCCTCGTCGGCGCTGATCGCCCGCTGCACCTCGCCCTTGATGATGTCCTCGTACTCCTCCTTTACGATGGCCAGCATCTCGATGTACCGCTTCTTGGTTTCCTCGTCGTTGATGAGGCTGTGGTGCGTCAGCCCGCTCTCGAGGGCGTTGATGACCATGAAGGGGTTGATCATCTTCTCCTCGATGGCCTGGCGGCTGACGAGCGCGTTGGAGACCTTGTCCTGAACATATCGAGGGCTGATGCCCTGCATGCCCTCGCGCGGGGCCTCTTCCTTGAGTTCCTTGATCGAGTCCTCGGTGAAGCCGGGGATGGCCTTGCCGTTGTAGAGCTTGAGCTTCTGGAGGCGCGTGAGGCCGGCCTTCTTGGGGTCGTCGAGCCTTGTGAGCACGGCCCACATGGCGGCGACCTCGAGCGTGTGCGGTGCGCAGTGCATGCCGCGCAGCTTCTCGGGGCCGAAGTCCTTTTCATAGATCCTGACCTCATCGTCGAGGCGGATGTTGTAGGGCACATCGATCTTGATGGTGCGGTCGCGGAAGGCCTCCATCATCTCGTTGGACTGGAGGCGCTTGTACTCGGGCTCGTTGGTGTGCCCGA
>DAIOTV010000050.1:0-6216 GCA_036751825.1 Phycisphaerales bacterium
TTCGGCTCACGCTCTCGCCGGTGAGTTCAGGGTCGGTGCCGGGATCCCGCTGGCCGAGCGCCGGCATGGCCGAGGCCGCCAGGAGCAGGAACAATCCGTGTCGCATCGCCGCCTCCATGCTCCGCCCCCCGGTTCCGTGGTGGGCGGTGTGAAGCCTAGTGTATGGTTCGGCTGTCGGGGCTGATCCTCGCCAGCCCACAACCGGCCGCGTACCCAAGTGGTCCAAGGGAACGGATTGCAAATCCGTCATTCGTGGGTTCGAATCCCACCGCGGCCTTTCTTCGTTCGTCGGCACGCCCGCGGGGCGTCGGCTAGGCTGACAGCTTGCTGCGAACCGCATGAACGAAACGATGATCGCCATTTCGCTTGTCTTCGCGTTGGGCGCGCTCGCGCAGTGGGTGGCCACGCGGATACGCATCCCGTCGATCCTGCTGCTGCTGGCTACGGGTCTGCTCGCCGGGCCCGGCATGCGGTATTTTTTCCCGTCGCTCGGCGTGTCGATCGAGCCGGACAAGCTTCTGGGCGACCTGCTGGCGCCGCTGGCGGCGGTTTCCGTCGGGCTGATCCTGTACGAGGGCGGTCTGACACTCCGGTTCCGCGAGCTCAAGACGGGCGCGCGGGTGGTGCGCAATCTCGTTACGGTCGGGGCGGCGGTCACGGCCGTGCTGGCGGCGTTGGGGGCGAGGCACATCCTCGGTCTGCCGTGGGGTGTGGCGGCGGTGTTTGGTGCGATCCTCACGGTGAGCGGGCCGACGGTGGTGCTGCCTCTGGTTCGGCATGTGCGTCCGCGGGGCGCGACGGGCCCGATCCTGCGGTGGGAAGGCATCGTGATCGATCCGATCGGCGCGCTGCTGGCGGTGCTGGTGTTCGAGGCGGTGAAGTCCGGCGGCGGGACCGCCGCGGCGCAGGATGTGTTCTACGGCGTGCTCTACACGATCGTCGTGGGCGGCGGGCTGGGCATGCTCGCCGGGTGGCTCATGGCGACCGGCATCCGGAACTACCTGATCCCCGACGAGCTCCAGAACCAGATCTCGCTGGCGATCGCCGTCCTGGCGTTTGCGGTGTCGGATTCGGTGCAGAAGGAATCCGGCCTGCTCGCGACGACGGTGATGGGCATGTACCTGGCCAACCAGCGGTCGGCCAGCATGGAGCACATCCTCGAGTTCAAAGAGAACCTGCGTGTGCTGCTGATCTCGACCCTGTTCGTGGTGCTGGCGTCGCGGTTGACGGTCGACGACATCTCGCAGCTGGGGGTGTCGGCGGCCTTGTTCGTCCTGTTCCTCGTGCTCATCGTCCGGCCCGCGTCGGTCGCGGCGTCGACGATCGGCTCCCGGCTCAATCTTCGGGAGCGGGCGTTCCTCGCGTGCGTCGCCCCGCGGGGGATCGTGGCGGCGGCCATCGCGCCCGTGCTCGCGATCGATCTGATCCCGGTCTATCCCGAGGCCGAGCGGCTCGTGCCCCTGATGTTCGCGGTGATCATCGGGACGGTCGTGGTGTACGGGCTGCTGGGCCCGGTGGCGGCGAAGATGCTCGGGCTCAGCGACACCAACCCTCAGGGGGTGATGATCGTCGGCGGCCAGCCGTGGGCGCGGGCGATCGGCGCGGCGCTGAAGGATCTCGACATCCGCGCGCTCGTCGTCGACAGCAACTATCAGAACACCGCCGCCGCCTGGATGGACGGTGTGCCCGCGTACAACGGCAACATTTTGACCGATTCGGCTTCCGAGCAGCTGGAGCTGACCGGCATCGGGCGGATGATCGCGCTGACCCCGAATGATCAGGTCAACACGCTCGCCGCGCAGCGCATGGCGAGGTTCTTCGAGCGGGTGGGCGTCTACCAGCTCGCGCCGAGAGCCCGCGGCCACGGCGGCGAGCTGCCGGAGCTCGGCGGGCGCCTGCTGGGCGACGAGACCGTGACGTACAGCCGCCTCGCCGCGCTGTGGTCCCGCAACGGCGGGGTCCTGGTCACGCCGCTGTCGTCGGCGTACACGCTCGAGGCGTTCCGCGCCGACCACGGCGACGACGCGGTGCCGCTGTTCCAGCTCTCGGCCGCCGGGCGGCTCACGGTGCTCTCCCCGGCGCAGACGCCGCCGTCGCCCCGGGGCGCGAAGCTGATCAGCCTTGCGGCAAACGCCGAAATCGCCCGGGCGATGCAGGCGGCCCGCAGCATGCTGGAGGTGGAGGAGCTTCCCGACGAGCCGAGCAACGGCGATCGCTGACCGGCACGGGCGGCTCCGCGGGCGTTCGGATCGAACTACGATCGCCCGAACGCGGAGGACGCATGGCCGAGCAGCTCCAGATCGATTCGATGACGCCCGACGACGCGAAGCGTGCGGCCGAGGCGTTCCGCAAGGACTACTTGGCTGTCCGCGAGCAGGTGGGCCGGGTGGTGGTGGGGAACCAGTCGATCGTCGACGGTGTGCTGGTGTGCCTGTTCACCGGGGGCCATGCGCTGCTCGAGGGCGTGCCGGGCATCGGCAAGACGCTGCTGGTCCGCTCGCTCGCCGAGGCGCTGCGGCTCGACTTCAGCCGCATCCAGTTCACGCCCGACCTCATGCCCGCCGACATCACCGGCACGACGGTGGTTTCCGAGGTCGAGCAGCCGGGCGGGGGTGTGCGTCGGGAGTTCTCGTTCGAAAGGGGCCCGGTGTTCGCCCAGATCCTGCTCGCCGACGAGATCAACCGCGCCACGCCCAAGACCCAGTCGGCGCTGCTGGAGGCGATGCAGGAGCGGAGCGTGACGGTCGGGGGCGAGACGCACGCGCTGCCCAGGCCGTTCTTCGTCATGGCAACGCAGAACCCGATCGAGCAGGAGGGGACCTACCCGCTGCCCGAGGCGCAGCTCGATCGGTTTTTCTTCAAGCTCCATGTGGGCTATTCGTCGCGTGAGGAGATGGCGGAGATCCTCCGCCGGACGACACGCGCCGAGTCTCCGAAGATCACGCCCGTGATCGACGCCGAGACGATCGTCCGGCACCAGCAGCTGGTGCGGCGTGTGGCGATCGCGGATCATGTGCAGGACTACGCCGTCCGCACGGTTCTCGCGACGCACCCCGGGGGGCAGTTCGCGACGCCGATGGTGTCGAAGTATGTGGGCGTGGGCGCATCGCCCCGCGCGGCGCAGGCGCTGGTGCTGGCGGCCAAGTGCCGGGCGCTGGTGGCCAATCGGCCGGCGGTGTCGATCGAGGACCTGAAGAAGGTGGCGAAGCCTGCGCTCCGGCACCGCGTGCTGACCAACTTCGAGGCCGACGCCGACGGCGTCGAGGCCGACGCGATCGTGGACAACATCGTGCAGACCCTGCCCGTCGAGGCGGGGTCGGTCTCGGCGAGCTGATCAAGGGTGCGTGTCGCTGTGTGGACCAGGCTGGCCGGTCTTCTCGCTCTGGCGTGGTTCGCGGTCGGCTGTTCGACGCCGGCCGAGCAGTCGCCGAGGCAGCCTCCTTTCGGCCCGCCGCCCGACGTGAGCGATCCGCGCTTCGGCGTGTTCGTGCCGAACCGGGTCGACGCGGTGCTGGGCGAGCGGATGGTCATCCCGGTCGAGCTCGCCGGCGACTTTCGTCCGGCGGATGTGGGGCTGGTGCAGCTCGACGACGGGCGACGGCTGCCGACGGATCTTGTGTGGATCAGCGATCCGGTGCCGGCGGACGCGGGGCCCCGCCCGTGGCTGCCTCGGACGGGGCGTGTGACCGTGGCCCGGCCCGGCGAGGCGGGCGCGGGCGTCGGCCGGGGGCGGTGGGTGATCGTGTTCGATCCGCCGATCGATGCGGTGGGCCAGGGCGTGTGGCTCGCCGGCCGCCGCGTGCCGGTGAACTGGCTGCCCGACCCGCGTGAGATCGCGATGCGGATTCCGAGCGAGGCGTGGTCGAGCCCGTTGCCCGCGGGGATCCGCCGCGCGGGGGGCCTGCAGGCTCTGCTGGAGCCGATCCGCGGCATCCCGTCGCGTCGCTGGCGGGCGAAGCTGGTTTCGGGCGAGCTCACCCCCGGGAGCGAGGACCCGATCGTCGCCGCGGACGGATCGCTGCGGCGCGAGGGCCTGCGTCAACTCCCCGAGGCTCGCTTCCCCGATCCGGCGCTCGACGCCGCGGCACGGTTTACCGAGTCTCGCTGGCTCATCGGGCTCGCGCGGCTCTACGAGGCGGACACGGACATCAGCCTCGCCGTCCGGCGGAGACTCTCGGGGGTTGTCGACTTCGGCGACGGAGCCATTGCGCCGGTCTGGTCGACCGACGAGGATGCGAGCGGGCAGCTGGTCGATGATCTGACGGACCAGACGCTGTCGGGCCGGGAGCGCTCTCGGCGTGCGGAGCTGTGGCTGGGTGAGCAGCCCTCGGGCGTGGCGTGGGTGCTGAGCGATGCGGGGCGTGCGTTCGCCGCGGGCGAGCCGCTGACCACGGTGGCGCTGCTGAACCCGACCTGGGATACGGTGTTCGCGTCGCTCGAGTCGTGGGCGGCGAGCGAGGCGGCGCTGCTCGAGCCCCTCGCGCCGCTGTCGGCGCGGGCGGAAGAGATCGGCAGCCGGCCGGCGGGCGTGTCGCGGGCCGCGGTCGTGGCCACGATTGGGGACGAGGAGTTCCAGCTGCTCGCCGGCGCCGCCGACGCGGTGGCCCGCCCCCCGGGGCTGCGCGTTCCGTCGCTCTTGCTCGACATCACGCTGGAAGAGCTCCTGAATCAGCGTCGAACGGCGGCTCGGCAGGACGCGACGAGCGCGCTGCTCTACCTCGACCACCGCGACCGCTGGGTGCTCTATATCGAGTGCCAGACCGACGGCCGAACGCCGGCGGACGACGACACCGTGACCGTGACGCTCGGCGCCGTCGGCTCGCGCGTCGAGGCCGATGTGATCGCGACCGCCGACGGGATCGTCGGTCTCCGCGACGGCGGCATCGGGGCCACGCTCGATCAGCCTCTCGAAGCGGAGGTTGCCCGCTACGAGGGCGGGTGGTCGTTCCGGCTGACGATCCCCGAGCGCTTCATCGAAGACGGCCGCGCGTTCCGGTTTGGGATGCAGCGGCTCACCGACCGCGGCGTCCGGTCCGCGTGGCCCCGCGCGATGCTGCCCTGGCAACGCTCGGTCCCGCGCGCCGCCGTCGACTTTGCGAAGTGGAACGACTGAAGCCCGCGGCGGCGGATGGGGTTCCGGTCGGTCAGCCGGCCCAGGGCCTCGCGTGGGCTTCGGTCATCGCCGACATGGCCATGTGGTACAGATCGACGTTGTCGATCAGGGCGGGCATGGCCTCGCTGCCGGGCCCGAACGCGGTCACCTCGACGAGGTCGGAGGTGTGGTTCGGGCTCATGAACGAAACGCCGAAGTGATTGGCGAGCACCGACCCGAGCACCGGCTCGAAGCCGTTGGCGAGGTCGAAGGCGTTCACGGGCTGCTCGTCGACGAATCGGCGACGCAGCACGCCGATCTCGGCTTCGGTCAACTCGACGCCCATAGCGGTCTGTGTGGCCTCGACGAGCCCGTCGATGCCCCCGCCGCGGGCTTTCGCTTCGGCGAAGATCCACTCGAAGCTCTTGCTGGCGCCGGCGAGCCGCTCGAAGCTCGCGACGCCGAGCTCGCCGTAGTAGCTCAGCCCGGGGTTGGCGTTGCCGTGGTCGGTGGTGACGATGACGAGCGTGTCGTCTCGCTCGGCGGCCCAGTCGGCGACGACGCCGAGGGCCTCGTCGAAGTCGATCTGATCGGCGATCAGGCCGGCCGCGTCGTTGGCGTGGGCGGCGTGGTCGACGCGGCCGCCCTCGACCTGGAGCACGAAACCGTCGGCGGCGAGCTGGAGCCGATCGAGCGCGGCGCGGGTCATCGCCGCCAGCGAGGGCTGCGTTTCGGGGCGGTCGAGCGCGTAGCGGATGTGATCGTGGTCAAAGATGCCGAGCAGCCTGCCCGGCGAGTCGGCGCTGCCCGCAAGGTCGGCCGCGGTGCGCGCGACCGCGAGGGTGACGGCGCCTTCGATGATCGGGTCGAAGTGCTGCGCGCCTCCGCCGAGCATGACATCGACTCCGCGGGAGAGCATCTGCCTGGCGATCTCGTCCTCGAGGTTGCGTCGGGGCACATTGGCGACGAACGAGGCGGGCGTGGCGTGCGTGAGCCGGGTGGTGGTGACCAGGCCGGTGGCTTTGCCCATGCCGCGCGCGGTGACGAGGATGGGCTCTGGCACGCGGCCTTCGGGGGTGAAGTTGACCGCGCCGTTCTCGATGTGCTCGCCGATCAGATTGACC
>DAIOTV010000050.1:6226-21555 GCA_036751825.1 Phycisphaerales bacterium
CGATGCCCCACGCCGAGCCCGCCGCCGCGGAATCGGTGACCCATCCGCTGGCCGAGTAGGTCTTGCACATGGCGCGGCGGGCGCCCGGCCTCGACCACAGGCGGGTCCAGTGCGACGGGCCGAGGCCCTTGACGTCGCGCATCATCTCGGCGAGGGTGAACGTGCCGACGCTCATGCCGTCAACGACCACGAAGATCACGTTCCTGGCACGGGCCGTCCGTGTGGAGCGCTCGGTGCGCGCGGTGGCAAGGCCCGCGGGCAGCACGCCCGCGGCGATGCCGGCGGCGCCGAGACCAAGAACCCCTCGCCGCCCGATCGTCGCGTTCTGCATCGCCTGCTCCCGGTGCTTGCGTGTCGAGTCTCTACACCCTCGACTTGGCCGCGAAGAGCAGCCAGTCGAGCGTCAATAGTACGGTCGCGGCGAGCACCAGCCACGACCAGATTTCTCGCCGGCCTTCTGTCGCGCTCATCGAGGCGAGCGGCCGGCCCCCGATCGCGACGGTGTCGGACACCGCGATCGACGATTCGTTGCTGTCAAGCATATTGACCCCGAGCACGGGCTCGCCGCTCGGTGTGCCGTACTCCCCGACGAGCGACGCGGTCTCGAACGCGGCCAGGCGGGTGGTGGTTGAGCCATCGGGTTCGAGCCAGCGGCCCGACAGCAAGGCCGGTCCGCGCAGCACGGGCTCGGCGGCCGTCGGCAGCCGGAGCCGCGGCGCGGTGCCCGTGGTGATCGACCCGCTCCCGCCTTCGGTGGGCGCCGAGAGCGATTCGATGGCCTGTGCGATGAACAGCGCGAAGCTGATCTCGATGGGCCAGGTGCTCTCGGCGGGCTCGAACGCGACGCCGATCCGGCGCGTCCAGCCGTCGGTGACATCGACGACGATGGGCCCGGCCCGTCCGCGTGCCAGCTCGTCGTCGCGCGGCACGGAACCGCCGAACCACGCTGGGTTTGCGATGGAAACGCTGTCGAGCGAGAGCCCGCGCATCGCCGCCGAGCCCCGCTCCCAGCGTACGAATCGGTCCGTTGCGGCTTCCGTCGACGACTGCACATCGAACGACCCGATCGGCAGGCCGAACGACAGCGACGGCACTGGAAGCCGCGACGGCGAGCCAACGCGGTCGAGCACCACGAGGTCGACGCCGTCGAAGCCGTTGGGCTCGGCCAGCAGCTCCTCGAGGTCGGCTTCGCCGACCGAGCGCACGGTGACCCAGTCGATCGCTTCGAGCACATCGCCGATGACCCAGGCCACGTTGTCCCGCGGCGAGATGTGCAGGAGTCGGCGTTGTGAAGATTCCGGCAAGATCATCACCACGGAGTCATCCGACGCCAGCGCGTCCTCGTGACGCAGCCGGACGCGGAGCCGGCGCGCGTCGCCCGGGGTGAGCGCGATCGTCAGCGTCCGGCTGCCGGGCTCGGCGTCGACGGCCCCGGGGACGGTGACGCTCGTGCGTTCCACGGTCTCGCCATCGAGCTCGATGGTGAGCGCGACGGCGGTCTCGCGGGTGGAGGCGGACTGGAGGCGGAGGAACACATTCAGCCGCGCCGGATCGGCGAAGTCGCGCGTGGCGCGTGCCGCCACGATGCCGATGTTGTCGAGTTCCGGCGGGCCGCCGTTCGCGCCCGTGGGCCCGACGCGGAGCAGGATCGGCTCGCCGGGAACGGCCCCTGTGACCGACGAGGGGCCCCCGTCGGCGACGAGCACGATGCGGGGCGGGGCGTCGTCGCTCTCGCCCGCCGGGGCGGCGAGCGCGGACACAAGCTCGAGCGCCGCGGCGAGATCGCCGGGCTCGTCCGTGGGCTCGATCGACCGGATCGCCCGCCGGGCTGCGCTCAGGTCGGTCGACAGCGCGGTCAGCGTGGCGGGCTCGGTCGCGAACGACACGACCTGCACCGCCGCGCCGCCCGGGAGTTCGTCGATGAGCTCGATGGCGCGGCGTTTGGCCTCGTCGAGGCGCGAGGGGTCCGTCGGGCTGTCGGTCGCGCGCATGGACGCTGACGTGTCGATGAGGATCAGCACCCGCTCGTCGAGCAGGCCGCCGCCCGGGATCGTCGGCCGACCGATCGCGAGCGCAAGGCACGCCAGCGCGAGCATCTGCACGAACAGCAGCCACGACGCGCGGAGCCATCGGAACGGCTCGTTCACCTGCAGGTCGTCGACGGCTCGCTCCCACAGCATCGTCGAGCTGATCCGCAGCCGCCGGCGGCGCAGCTTGAGGAAGTACAGCAGCAGCAGCAGCGGGGCGGCGATCGCGGCGGCCGCCACGGCGTTCCACGGCGCGAGCAGGCTCACGGGCGGAACCCCTCGCCGATGATGAACATCTCGCGGGAGGCGTCACGCGTGGCCTTGGGTTTGAGGCCCTTGGCGGCGCGGAAGACCGACCTGGTCTCGCTCAGCACGGCCGGGTACTCGGAGCCCTCGAGGATCTTCATCGCGAGCTTGCCGCCCTCGCGGAGGGTTTTGAAGGCGACCGCGAGCACCTCGCGGCAGAGCCTGGCGGAGACGAGGTCGTCGCCGTGGCCCGAGGTGCTCGGCGCCATGTCGCTCAGCACGACATCGAACGCGCCGCCGGCGATCTCGAAGAGCCCGGCGGGGTCCGTCTGCTCGATGTCACCGACCACCGTGGTGACATTCGGCGGCAGGGCGAGAACGACCGGATTGAGATCGATGCCCACGAGCCGGCCGTTCTCGCCGATGATCTCGCTGGTGACCTGCAGCCACGATCCCGGCGCGCACCCCAGATCGAGCACGCGGTCGCCGGAACGGATCAGCTTGTGCCGCTTCTGGATTTCGAGCAGCTTGTAGGCCGACCGCGCGGCGTAGCCCTCGGCTTTCGCCCTCTTGAAGTACTCATCATGCAACACCCGTCGCGCCACGGGCGAGTGTAGTTCAGGTCGTCTCGTCGGTTGCCGCGGCGTCGGTTTCGGGCTTCGGCGCGGCGATCGGACGGATGGGCACCTGGATCTCCCACCAGCGGTTGCGGACCGGCACATTCGGGCCGTTGTAGCCGAGCCGCCGGGTGTCGCCCGCCCGCTCCCACTCGTCCGACGCATCGATCCACTCCGTCAGCTTGGCTTCGGACTCGGCGGAGTTCGACACCTCGGCGCCGCCCTGCAGACCGATCGCGATGACCGTCACCGGCTCGGTGTCGATGACCTTCACCCGGGCGTCGGCTTCGTCGGTGCCGGTTGGGCCGTTCTCGGGAACGTGGTACAGGAACGCCATCGTCCACGCGTCGGTCTGGCGGTCGCCGTCGGTGTCGCTGTAGCGCATCTCGACGGGCGCGGTCATGGCGATCTCGTTCCGCGAGATGTGCTGGAAGAGCGGCCAGAAGCCGTTGCGGCTCGCGCGGTCGCCCGTGCCCTCACCGCTGACCTCGGCCTGGCGGATCGACGGGTAGGTCTTGATCTCGATCGCGCCGGGCGGCGTGGGCCGCGGGTAGCCCACGGGCAGCTTCGTGTCGGTCGCGACATCGCCGGCGTTGTAGAGCAGGCCCTCGCGCCCCGGTCGCGAGGTCACATCCGCCCCCGTCGGCGGGGCGATGCGCTCGATCTTCCCGTCGGCGTCGATGGTCGAGCCCGTCTTGACCCCGGCCTGCGGGTCGGGCTGGGTGTTGGGTTGGGTGTCGGGCTGAAGAGCCAGAGCGAGGGCGATTGGCAGCAGGGTGAGCATCAAGCTTCTCCGGGGTCGCGGCGTGTCGGTTGCAGTGGGTCCGACGCGCACCGGCCCCCAGATGCGGGCCGCGGGCTGCGCCACGGGTCGCCGCGTCGCCCGCGGGCGTGTCCCCCGCCGGCGAAGCCCGGAAGTGGCCAAAATTCGGCGGTCCGGCCGATTCACACCTCTAGTGTTGACCCTGATGAACGAGCCCAAACCCGCCGCCGCCGCACCGCCCCAGCCGATCCGGCTGTCGGTGATCGCGCCGGCGCACAACGAGGAGGGCAACGTCGAGCGGCTGGTCGACGAGATCGGGGCGGCGCTGGAGGGCCTCGCGTTCGAGTTCATCATCGTGGACGACGCCTCAACCGACGGCACCGTCCGAGTTGCCGAGTCGATGCGGGAGACCAGGCCCTGGCTTCGGGTGATCTCGCTCTCGCGGCCCGTTGGCGGCGGCGGGAACGGGCAGTCGGCGGCGTTCCGGGCCGGCTTCGCGGCGGCGCGGGGCGAGCTCGTCGGTTCGCTTGACGCCGATTTGCAGAACGACCCGGCCGACCTGCCCAGGCTGCTCGCCGAGCTCGACCGGACCGGCGCCGACTTCGTGCAGGGCGACCGCTCGGCCGCTCGCCGGGCCGGCGACGCCTGGATCCGGCAGTACACCTCGGTGATCGGCCGCTGGTTCCGCCGGGCGCTGCTGGGGGACATGATCCGCGACACCGGGTGCTCGCTGCGGGTGCTGAAGCGCGAGATCGCGCTCAAGCTGCCGCTCGAGTTCAAGGGATCGCACCGGTTCATCCCCGTCACGGCTCGGCAGCTCGGCTACACCGTGGTCGAGATGCCCGTGAACCACCGCGAACGCTTCGCGGGTGAGCCGAAGTACGGCGTGGGCATCAGCAAACGAGCGATCCCGGGCCTGATCGACTGCTTCGCCATCCGCTGGATGGGCAACCGCCGTCGACTGCCCGAGCGGATCACCGAAGCCGGCGCTGCCCGAGCGGTCGCGCACGAAGCCGCCGAGGCCCACGCGTGAAATCCGGCCCGATTCTGGCGATGATCGGTCTGCTGCTCGTCGGCATGGCGCTGGTGCTGCAGCCCACGCTCGCGCGCGGGGGGTACGACATCGTCATCGACACCGGCGAGAGCGAGCTGCTGATCACCAAGGACACCACAGGCGGCTACCTCATCACCGGGCCGGCCGAGCACGCGACGGAGGGGCCGATCGAACCCGGGGCCCTGTGGTCGATGGTCAACAAGCAGTCCGAGGCCTGGCAGACCCGGCCCGCGTTCGAGCGGACGCTGCTCGGGTTCTTCAACATCTCGAGCTGGTCGAATTTCGTGTGGATCGCGATCGGGCTGGGCGGCCAGGCCGCGTTTTTCGGGCGGATGTTCATTCAGTGGGTCGTCAGCGAGAAGAGCCGTCAGAGCCAGGTGCCCGAGCTGTTCTGGTGGCTGAGCTTCATCGGCGGCGTGTGCCTGTTCGCGTATTTCGTGTGGCGTGTCGATGTGGTGGGCGTGCTGGGGCAGTCGACGGGCGTGGTGATCTACGCGCGGAACCTGCGGCTCATCAAGAAGCAGAAGCGTCGCGACCGGCGGAAAGCCGCGGAGGCGGCCCTGGAACGAACGGAGGCAACCGATGCGGGTGCTGCTTGACGGCAACGAGATTCAGTCGCGCGAGCCGACGCTGGCGGGCGCGATCGACGCGGGCCGCACCGCTGCCGAGGCCGAGGGACGGGCCATCATCGAGGTCTCGGTCGACGGCGAGCCGGTCGCGGGCGATCAGCTCGAGCAGCCCTCGACGGCGGCGATCGACGGCGCCGAGGTGACGCTCACGAGCACGGACCCGGTGTCGCTCGTGCGGACGACGCTGCTGGACGCCGCGGACGCGCTGGAATCGACTCGGCCGCAGCACGCGGTCATCGCCGAGGGCCTGCAGACGGGCGAGGCGGGCGAGGCGCTTGCCCATCTGTCGTCGACCCTTCAAATCTGGCAGGCCGCGCAGGACGTGCTGATCCGGGGCTGGATGCTTCTCGGACGTGACCCGAGCACGCTCGGCGTGCCCCCCGAGGCCGGCGTCGACTCGGTCGAGCAGATGATCAACCGGCTGGCGGGCGAGCTCCGCGAGATCAAGCGGGCGCTCGGCGATCAGGATCTCGCCGCCGTGGCGGACGTGGTCGGCTATGAATTAGAGCCGTTGGCGGAGCACTGGGTTGCCCTGCTCCGCGACGCCGCCGGCCAGGCGTGATCCGGGAGCCCGGCGTCGGGGCCTTTCGCAGGGGCCAGATCGCGGGAGAGACGGGACGGAGACCGAGCGTGTCGGACCACACAGCGGCCCCCCGGCCGTTGACGACCAGTTCGATGATCGATGAGCTGATGCAGGCGGCGAGCGCTCGGCTGCTGGAGACGTCGTACTTCGACGCCATCGACCTGTGCGTGCGCGCGCTGGGGCTGGCGGTCAAGGCCAGCGACTGGGAGCGTGTCGCCCGCATCGCGCTGCCGCTGCAGGAGGCTCGGCGGCAGATCCGCCAGCTCGCCGTGGAAGTGCCCACCGTCACGATCGTCGACACGAGCGCTCAGCTCCGCAAGCCGGCGGAGGCCGGCTGCTATCTGATCCAGCCGCCGCTGATCGGTGCCGAGGCAAGGACCTTCGCGACGAGCGCGCACAAGCGGCGGGTGCCGGTCTTCGTGCTGGCCCGCGAGCCGATGACCGACGCCGGTCTGTGGCCGATCGTGGGGGTTTCGGCGATCAGCGTGCGGACGAAGGTGCCGCCGCCGGCTGGCGTCGATCGCGACGCGTCGAGCCCGACGCGCGACCGGGTGAACGACGGCGTGCCGATGGGCTGGTTCGAGGCCGCGGCCGAGGCGCTGGGCGACGCCGCGTTCGCCGGCGTCGATCCGTCGTGGCCCGCCGCGCACCGCGTGGAGGACCTGATCGAGCGGCTCGAAGCGGTGCCCGAGCAAGAGAAGCTGCACCAGAACCTGGCGGACGCGGCCCGTGACGCGATGCGTGAGCCCGCGCCCGCGATGCCCAGGCGCCGCGGGCGGGATCACCCGTTCTCGTTCTGAGCGGGAGGGGGCCGCGTCAGTTCCAGCTCATGCCCTTGGGCCACTCGTCGGATCCCTGCCGGTCGGCGAGGCGGATGAGCCTGCGGAATTTCTCGAGGTCGCTGCGAACCAGCTCGGCCCGCCGGCGGGGGTCGGGCTCGGCGAGCAGGCCGTAGCGAAGCTCCGTGTCCGAGAGCAGCGTGAACGAGAGCAGCTCGAACAGGATGGCCGTGGGGACATCCTCGTTGCGGACGTACTCGAGCAGGTCCTCGGAAGCGCGCAGCCGGCTGAGCTCGCCCGAGTCGAGCTCGTGCTCGAGCCACGCGCGGTGGTGATCCAGCTCGGCGGAGTCGGAGGGATCGTGCTCAACGGGTTCGAGCAGCGCGGTGCGGAAGAGACGCGTGGGCGTCGGGGGTTGCTCCTCGACGATCCGCCCACGGCAGACGCCCTGGAGCAGGATGTTGTACCGCCCGTCTTCGAGCTTCTCGTGCTGGACGATCTGTCCGACGCACACGCTGGGCCGGAGCCTTGGCTGGGCGCCGTCGGTCGCGGCGACGCCCGAGCCCTCGAAGACGGCCATGGCGATCTGGCCCGGTCCGTCGAGCACGCGGGCCACCATCTGGCGATACCGCTCCTCGAAGATGTGCAGCGGGACGACCTGCTGCGGCAGCATCACCAGCCCGTCGATCGGGAAGAGGGGCATCGGGCGGGCGAAGTTGACGCGGACGTCGATGTCTTCGGACATGCAAGTGCTTTCGTCAGCGCACCCTCGCGGTTTCAGTCCGCGAGCGGATCGGGGCGGTAGAGCTTGGTGTCCAGCGCCCACTGCTTCTGCGTGAAGTTGCCGCCCAGGTCGAGCGGATCGCGATCGGGCCGTGCCGCGGCGAGGGCGATGGTGGTCTTGGCGTCGACATTGTCGAGCATGGAGACGAGGATGGCCTCGGGCGTTGCCGGGATCTTGGCCGCGCCGTATTCCGGGATGCCGTGGTGGCTGAGCACCATGTGCTCGAGCACGAGGGCCGCGCCGGCGGGCATGCGCTGGCCGGTGCGGTGCATGGTTTCCTGGACCTTGTCGCGGAGCATGAACGCGCCCTCGACGATGTGGCCGACCAGCTCGCCCCGGTCGCTGTAGCCGAAGGTGCGGTCGAAGACCAGCTCGCGCGTCTTGCCCATGTCGTGGATGAACAGACCGAAGACGACGAGGTCCTGGTTGATCTTGGGGTAGAGCGGACAGATGCGCTCGGCGAGCCGCAGCAGGCTCAGCGTGTGCTCGAGCAGCCCGCCGAGGTAGGCGTGGTGCATGCTCTTGGCCGCCGGTGCCTGGCGGAACTGCTGCATGAGGAACTCGTCGGCGAGGTAGGTCTCGGCGAGCGCGCGCATCGCGGGGTGCCGGAGTCGGCCCAGGATGTCCACGACCTCGGCGAACATGGCGCCCACATCGTTCTCGGTCGAGGGCAGCAGGTCGGTCATCTGCTCGGGCGAGGGGTCGACCGGATCGATCGCGTGGATGATCAGCTGCAGCTCGCCCTGGTAGGGCTGCGTCTCGCCCTCGAGCCACACGAAGCCCTCGGTGGGCAGCCGGCGGAAGGTCGCCTCGTCGATCGACCACATGCGGCCCGGCAGTTCGCCCGTCTTATCGCTGATCAGGCAGCGCAGGTAGGGCTTGTCCTGCCGGGTCTTGCCGAGCTGCGCGTTGGCGATGGCGAAGGCGCCCTCGACGCGCTCGTTGGGCTGGAGCTTGTTGATGTATCGGCGGTCGGTGGTCATGGTCGACATGCGTTCCCCCCGCGACGGGCATCGCCGCAAGTGCGCATGCTACAACGGTGAGACGCGCGATGCGAGCGATCGCCCGAAGTCGGCTATCGCATCCAGTCCATCGGAACCTCGCCGTGCCAGGCCCGGATGGTCGAGCGGATGCCGCCGCGGCCCTTCCAGTCGGTCACGATCAGCAGCCACGCGGGCTCCATGCACGCCGCCAGGTCGTCGCGGATGCGGTTGGTGACCGCCTCGTAGTAGATGCCCTCGTTGCGGAAGCTCTGAAGGTAGAGCTTGAGGCTCTTGAGCTCGACGCACACGCCCCCGGCCGACTGCGCACGGGGCTCGAAGAGCACGGTCACCTCGCCGAAGTCCGGGTGTCCCGTCTCGGGGCAGACGCTGGTGAACTCTTCCTGCACGTGCTCGACGACAAACGGCGAGTCGGCGGGGGTCGGGAACGCTTCGAGCAGGCTCGGGTCGGGCATGACCGATCGTAGCCGCCCGCAACGCCCGCTCAGCCGAAGCGGGTGAGCAGCTCGACGATGCGGGGCTGATCGCGCTTGATGCGCAGGCTCTTGCGCATGGCGTCGACGGCGGCCTCGAGCGCGTTCAGGTCGGTCTTGTCGGACCAGAGATAGTCGTTGAGCCGGCACACCGCCACGCCGTTGAGCGCGGGGTAGTGCGTGGGGTCGTAGTCGAGCGCGGTCTGGAACGCCCGGAGCGAGTCGCTGTACTCGCGGACGCGGAAGTGGGCGGCGCCGAGGCGTCGCCAGGCGTCGGCGCTGGGCTCGACGTTGATCAGCCGCTGCAGCGTGACCGCCGCGGCGCGGTGGTCTTCGAGGGCCGCCTGGCTGTCGGCGATCGCGAGCAGAAGCTGAGGCACCAGCCCGAGATCCTCGCTCGCCCGGCGGTAGCTGGCGATCGCCTCTTCGTGCCGACCGACCGCGGCGTAGCAGACGCCCAGGTTGTGGTGCGCCGGGCCCGACTCGGGGTTCAGCCGCGTGGCGCGCTCCGCATACGGCAGGCCCTGATCCGCCCGGCCCAGCTGGACGAACGCCAGGCCGATGTTCATGTTCGCCCGAAAGTCGCGCGGGTTGATCTGCAGCGCGCGCTGGTAGGCACGGACCGCCTCGGCGTACCGCTCCATGATCTGGAGCACGAGCGCGTGGGCGTACTGCGCCTGGAAGCTGCTCGGGCCGAGGTTGGCCGCCTGGCGGTACGCGCTCTCGGCTTTGGGCAGATCGCCCTCGCCCTTGTAGATGTCGCCGATGCCGATGTGCGCGTCGATCGCCATCGGGTTCAGCTCGATCGCGCGCTCGAACTCGCTGAGCGCCTCGCGCAGCCGGCCCGAGGCCATGAGCAGCTTGGCCCGCTGGGTCGCGTCGTCGGCGGCGAGAACGGACTCGAGGTCGACGCGTTCGCGGTCGCGCCGGGGGCCGGTGTCGCCGTTGCCGCCGCAGCCCGCAAGCATCGGAGTCGCGAGCAGGGACGCGACCAGCAGCATCCGTATGGTATTTGATCGCATCTTGGGCACGGTCAGTCGGCCTCCACCAGCCGGCGCAGCCGCCGGGCGTTGATGGTATCCATCGGCACGCCGCGGTCGTTGTCTTCCTTTGGGGTCTCCATGATCTTGGGGATCGCGCGGAATTCGCGGCGGTTGACCACGGCGGCGAAGCCCGATCGAGCCAGGGGCACCTTCGCGCCGCCTTCCTCGCCCGCCTTCCGGCAGATCGTCCCCTCCCCGATGTGCGCGTGCCGGTCCTTGCGCGTGCCAACGCCCTTGAGCGAGTCGTTCAGATGCAGGGCCTTGACATGTTTCAGCCCGCATCGGGCATCGAGTTCATTAAGCACGCTCTCGGCACCATCGCGGCTGGACAGGTCGTATCCGCCCGCGTGCGCGTGGCAGGTGTCGATGCAATACCCCACGCGGTCCGGCTCGCCCGTCTGCTCGACGATCATCGCCCGCAGCTCGGCCAGCTCGTCGAACGACCGCCCCAGGTTCGACCCCGAGCCGACCGTGTCCTCGAGCAGGCTGATCACCCGGGCGCCCTTCGTGCGCTTGATGAGCTGCTTGTACGCCTTGGCGATCCGCTTCAGCCCGCTGTCGCGGTCGCTGGTCGTGTACGCGCCCGGGTGGTGCACCAGCAGCGGGATCGACAGCGCATGGCACCGCTCGATCTCCACCTGCATCAGGTCGATGGACTTCTCCCACAGCTCGTCGTCGGGGCTGGCGAGGTTGATCAGGTAGCTCGCGTGGCTGACAACCCGGTGGGGGGGCGAGAGCGGGTCGGCGGTCCACCAGCCCGCGCGCTCGAGCGACTCGCGCCAGGCTTGGACCGCGTCGTCGGCGAGCGGCTTGGCCTTCCACTGCTGCTGGTTCTTGGTGAAGACCTGCACGCAGTCGAGCTTGAGGGCGACCGCCGCGTCCACCGCGTGGTGCATGCCGCCGGCCACGGACAGGTGCGATCCGAACATGCCGCAGCATAGCGGTACGATCCCGCGAGGAGGACGCAGGCATGGGCACGCTGAACGGACGGATCGCGATCATCACCGGGGCCTCGGCCGGCATCGGCGAAGCGCTCGCGCGCGACTGCGTGCGCGAGGGCGCGAGGGTCGTCATCAACGCCCGCCGCGAGGCCAGGCTCCGCGAACTGGCGGGCGAACTGGGCGAAGACAACGCCGAGGTCGTCGCGGGCGACGCGGTCGACGAGTCTGTGATCGCGGCGATGCTCGACGCGCCGAAACACCGGTTCGGCGCCGACGCGGACCTGATCGTGGTCAACGCGGGCCGGGGTTTGCGCGGCAGCGTCTACGACTCCAACACCGACGAGTGGGAGGAGATGCTCACGACGAACATCCTGGGCGCGAGCCGGCTCATGCGGGCGGCAGCGCGACAGTTGGTCGAGGCCTGGCCCGCCTCGGGCTCGGCCGAGTTCGAGGAGCGATGGAGGCAGGCCGTCGAGAGCGGGGGCCCGTCGCGTGACATCGTGGTGCTGGGATCAACGGTCGGTCGGCACATCAGCCCGTTCAGCTCGATGTACGGCGCGAGCAAGTTCGCCGTCGGCTCGCTCGCCGAGGCGCTGCGGCGGGAGCTCGCGGGCAAGGGCATCCGCGTCACGCTGGTCGAGCCCGGCGTGGTGCGGACGGAGTTCCAGGAGTCCGCGGGCTACGAGATGGAGGGCTTCGGCGCGTTCATGGAGCGCGTGGGGCCTGTGCTCAAGGCCGAGGACATCAGCCGCTCGATCGTGTTCGCCGCCAGCCAGCCGCCGGCGGTGCACGTGAACGACATCGTGATCCGGCCCACGCGGCAGGAGTACCCGTGAGCAACACCGGGGGGGACGGACCAATTCGCGAAAAAGGGAGCGGGTTTGAGCTGCAATGGCTTGTGTACTACGGCAAGCAACTAGATGCTCACATCGGGAAGTCTTGGAGGAAGAGTCGGTATGGTTGGTACGAGGACGTTCTGCGTCGACACTTCACATCGCTACCAACACTCACGAGTACGAGCATCGCGAAAGTACTTTTGGCAGAACGCGAGGTTGCTTCAATGCTGAGAGTCCTGTCGCAGGCACCTCGAGACGTCGATCGCCTTGCGTCTTGGAAGACGAAGCTCTTTGAGATGTGCGATGGTCCTTTAACAGAGCCTTCGGGCAGCAATTCTAGCAAGGCATGGAGCACGGTCTCGGAGATGCTGTTCTACGCAGCTGCGGAAGACGCAAACTTGCGGCCAGACTTCGTCGAGCCTGATATCGTCATGGATCGATTTCTAGGCTCTAGCTCCAAGTTATCTGTCGCTGTGAAGCGAGTACGTTCGCATCGGCAGTTGCTCCGAAGATTCAACGAAGCGGCTTCGCAAATCGGCAGAGGTCGGTACCCTGGAGCAGTCTACCTCGACGTCTTGCCGGAAGAACAGCAGCACGCGATCGTCGCTCCATCCTTTGATGCGGCACTGGACGAAGTTGATAAAGTCGCGATCAAATGCTCAACGAGAGTAAACGAGCACTGTGTTCGTCATGCGTGCGCTCACAATGTGCATCTGCATGTGGTAAACGTCACCTTGTTTTGTCGAATCCCGGAGGGCTGGACATCGCTATCCAGCCAGCAGTTCGGACCCGTTCATCGGCGGTCCACGCTCCGGATGGTACTTGGCGCATGTCAGATGCTTGATACACGGCGATTCGTCAGGGCATGTGAAGTTGCATCGATGTAAGAGATTTATGGCCAGATCCCGCGGTTCGCGTAGACATCGCCGAGGTGCTCGATACTCGCGACATAGGCCGCGGTCCGCATGTCGGTCTCGTACTTGTGTCGGGCGACGATGGTGCGCCGGGCGGCCATGCACATGATGCGGTTGAGCTCGCGGTCGACCTGCTCGACGTCCCACGTAACATTCGAGCGATTCTGGACCCACTCGAAGTAGGAGACGGTCACGCCGCCGGCGTTGCACAGCATGTCGGGGATGATCTCGATGCCGCGCTGGGCGAGGACCTTGTCGGCGTCGGGGGTGGTCGGGGCGTTGGCGGCCTCGGCGACGACGCGGGTGTGCAGCTGCTTGGCCCGCTCTTCGGTGACCATGCCCTCGAGTGCGGCGGGGATGAAGACATCGCTGGGGGTGGACCAGAACTCGTCGACCGAGACGACCGTGCCGCCGCGGCCCGTGTGCTTGCCGGCGCCGGTGGTGACGGGGCGCTTCTCGAAACCGGCGACGCCGCCGTGCTCGGCGCAGTGCTCGGCGAGGGCGTGGGCGTCGAGCCCCTCGTCGTTGCGGATGGCGCCGGTGTGGTCCATGACGGCGACGATGTTCGCGCCCATGTCGTACAGCAGCTTGCCGGCCCACGAGCCCACGTTGCCGAAGCCAAGGATTGCCACGCGCATGTCGTCGATCGGAATGTCCAGGTCGGGCAGCATCTCGCGGAGGACATCGACCACGCCCTGGCCCGTGGCCTTCTCGCGGCCCAGCGAGCCGCCGATGGCGATGGGCTTGCCCGTGACGACGGCGCCCGGATCGCGCTCGTGCCGGCCGCCGATCTGCATGTAGGTGTCGGCGATCCAGGCCATGACCTGGGCGTTGGTGCCCATGTCGGGCGCGGGGATGTCGTAGTCGGGCCCGATGTCGTTGGCGATGGCGGCGGTGAAGCGGCGGGCGACGCGTTCGAGCTCACCGGCGCTGAGCTGCCGGGGGTCGCACTTCACGCCGCCCTTGCCCCCGCCGAAGGGCACGCGAACGAGCGAGCACTTCATGGTCATGAGGAAGGCGAGGCTCTTGACGTCGTCGAGGTGAACATCGGGGTGGAAGCGCAGGCCGCCCTTGTAGGGGCCGATGGCGTTGTTGTGCTGCACGCGGTAGCCCTTGAAGAGCCGGTGGTGCCCGTCGTCCATGCGGACGGGGAAGTGCACCATGATCTCGTTCTTGGGCTGCGCGAGAATGATCCGGCAGCGGTGGCGGAGGTTGATGATGTCGGCCGCCTTGAGCATCGCGGCGACGGTCTGGGTGTAAATGTTCGTGGGGTCCTTGGGAAGGCCGACCTCGTCAAAGATCGGGTCCCAGGACATGCTCGAGCCCTCGGCATCAGCCGTTCGTACATCCGTCGCGGTGGTGGTCATGACAAGGGTGCTCCGCTGCCGCAAAATTTGGGGCCAGAGTTGGATTTTGAACGGGTGGTGAGCCCCTCACGCGCCCGCTGAACCTATCGGCAGATCGTCCCACGGGATCGATCCGTGCAATCAGTACCGTACGGTAGGCTGCACTCGAAAGGCAACCACTTCGTATGCACCTGTATACAAGTTCCGTGTCGAACGAAGGATGAGGGCGGGTCGTTGGTCGGGCGCGGCCCGTGGCGGCGGGGCGGGGATGGCCTGGGTCCACCTTCGCGGCGCCGGTGCGGACAATCCCGGATGTTGCGGCCCGGGTTGGCTGGGTTTCTGCCGATGTGACCGCTATTGTTGAGGCCCGGCCGCCGTGGTCCGGGGCCGTCGTGGCCTGATGGGCTCGACGGCGACGAGCATCGGGATCAAACCGCCCCTGGGGGGCCGCTCGCGCGATCCGAACGCCGCGGGTGTACGAATCGGTCGCACGCCCGCCGAACCATGTCGGGCCCACGTCAACCGGCGACCCGTTCGAGAAAGGAACCACACAATTCATGGTTGATGAGACCCTTATCGCCTCGCTGCAGGTCAGCGATGCTGACACAGCGGAGCTGCTCGGCAGCATGTTCGAAGACGGCATGGACTCGATCCTGCAAGACCAGCTCGAGGACCTCCACGCCGGCAAGCTCATCCGCGGCAAGATCATCGGGATGGCGGGCGACGATGTCGTCGTCGAGGTCGGCCTCAAGAGCGAGGGGCTGATCAACAAAGAAGAGTTTGGCGACGACGAGGTCCGCGTCGGCGACACGATCAACGTTCTGCTGGAGTCCCTCGAGGGCGACGGCGGGCTGATCCAGCTCTCCAAGCGCAAGGCCGACCGGCAGATCGCCTGGCAGAAGATCACCGATCAGACCAACGAGGGCGACGAGGTCGAGGGCACGGTGATGCGGAAGATCAAGGGCGGCCTGCTCGTCGACATCGGCGTGCCGGTCTTCCTGCCCGCGTCGCAGGTCGACATCCGCCGCCCGGGCGACGTCGGCGAGTACATCGGCCGCAAGATCCGCGCGCAGATCCTCAAGATCGACACCGAGCGGCGCAACATCGTGATCAGCCGGCGCAAGCTGGTCGAGGCCGAGCGCCACGAGGCCAAGAAGCGTCTGCTCGACAAGATCAACGTGGGCGACATCGTGCAGGGCCAGGTCAAGAACATCGCCGACTTCGGTGCGTTCGTCGATCTGGGCGGCATCGACGGCCTGCTGCACATCACCGACATGTCCTGGGGCCGGGTCA
>DAIOTV010000051.1:0-8088 GCA_036751825.1 Phycisphaerales bacterium
AAGCGGTACGGCACCCCCCGCAAGCCGGTGGAGGAGCGCCTGGCCGAGGGGCGGGTCGTGATCCTCGAGATCGATGTGCAGGGCGCGGCGCAGGTGAAGGCGGCGATGCCCGAGGCGTTCGGCGTGTTCATCCTGCCGCCCGGCGAGGACGAGCTGCTGCAGCGGCTTCGCGACCGCAAGCGCGAGGGGGAGGAGGCGATCCAGCGGCGATTCAGCGAGGCGAAGCGCGAGATCGACGCGGCCCGGGGCGGGGGGGTCTACGACGCCTTCGTGGTCAACCGCCGGCTCGACGAAGCCATCGCCGAGACGGTGGGGCTGGTGGAGCGGGCACGGATTGCGCGTCGCGGGTGAGCGCTGGCAGAAAAACGGGTCCGGCGCTGATCGTTTCGGGCGGGTGGTGTCGATGTCCCGCTCGCGACGGGCGGTGTGCGTCCGCAGACACAGAAGAGGTGACACGATGCTTCGAGCACTTGCGGGCGGATTCCTGGCACTGGTGGGCGCGGCGGCCGCCGCCGGGCAGGAGGGCGTGCCCACGGACATTTCGATCTTCGGATGGCAAGCGCCCCAGATCACCGACCCGTTCGACGCCGACCGGGCGATCGTCACGCCACGGGCGGAGGTGATCCCCCAGGGCCGGTTCGTGATCTCGGCGGGCGCAACCTACACCTACAACGACGACAACGATGTCGAGGTGCAGAACTGGACGGGCCCCGAGCTCAAGCTCCAGGCGGGCATCCTGCCCCGCACGAACCTGAATGTCTCGTGGGACGGCTACAGCACGACCGAGATCGAGACGGCCGGGCTCAGCGACACCACCAGCGGCACGACCGACGCCGAGATCGAGGTGAAGGTGCAGCTGATCGAGGGCGAGTCGTTCCTGCCGGCGGTGGCCCTCTTCGCCGGCGCGAGCCTGCCGGTGGGCTCGAACGAGATCACCACCGACCGGGTCGACCCCAACGCGGGCGTGACGCTGTGGTGGGACGAGTTCGACGAGGTCTGGTCGGTCTTCGCCTCGGGCCGGTTCACGCTGCTCGAGGACGCGACGAACGATGAGTTCGTGCAGTCGACGGTGTCGGTGGGCACGGCGCAGCGGTGGGGGGGCAGCGGCGTGCAGTCGTTCGTCGAGTACTTCGGCTTCCTGAACGACAACGACACCGTGAACGACGCGCACTTCCTGCAGGGCGGCGCGATCTTCGAGGTCGCGCCCAACGCCACGATCGACGCCCGCATCGGCGTGGGCCTGAACGACGACTCCGCCGACCTGTTCTTCGGCTTCGGCGGGAGCTTCAGCCTCTGACGGGCGACACGGGCGATGCGGCGATCTGGGCCCGCGTGGCGGCGGGCGGGCTGCGCGAACTGATCGAAACGGCGGCGACGGCGGACCCCGGGGATGTGTCCGCCGTCGCCTCGCTGCGCCGACGCTTCACCGCCGCCGAGGTCCGCGTCGCGCTCCAGCTCGCCGACGGACGCCGCCGGCTGGCGGGCAAGGTCGAGCGCCCCGAGCGATGGCTCGCCGACAGCGAGGGCGCGCAGATGGCGACGGATCGGCTGATCGCCCGGCACAAGGCCGAGCGGTTCGCGCGTGCGGGCGCCGGCGCGATCCTGGATGTGTGCTCGGGCATCGGCGCCGACGCGCACGAGCTCGCCCGGGCCGCGCCGGTGACCTGCATCGAACTCGACCCGCGGCGGGCGGTGATGTGCCGGCACAACACGGGCGGCGCCGTGCGCGAGATCGACGCGGGGGAAGTCGAATCGGCGGGCGGGCTGGTGCATGTCGACCCCTCGCGGCGCGACGGCGCGACGCGGCTGGCGTCGCTGAACGATCTGCGGCCCGGGCCCACGGTCGTGGGGGGGCTGGTGCGCGACGCCGCGGGCTCGGCCGTGAAGCTGATGCCGGGCGTCGACCGCGTCGACCTCGAGCAGGCGTTCGGCGCGGGCGGGGGCGAGCTCGAGCATGTCTCGCTCCGCGGGCGGTTGTCGCAGGCGGTGTGGTGGACGGGCTCGCTCGCGCCCGGCGACGGGCTCGCGCGCGCGACGATGATCTCGGAGGGCGGCGTCGAGACGATCGCGGGTCTCTCGGAGCAGGCCGACGCGGTGGCGCCGCTCGGCGCGTGGCTCTACGCGGTCGATCCTGCGCCGGAGCGTGCCGGGCTGCTCGGTGAGCTTGCGGGCGTGCTCGGCGTGGGCGTCGTGCATCCCGGTCTTGGCGTGCTGACCTCGGGGGCGCGTGTGGTGTCGCCCTGGGTGACGGGTTTCCGCGTGCTCGAGCGTGTGCCGTGGCGCGTCGAGCGTGTGCGCGAGGCGGTGGCGTCGCTGGGGGGCGGGATCGTCGAGGTCAAGACGCGCGGGGGGGCCGTGGACCCGGACCGCGCGCAGGCCGAGCTGCGAGGGCCGGGCGATCGGACGCTGACGGTCTTTGTGCTGCGTTTCGGCGCGAAGATCGAGGCGATCGTGACCGAGCGGGCGTGATGTTGGGGGGGAAAAACGACACGGGGCCCGGTGTTGGCCGGGCCCCGCGTGGGTTTCGGGTTGTCACGGGCGTGTCACGGGCGTGTTACGGGCAGCCGGCGTTGTAGTTGAGGACCCAGGCGTTGAAGTCGCTGGGTGTGCACTGGCTGTCGCCGTTCTGGTCGCAGGCGGGGTCCTGGTTGTTGAAGGCGATGATCCAGGAGTTGAAGTCGGCTGGGCTCAGCTGGCCGTCGCCGTTGGTGTCGGCGACGCACTCGGGCCCGTCGCAGTCGGAGACGGGCGCGGTGTAGGGCTGTGTTGGGTCGGCGGGTGAGTTGAAGGTGGTGGGGTCTTCGTTGGTGACGGTGACATAGAAGGACGCGGTCTGTCCGCAGTCGCCGGCGGGGATGTTGCCGGTCCAGGTGTTGCCCGAGGTGTTGGTGAGCACGACGGGCTGGAAGGGCTGGCCGACGACATCGAAGCCGTAGAAGAGCAGCGCCGAGTTGGCCAGCAGGGGTCCGTCGTCGCCGGGGTCGATGTCAACGGTGATGGTGGTGGGCTGTCCCTCGGTGAGCTCGGTGGGCAGGCCGTTGGGGAAGGTGAAGGTGAGCGGCTGGGGCGGGACGATCTCGGAGACGGTGATCTGGTAGCCGCCGACGGAGCCGTAGTCGGAGGCAGGCCCGTTGGTTTTGGCCTCGAAGGTGCCGTCGACGACGGCGATGTAGTCGCCGGCGGTGAGCTGGACCTCGAGGTTGGCGTCGGCGAAGCCCTGCGGGTCGAAGATGCCGACGACGGAGAAGGGGCTGACGCCGTAGAGGCTGACCTGCACATCGAGGTTTGGCCCGCGGACGGCGTTGAGCACATCGATGGCGTAGAGGCCGTCGGTGGGTGCGGTGAAGCGGAAGGAGTCGATGTCGGTTCGGCTGTTGATGATGCCCTCGACGGGTGTGTCGAGCGGGAGCGGGGTGCCGTCGGTGATCGAGTCGATGTGGTCATCGGGGAGCAGGCTGATCTGGTTCGAGCTGTTGGTGATGACGCCGAAGTCGTTCTGTCCGGAGGTGGCGCCGGGGTAGTCGCCGTTGCTCCATTGCACGAGCTGCCGGCCGAAGGGCGCGCCCATGATGGGGCCCCAGCTCGGGCCGCCGCCGGAGGAGCCGGGGTGGTACTCGGAGGAGTTGAGCCCGTCGTGGAAGAGGCCGAAGGTGTGGCCGGCTTCGTGGGTGACGGTCATGGGCCCGGCTCCGAGTCCTTTGTTGAAGGCGAAGCAGGGGTTGTCGACGCTGTCGTTGAAGGAGTTGAGGAAGGCGACGCCGCCGATGCCGTTGCCGAAGCCGCCGGTCGGCTGGGTCATGACAACGCGGATGCCGAAGCGGCGGTCGCCGGAGTTTGACCGGACGAGGGCGGCGACGCCGGGGTCCTTGGTGGTGACGTTGACATTGAAGGGCGCGAAGTCCTCGGCGACTTCCTTCCAGTGCTCGATGATGGCTTCCTTCTCGGAGTCGCTGAAGACCGAGCTGTTGCCGTCGGTGCTGTAGGGGGGGAAGACAATGTTGTGGCCCCAGGCGTTGTTGACCGAGTGGTGCCCGTCGATGTCGAGGTAGACGGTTTTCTCGGCGCCCGGGATCGATTCGAGCTGGTCGAAGTCGTCGAGGGGGATGTCCTGGTCGAAGATGCGGCCGAAGGTCGTCCGCTGCTCGTTGCCCTCTTCGATCGGGGCATCTTCCTCGGGCGCGGGCGGGCAGACATTGAGCAGCCGTCCGCTGGGGGTGAGGTAGAGCGACAGGTCGCTGCGGAACTGCTGGGCGAGCTGGACGGGGGTGAAGTTGTTCTCGAGGGCGACGCGGTCGAGATCGTCGCCCAGGGCGCGGAGGGCGGCCATGCCGTTGAGCGAGCCCGCGGGCACGGTCGAGGTCACGACGGTGTGGTCGATGTCCGCCCGCTGCGCCGAGGCGTTGCCGGCGAGGCCGGCCATCCCGGTGAGGACGGCGATGATCGTTGTGCTGCGCTTCAAGTGCTGGCTCCTCTCGTCTGTCGCCTTCGGTGCGTCGGTGCGCCCCGCGGGCCGGTGTCCGTCGTGGAATCGAACTGTGTGCCGAACGGCCCGCGTCGCGCAGACCCCCGACGGTGAATCGCTGCGGCGAGCCCGCCGGCCGGAATCGCCAGAGGGACCACCGCGTTCCAGCGCCCGCCCCGGCGGTGCCGATGGGCCGCTGCCGAACAGAGTTGACCCCACACGCGCGGTGGCGGCAACCCGGGCCCGGCGAAAAACCGACGCGGACGCAGCATCCCATCCGCGATCCGCCCGCGCCCGGTTGCACGCCGTCCGAGAAGACCCCGGCCGGCAGGTCCGGTATGGCCCATTGCGGACGGATCGTTTTCCGAACAGGCGCAATCGTTCAGCAGCCGGCGTTGTAGTTCAGGATCCACGCGTCGAGGTCGGCCGGGGTGCAGGCGCCGTCGCCGTTCTGGTCGCAGCGGGGCAGATCGCCGGCGCCGAGGGCGAGAAGAAAGGCGTAGAAGTCGGCGGGGGTGGCGGCGCCGTCGGCGTTGGTGTCGGCGAGGCAGCCGAAGCGGGCGCGCAGGGCGAACAGCGACGCACGGGCGTTGATCCGGCCCCGGCCCATGAAGTCGTCGCGGCCCGGGGTGTCCTCGTCGGGGTGGCCCGCGCCGTCCTCGGCGCCGGCGGCGAGCGTGTCGACGACGAGCTGCCGCGTGAACGGCACGCCGAGCGCCAGCGCCTCGGCGCGGATCAGCCCCGCCACGCCCGCAACGATGGGCGTGGCGAACGAGCACCCGCTGGGGAGGTCGCGCTCGTCGAGGCTCGTAAACGGCTCGATGGTCACGATGCCCTGCCCGGGCGCGACGAAGTCGATCGACGCGCCCCGGCCCGAGAACGCCGCCCGCGCGTCGGTGTGCGTTGTCGAGCCGATGGCGATCGTCGCGGGCGATGCGCCGGGCCACGAGGCGTCGGCGATCGCGCCGTTGTTCGAGCCGCAGGAGACGATGACCTTGCCCGCGGCGTCGGCGTCGTCGAGCGCGGCCCGCAGCGCGTCGGTGCCGGGGTAGTTGATCAGGCTGAGACTGATGATGTGCACATCGCTGCGGGCGGCGGCGAACTCGAGGCCCTGGATCAGGTCGAAGGTCGTGCCGCGGTTGTTCTGGTCGAGCACCTTCACGGGCAGCACGCGGGCGTGGCGGTCGACGCCGGCGACGCCGAAGGCGTTGTCGACGCGGGCGACGAGGCACCCGATGACGCGCGGGCCGTGGGGGTGGTCGGCCTGCGGGTCGTCGTCCTCGTTGACGAAGTCGGCGCCGTCGCTCAGGAGCCGCCCGGCGAGGTCGGGGTGCGCGAAGTCGCTGCCGGTGTCGAGCACGGCGACGACGGTGGAGGCGTGGCCCTGTGCGTAGGCCCAGGCGGCGAGGGTCTCAATGTCGGCGCCGGGCGTGCCATGGGTCGCGCCGTTGGTCTGGCCCGTGTTGCGGTGGTGCCACTGCTCGTGGAAGTGCGTGTCGCTCGGCGGGTCGAGATCGATCGCGCCGCCCCGGCCCAGGTGATTGGGCTCGGCGGCGGCGACGCGTTCGAGTGCGGCGAGCACGCTGATCGCGGCGCGCTCGGCGCCCGGCGGGGCCTCGACGAGCAGGGCCGAGCCGGTGAGCGTCGTCTCGAGCACGCGCATGCCCAGCACCAGCGAGCCGACCTCGGGCGGTGCGCCGACGGGCGTGACGATGATCTGGCCCGGCACGAACGCGGGGGCGTCAAGCGGCTGCGACGCGATCGGCAGCGCAGCGGCGCTGAGCGCGACACCGGCGAGGGGAGACCGGTGCGCGCGCACTGAGCGTGTGAACAACAAGGCGGCATCCTCCGCGGGGTGTGACCCGGGGAGGATGCCGCCGTTGGTTCGTGCCGTCGATCGGACGGCGTGTCATGTCACGCGGACGGCGGACGGTGCCGCGCGGTGCGTGTCGGATTGCGACGGAGGATCAGCAGCCGGCGTTGTAGTTGAGGACCCAGGCGTTGAAGTCGCTGGGTGTGCAGAGGCCGTCGCCGTTCTGGTCGCACTCGGCGGCGGCGGCGTTGAAGGCGAGGATCCAGGCGTTGAAGTCGGCTGGGGTGAGGGCTCCGTCGGCGTTGGTGTCGGCGATGCCGCAGTCGACGGTGTTGCAGAGCGGGTCACCGGTGAGGTCGCAGGGTGCGCCGTTGTCGAGGTAGGCGAGCATGTAGGAGTTGATGTTCTGGGGGTGGAAGTTGAGGTTGATATCGCCGGTGCCGTTGCCGCAGAGGTGGCAGTAGCTCATGATGGTGCCGGGCAGGGTGGAGCAGTTTCCGTTGCCGCAGTTGTCGATGTTGGGCAGGGGTGACTGCTCGTGGGTGTGCGGCGCGCCGAAGTTGTGTCCCCATTCGTGGGCGGTGACCATGAAGTCCCAGTTCTGGGTGCTCTGGTCCTGGAGGGGGTAGGGGAAGAAGCCGTTGAGGTTGGCCGAGAGCGCGTAGCTGTAGTTCTGGCAGATGGCGTTGAGGTAGGCGACGCCGCCGCCGAGGCCTCGGCCCGAGAAGAAGTGGGCGTTGTGGCGGTCGACGCTGCCCATGTTGTCGTCCCAGTAGTCCTGGAACTGGAAGAGCTGGTCGACGGTGCCGCCGTTCTGGTTCCACGGGTCGGTGGTGGTCCAGATGCGGAGGAAGGTGATGTTGAGCTTGACGTTGAGGTCGCGCTCGTAGACCTCGCTGACGGCGCCGGTGAGCATGGCGGCGTAGTCGGCGGCGGCGGTGGCGTTGCCGCTGAAGAGGTTGGTGCGGAACTCGGTGTCGGTCTCGATGGCGACATCGACGACGCGGCAGGGCACGACGCCCCGGCGGGCGGCGGCGGGGGCCTGGTCGGCCTGGGCCTGCACGCCCGGGGCCTCGATGACCTGGCAGGCGATGTCGCGGAGGCTGATGGTGTCGCCCGAGATCTCGCCGAGGTTGTACACGACGGTGGGCAGGCCCTGGCCGGCGGGCCCGGAGCTGATCACGAACTGCTCGCCGCCGGTCTGCACGAAGCCGAGGGTCATGGTCTCGCTGAAGGCGAGGTAGGCGAGCGAGCCGGGGTCGCCGGCGACGGCGCCGCCGAGGGTGACGATGTCGGGCGCGTCGAACCGGCCCGCCTCGCCGAGGCGCAGGTCGGCGCGCGGGTCAACGACCTCGCGGCGCTCGAGCTCGAGGATGACGCTGGTGTCGGCGTCGAGGAAGAAGTCGTTGACGAGCAGGCTGTCGACGCCGCGGAGGGCGGCGTGCCAGTCGCGTGCGGCGTGAAGCTCGGTGACGCCCTCGATGGAAGACGCCTGAGCGGTGAACGGGCGATCGATGGTCTGGTGGCCCACAAGCGGCTGCGGGTTCGCGGCGAGCGCGAGGATGGGGATCAAGATCACGGGTGTTCCTCTCTGGTGATGCCGGGCCCGGTCGCGAGTGCCGGGCCGAGTTATCCACCAGACTATCAGAATTGCCGCGACCGCATGCTGTGAGAACCGATTTTCACCGGCGGGCCCGCTCGCGGCCGGTTTCGACGGCCCGCGTGGCCGGTGCCGCATTTCGCAGGATCTCGGCCGCGTTGCATGCGACGGTCGACCGAACCTCGTCGACGTATCCGCCGCGGATCGTGGCAC
>DAIOTV010000051.1:8098-21449 GCA_036751825.1 Phycisphaerales bacterium
CCGGCGGGCCCGCTCGCGGCCGGCGTGGGCCCCTAGCAGCCGGTGTTGTAGTTCAGGATCCAGGCATTGAAGTCGGCGGGGGTGCAAAGGCCGTCGCCGTTCTGGTCGCAGGCGGGTGCGTTGTTGTTGAAGGCGAGGATCCAGCCGTTGAAGTCGGCGGGGGTGAGCACGCCGTCGTTGTTGGTGTCGGCGGGGCTGGGGGGGATGTTCAGCACGAACTCGGCGTTCTGCGACATGTGCTGCTGGCGGAAGGCCTCGTCGCGCACCCAGGGGGTGAAGTCGGTCACGACGGCCTCGACGATCGTGAAGCCCGTGAGGCCCGCGGCGCAGGTGTCGAGCTGCGGGCCCGTCTGGCCCTCGATCCGCACGCCGTTGGCGAACCACTCGATCGCGAGCGGGTTGCCCGCGGGCTCGATCGGCGTGACCGAGAGCACGGTGTGGCTGGTGACGAAGGTCGTGGGCGCGAAGCTGTCGATCGGATCGACGACGGCATAGATCTCCTTGATCAGCGCCTCGGCGGAAACGAGATTGAACGGCCGGCCCAGCGATCGCATCTTGGAATCGAAGGTGGGGCGGTAGATGTCGAACTGCGCGTACTGCCCGCCCTCGTAGGTGTCGTGCAGCCCCTCGAAGGCGGGGTCGTTCACGCCAAGCCAGGCGGCCCACTTGGTGTTGGCGGCGCTCATCTGGGCGGCGGTGAGCTTTGAGACATTGACTCGGGTCGGCTCGGGCCCGGCATAGACCGCGGCCCCGCCGTAGTCGTACTCGTCGGCGAGGTTGCCGAGCGAGTGGCCCAGTTCGTGGACGGCGACCTCGATCGAGGCGGCGTTGCGGGCCGAGGCGGTGCCGAGGTTGTTGGCCGAGTATCCCGCGCCGCCGTACTTGCTGCTGTTGGCGAGCGCGAGGACCTGGTCGGGCGTTTCGCCGGCGGGCAGCGGGGCGGTTGCGGCGTAGGACCAGGCGAGGCCCGTGCTGACGCAGAGCAGCCGCTCGATGCCCGAGCACCAGAAGTTCATGTTGAGCGCCGTGTCGCGGAGGATGCCCTGCGTCGGGTCGTTGTCGACGCCCGACTCGTTGCTGACGATATCCACGCGGCTGACGGCGAAGAGGGGGCGGTAGGTGGCGAGCGGTTCGTCGGCGAACAGGCCTTCGGCGAAGTCGGCGACCTGCTGGGCGAAGGCGGGCAGCTCGGCGGCGGTGTAGCCGTCGCCCACGAAAACGAGCTGCAGCCGGTTGGCGGGGTTGGGCGCGCGGAAGGCGGCGGCGGCGTTCTCGTCGACCCAGCCGAGGCCCTCGACAAGCCGGGCGGCGCCGGCGCGGCCGGGCGTCGGGCGGTCGCGCTCGGGGTCGGAGGCGACGGGGAATCGGCCGCCCACCAGCCGCAGGTCGCCGGCGTCGGGATCGCGCGCGAGGCAGTGGTAGACCCACTCGAGCTCGGGCGGCCGGTTCACTCCGGCGTGTGCGCCCGGCTCGGGCTGGGCGGCGAGCATCAGCGGAAGAAGCGTTGTCAGCAGCATGGGGCCGGCTCCGGTTGTGGTGCGCGAACGGTCGGTTCAGCAGCCGGTGTTGAAGTTCAGGATCCAGGCGTTGAAGTCGCTGGGGGTGCACAGCCCGTCGCCGTTCTGGTCGCAGGCCGGGGCGGCGTTGTTGAAGGCCAGGATCCAGCCGTTGAAGTCGGCGGGGGTGAGCACGCCGTCGCCGTTGGTGTCGGCGGTGCACGGCGCGGCGGCGGTGAGCACGACGCTGGCGGTGCCGACGACATTGAAGGTGACGCCCGTGGCGTCCTGCTGCGTGGTCTGGAAGGGGACCTCGATGGCGATGGTGATGTCGCTGCCGACGACGGTCACGGTGCCGGTGGCGGCGAAGGTGTCGGGCGCGGTGTCGGTGGCGAGGTCGAAGCTCTGGCTGCCCACGGTGCCCGCGAGCAGGCCGGTGGAGGTGACATTGACGGCGCCGATGACCTGCGTGTCGATCTCGGGCAGGCCGAAGGCGCCGGTGACGGGGTCGACGGCGGCGAGCTCGGCGGGGAAGCCCGCGGGCAGCGTGATGCCGACGCCCACGCCCTCGATGGTGAGCGTGCCGAAGGGCGTGTAGTTGTAGAACAGGTCGATGCTCTCGGTCGTGACAAAGCTGTAGTCGACCAGCTCGAGGCTGGTGGGGGCGGCGTTGCTGTCGAAGGCGACGAGCGCCGTGCCGCCGGTGGCGGCGGTGTCGGAGTCGGTGCGGGTGCCGAGGGGCGAGACGATCTCGATCTCGAGGAAGATCGAGGACTGCGTCTCGTCGACGACGAACTCGATGGGCTGCGCGAGGGCCGGGGCGGCGGCGAGCGCGAGGGCGAGCGCGAGGGTGCGTGTCATGAGGCGTGTCTCCTGGTGATGAAGCCTACCGCGCGGACGCCGGCAATCGAAGCGCGACGGCGGAGTCTTTGCGCTCCGGCGGTCCGTGCAGACACCGAGAGTCGCCGCGGGCGGGTCAGCAGCCGTCGTTGAAGTTGGCGACCCAGGCGTTGAAGTCGGCGGGGGTGCACAGGCCGTCGCCGTTCTGGTCGCAGGCGGGGGCCTGGGCGTTGAAGGCGAGGATCCAGGCGTTGAAGTCGGCGGGGCTGAGGGCGCCGTCGCCGTTGGTGTCGGCGACGCAGGTCGGGTCCTCTTCGATGGTGACCGAGATGGTGTCTTCGCCGGTCAGGGTGCCCGAGTCCTGGACGCTCGCGGCGATGGTGTGGGTGCCGACCGAGAGCGTCGAGATCGAGAACGCCGCGCCGGTGCCGATGGCGCCGTCGATGGAGCTGGTCCAGTCGAGGCTTGCGGAGAGGTCGCCGTCCTCGGCGTCGAGTGCGTCGGCGTCGAAGTCGACGCTCTGTCCCTCGAGGAAGGTGGCGCCGTCGCTTGGCGAGGCGATGGTGACGGTTGGCTCGGTGTTGGCGGGTGTGGGCAGGGTGATGTACTGCGCGAGGTCGCCGATCTGGCTGTCGAGCGAATCGGGGCCGATGGGGGTGAGGTCGCCGTTGATGGCGATCTCGGTCTCGGTGAGCAGCGGGACGCCCGTGCCGTAGGCGAGGTTGAGCCCGGTGAGGATGGCGTTGGCCCAGATGCCCTGGACGACCGAGCGCGGGTGGACATCGTCGGCGACGAAGGCGGTGGCTGGGTTGCTCTGGAGCCCGTCGTTGACATTGATGGCCACGCCGGCGACGACGAGCTGGTTGGTCTCGTTGCCGGGCGTGCCGAAGATGGCGCGGTTGAGCGCGAGCATGTCGAGGTAGGCGAGGTTGCGTGCCTCGGCGACCTGGCGGAGGCGTTCGTCGTATCGGTTGTAGAGCGCCGAGGCCTGGGCGCGCTGGGCGTCGTTGGGGAAGTCGCGTTCGACGCGTGGCATGTCGCCGAAGTCGAAGCTGTTGCAGAGCAGGATCTTCACGCCGCCGACGCTGATGGTGTCGAGGATGAACTCCATGTCGACGATCATGGTTTCGACATAGTCGTTGATCTGCTGCTGGGTCCAGCTGCCGTTGTAGACGCTGGCATAGGGCCCGTGGAAGGGGCTCAGGTCGTTGCCGCCGAGGAACACGACGGCGTGGGTGACGCCGCGGTTGAGGATGCCGTCGGCGAGTCCGGTGTGCTGCCCGCGGGTGATGGCGCTGGTGCTGTCGCTGTCGTCAACACTGACGGTGTCGCCGAAGCGGGCCCAGTTGTCCTGGAAGCCCTGTCGGCGTGGCTCGCCCCAGTTTCCGACGCCGGCGTCGGCGGCGGTTGGCCCGAAGTCGACGCCGCGGAGCTTGCTGAGGATCTCGGTCCAGCTCTCGGCGTAGGCGCCGTAGTTCTGCTCGAGGTACTCGTCGCTGAGCGAGTCGCCGATCGCGCCGAGCCTGCCGATGGGCTGGGCGAGCGCGGGCAGGGCCGCGAGGGCAACGGCGGGGAGAACGCAGGCGGCGATCGCGCGGGGGTGCTTCATGGCTGCAAGAGTAGTGGCGGCGGGGCGGGATGCAACCAAAACGGGGAGGCGATCGCACCGGGTCGGACCGGTCGCGCACGGGGCGAGGGCCGACCCGGGGGGCTGGCGCGACCCTGCGGCCTGCGCGGGGGCTCGGGGGGCCCGGGCCTCCAGAGGACGCGGCGGTCGGTTGCGTCCGGTTAGCAGCCGTCGTTGAAGTTCAGGATCCACGCGTTGTAGTCGGCGGGAGTGCACAGCCCGTCGCCGTTCTGGTCGCACTCGGGCGCGGCGTTGTTGTACGCCAGGATCCACGCGTTGTAGTCCGCCGGGGTGACGACTCCGTCGCCGTTGGTGTCGGCGGGATTGTCGCAGCCGGCGCACTCGATCATGCTGAGCATGACGGCGTCGATGCCGGCCTCGACGATGTTCTCGGTGTTGGCGTCGGTGGCCTCGAAGCGGACGCGGAACGCGCCGCCTTCGGGCAGGTCGACGCCCGGCATGAGCCGGTCGGTGCGCCACGCGCCGCCGGCTTCGGTGTAGGTGCGCACGGTCCGGAAGCCGGCGCCGTCGAGGGCGTCGATGAGCACGGCGAGCCCGTCGCCCGGGCCGAGCGGTGCGGCGTCGGTGTCGCTGAGCCAGTAGCTGAAGGCGAGCGAGCCATCGGGCACGGGGCCGAGCACGGGGCTGGTGAGGGTGACGCTGCCGTTGTCGACATCGGAGTTGCCGCCGTTGGACGAGGAGTTGTCGGTGAGCCAGGCGCTGCCGGAGCCGTCGGCGTCGGTGGCGGGGTCGCCCCGGCCCGCGTTGACGGGCACGCCGCGGGTCCAGCCGCCGTCGCTGGCCGAGCCGCCGGTGGTCCAGCCCGGGTCGGACTCGGCGTCGTCGACGAAGATGTCGGGCAGCCGGTCGGCGACGAGTGCGTTCGCGGGGTTGACGCCGCCCGGCGCCGGGAAGCCGAACGCCCGGCCGTCGGTGGTGCGCAGCTGCACCCACCAGTCGATGGGTTGGCCGCATTCGAGGGCGGGCGTGATGAACGCGGCCTCGCCGTCGGCCATGGCGCCGGGCACGCGGGTCTCGGCGCCGTCGGCCTCGACGATGACCAGCTCGGCGCTGGTGCTGTCGATGTCGGCATCGCCCGCGGCGACGCGGAAGACGATCGGCCGGCCGCCCGCGGGGTTCCACACGCCGGCGATGTCGCCCAGCGGCTGCACGACGACCGAGTCGACCTCGAGCCGCGTGACGAACAGGCCCGACTGGATGTCGGAGACGATGATGTTGCCCGAGGGGAAGTAGGGATAGTTGGACCACGCGCCGTCGAAGGCGGTGCCGTCGCCGCCCGGGAAGGTATCGATCCACGCGATCTCGACGGGGTTCTCGCGGCTGGAGATGTCGAAGACGCGCAGGCCGGTGGTGTAGTTCGAGGCGAAGACGCGGTTGCCGCGGACATAGAGGTTGTGGGCGGCGGAGGTGCCGCCGTTGAAGAAGGTGCCGACGAAGCGCGGGTTCGCCAGGTCCTCGACATCGAAGATGAACATCTTGGTGCCGTCGGCGCGGTTGAGCTCGTCGTTGAGGTAGAAGTAGCGGCGCTCCTCGTCGAGCCAGCCCTGGTGGGCGTAGCGGCGTCCGGGGTAGGAGATGCTCGAGATCTCGAAGGGGTTCTGCTTGTCGGTCAGGTCCCAGATGCGCAGGGGCCCCCGGCCCGTGCAGAGAAAGCCGATCTGCCGGCCGGCGTAGGGCCCGGTGTCGTAGGTGACGATCTGCGCGTCGTGCACATAGAAGCCGGGGTCGATGAGCGTCTGCCGGGGCTGCGTGGGCGAGCCCGGCAGGCCGCGGGCACCGACGGAATAGGCCTGGATCGATGCGCCGGAACCGAGCCGGTAGAGATAGCCCGAGGTTTCGTCGACGGCGATGTTGTGCGTCGTGCTGGTGCCCGGCAGCGTGGTCGAGCCGAGGTCCACGACGACGCCGGCGTCGGCCTGGGCGAGGTCGAAGGTCTGGATGAACCCGCCGCCCTCGCTGACGGCGTAGGCGTAGGTGTCGAGCACCTTGATGTCGCGCCACAGGCTGTCGGGGCTCTCGAAGGTCGCGAGGATCGCGGGCTGGTAGGGGTCGGTGATGTCAACGAACGCGGTCGCCCGGCGGAGGCCGACGATCGCGATCTCCTTGCCCTGGGGCGTGACATAGCCCCAGCAGTCGTTGGCGGTGAACGAGCCGAACAGCGGGTCGAGCTCGGACAGATCGAGGTGCGAGAGCAGCAGCATGTTCGAGGTGGGCACGATGCCGAAGCGTGCGCCCTGGCCCGGGTCGCCCTTGCCCGTGAGCGCCTCGGCCTCGGGGTGCAGGCCGGCGACGGAGAGCAGGGCGATCGAGGCGTGGGCGATGAGCATCATGGCGTGGCTCCCGGCCGGCGGCGTCACGAGGGGGCCGTCGGTCGTCCGAGAACCAGTGTACCCCGGCGGGGTCGCCGCACGGGCTCGCGTGGGCAGCTCCGGGGCGGGGCGCGCTACGCGCAGCCCGCGTTGAAGTTCGCGATCCAGGCGTTGAAGTCCTGGGGCGTGCACAGCCCGTCGCCGTTCTGGTCGCAGGCGGGGGCGTTCGCGTTGAAGGCCGCGATCCAGGCGTTGAAGTCCTGGGGAGAGACCACGCCGTCGCCGTTGGTGTCGGCGGGGCAGTCATTCGGCGCGACGGCCTCGCCCGGCCCGACGATCGTGTTGCTCGTCGCCCCGATCGGCCGGAACGACGCCCACTGGCTGGTCACCCAGACATAGGTTTCGCCCTCGAAGAGCAGCTGGCTGATGAACGAGGTGCCCCGCGGCACGCCGAAGGGCGAGTTGCCGTTGCCCAGCCCGTAGTCGAACAGGTTCTCGAGCGGCAGCGCCGGGTCGAAGCCGCCCTTGTACAGGAAGCTGAAGTGGTCGCTGCCCGAGCCGAGCACGCTCGTCAGGTCGTACACGCCCGACTCGGTGACCTCGAACTCGAAGGCGTTGTACGACACCGGGCCCTGGCCCGACACCCCGGCGATGAAGAAGGGCCGATCCCAGCTCGTCGCCGGGTCGGGCGTGGCGTCGTAGGTCTGGCTGACCTCGGCGGCATCGGCGAGCAGGTGCACGCTGACCGAGCGCAGCCCGTAGATCCAGTTGCTCGGGAACGCGGTGGTGTCGAAGGCGAAGGACCAGGCGCCGTCGGCGGCAACGGGCGAGGCCCACGCTCGCGTGCCGTCGGCGAGCGGGTAGTCGGCGATCGTGACATCGCCGCCGATGGGCGTGAAGATCGCCGAGTCGCCCCCGGGCCCGGTTGCCGCGACGCTCGCGTCGAGCGACCAGGGCCCCGTGCCCCCGCCCGAGTCGCCCTGCACGAAGACCCAGTCCGCGACGACGCCGAAGCCCGTCACAGGCTCGGCGGCGCCTGAGAAATCAACGGGCACCGAGACGCCGGCGGGCGTGATGTTCAGATCCGCGATGTCGCGCGACGCGACCAGCCGGAGCGCCTGGCCCGAGGCCGGCAGCGCGAACGAGAGGACGGCAAGAGCGACCGGCACAAGAGCAACGGGGACGCGGTTCATGCGATGGATCCTCCGACGCGCAGCCTACCGGAGCAGCCGACGCGATCCAAGCGCTTGCCGCGAGGCCATCTCAGAACGGCTGGTACATGAACTCTTCCTGCACCACCTTGCCGTCGCGGATCGTGTAGACCGCGGTCTCGGCCATCGTCATGCGGGGCCACGAGCCGTCGTTGGGCTCGACATCGAGCGTGTAGCGGACGGCGACCGAGTCGGTGCCGAGGTAGGGCCCCTCGACGCTGAGGCCGTGAATCGTGTGCGCACGGACCCAGTCGTCGCACTTCTTCTGGACCGCGGGCCGACCCTCGTACCGCCGGCCGTCGCCCTCGATCGAGACGAAGTCCGGGTGGAAGTGCGCATCCCACAGCGGCCCGTCGTCGGCAGCGCCGCTGCGGACATGATCAACAATCGCCCGCCCGATGCCGGCGAGCGGGTGAGGCGGAGGGGCATCGTTCATGGCAAAGTTCCTTCGACGCGGCGTGGGCTCGGCGGCCCGGCCGATCAGGTATGAATCACGCGTCCCTCCGAGTCCAGCGCCGCCTCGTGCACGCTCTCGTGCATCGTCGGGTGCGCGTGGACCGTGTGGATCAGGTCCTCGGTCGTCGCTTCGAGCCTGCGCGCGAGCGACATTTCTGCAATGAGCTCGGTCGCCTGGTCGCCCATGATGTGGGCGCCCAGGATCTCGCCGTGCGGCAGGCCCCGGATGATCTTCACGAAGCCATCAGTATGGTCGCTGGCGATCGCCTTGCCCAGCGCGGTGAAGGGGAACTTGCCGACCTCGTAGTCCTCGCCCTTCTTCAGGCCCTTCTCTTTCAAGGCCTGCTCGGTGTAGCCCACGCTCGCGACCTGCGGCTGGCAGTAGGTGCAGCCGGGGATCACCGAGTAGTCCATCGGGATCGGCTCGTGGTCGAGCTTGCCGGCCTTCCACGCGATGCGCTCGATGCAGAGGATCGCCTCTTCTGAGGCAACATGCGCGAGCCAGGGCGGGCCGATGACGTCGCCGACGGCATAGATGCCGTCGAGGTTGGTCTTGTAGTCGTACGCCGCGTCGGTGTCGTAGTTGCCGGGCACATAGTCGGTCTTGATGTGGTCCTTCTCGGTCTTCAGGCCCAGCGAGTCGTCGAACAGCCCGTCGTACCGGCCCTTGACGCCGATGGCGACCAAGACCTTGTCGGCCTCGATGGTTTCCGACTTGCTCTCGTCCGCCTTGCCGTCTTTGAAGGGTGCGATGGTCACTTTGACGCCCTTGTTGTTCTTCTCGACCTTGGTGGTGATGGTGCCGGTGCGGAGATCGAAGCCGGCCTTCTTGTAGAGCTTGTGCATGGCGGCCGAGACTTCCTCGTCTTCGACGGGCAGGATGCGGTCCTGCATCTCGATGATGGTGACCTCGGTGCCGAACTGCTTGTAGAAGTAGCCGAACTCCATGCCGATGGCGCCCGAGCCGACGATGATGAGCTTGTTTGGGCGCTCCTTGTTGAACATGGCCTCGCGTGCGCCCCAGATGGTGTCGCCGTCGAAGGGCGCGCCGGGCAGCTCGCGGGCGACCGAGCCGGTGGCAACGATGACATGGTCGGCGGTGATGGTCTCGCGCGTCTTGCCGGGCTTGGCGGGGGCGGTGGTGATCTCTTCCCGAACCTCGCAGTCCTGGATCTCGATCTTGCAGGGCTGGCCGTTGTTCTTGGCGGCGACGATCTTCGCCGAGGCGGTGATGTGCTCGATCTTGTTCTTCTTCATGAGGTAGCCGACGCCGCCGGTGAGCTTCTCGGCGACCTTTCGGCTCCGCCCGATGACGGTGTCCCAGTCGAACTCGACCGAGCCGTTGATCTTCAGGCCCCAGGTGTCCTGGTGGGCGAGCTTTTCCATGAGCTCGGCGTTGGTGAGCAGGGCCTTGGAGGGGATGCAGCCCCAGTTGAGGCAGACGCCGCCGAGCTTGGCCCGCTCGACGATGGCGGTCTTGTATCCGAGCTGGGCCGCGCGGATCGCGCCGACATACCCGGCGGGCCCGCCGCCAATAACCACGACATCGAAGTGACGGTCAGCCACGGCTGCGATCCTTTCTCTCTACGCCGCGGGGAGGCCGAACTGCGCGGCCCGCGGGAGGGGTGCTGTCTGCGGCGCATCCTAGCGCGGGGCGCACAACACTGGGCTGGTGTTCGGTCGGGCGATTCGCCTTCCCGTAGCGGGCTCGCCCACGCCTCGCGGCCGCCGATAACGGGCCGGGATCGTGCGTGGCAGCGCCTAAATCGATTCTCGTCACCGGCTTAGGCGGCGGGCGGGCTATTCTTGCCGATTCGCCGCCTCGCGCGGAGGGGGATGAGGAGAGGATCGATGCCGAGTCGGATGCTGAGAGTGCTTGCTGTCTGTGGGTGCGCCGCCGGGTGCGCCTCGGGAGTCGTGGCGGATCCGCCCGCGGGGTATTACGACTCGGTCACGGGCACGGACGGGCCGACGATCTTCGGCCAGCTCACCACGCTGACCAACCAGGCGATCACGCGCAGCTACGACGAGGCCCGCAACATCCTGCAGGTCACCGACGAGGACCCCGACGAGCCGGCGAACATCATTCTGACCTACACGGGCGCCTCGATCGTGTCGACCTGGACGAGCGGGGCGACCTGGAACCGCGAGCACTGCTGGCCGCAGAGCCTGGGCGTCGGTTCCAGCGGCAGCGACTATTCCGATCTGCACATGCTCCGGCCCTGCAACCCGAGCGTGAACGGCTCGCGCGGCAACAAGCGCTTCGGCACCGCCGGCACCGAGTGGGACCCCGACCGCTACGGCCAGGCCTACCGCGGCGAGATGGCGCGCATCGTCTTCTATGCCAAGACCCGCTACACCTACCTCAGCATCCCCGTCATCGCCTCGCAGGCGCAGATGATCGACTGGCACTTCGAGCAGATGCCCGACGCCGGCGATCTCGAGCGCAACGACCGCGTGTACCCGTACCAGCTCAACCGCAACCCGTTCGTCGATCAGCCCGAGTGGGTGTGGGCGGTCTTCGGCGACGGGCCCAGCGACGCGCAGATCACGATCGCGGGCGCCCCGTCGGTCGACCTCGGCTCGTTCATCGCGGGCGGCGCGCCGCTGAACGCGTCGGTGCAGCTCGACAAGACCGGCTCGGCGCCGACGACCTACCTCGTGTCGGTCGAGGGCGACCTCTCGAGCGACGCGGCGACGGGGCTGCAGGCCGGCTTCGGGCGCAACGCGCAGTCGCTGAACATCCCCGTCACGCTCGACGCCACCCCCGGCGCGATCGCCGGCACGCTGACGGTCGACACCACCGAGGTCACCTCGGCGGGCGCCGGGCTTGGCTCGGCCGACCCCGACGACACCGTGACCTTTACCGCCTTCGGGCTCGAGCCCTCGGTCGCCTCGTTCGATTCGGCCGGCGCGACGGTCTCGGCGTCGATCGACCTGGGCAGCATCACGGTGGGGCAGTCCTCGGGCGCGGTCAGCGTGCCGGTGTGGAACCTGGCGGACCTTGGTCTGGGCTCGGCGATGGACATCGACGGGGTGTCGATCACGGGCCTGGCCGACGGCGTCGCGCTGCTGGGCGCGCCGGTGGTGGGCGTGGCTCCGGGCTCGGCCGCGTGGCTGACGCTCGAGGTCTCGCCCTCGGTGGTCGGTCCCATCGCGGCGGTCGCGACGATCTCGGTCAGCGACGAGGACCTGCCGGGCGAGACGACGGACGAGTTGACGCTGGTCATCACCGCCACCGCCGTCGATGCCTGCCCCGCCGACCTCACGGGCGACGGGATCATCAACTCGGCGGACCTGAACGCGTGGATCCTGGCCTTCAACACCCAGGCTCCGGGCTGCGATGTCAACGGTGACGGGCAGTGCACGCCGGGCGACTTCAACGCGTGGGTCAACGCCCAGCAGCAGGGCTGCCCCTGATCGGACCCCGTGCCCCGGCGTATCCGCCGGGCGCGGCCGAATGCGCTTTGGCGCGGGCCACACATCTGGTAAGCTGGGCCCGGGTCACGCCGTGCAGAGGCGGGGCCCGGCCTCGGTCGCGTCGTGCAAGGGCCGCCGGGGCGTGAGGTCCGCAAGGCCCGGCATCGGCCGGGGGAGAAGGGTGTGTCCATGGGTGCGAGCGCGATCGTTCGAGGGGCGGCGTGCGCTGCCGTGGTGTTGGCTGCCGCCGGGCTCCCGGTCGGCGTGGCGTCGGCGATGAATGAGCCGGCGCGGCCCGACGGGCTGGGCCCTGTCGCCGGCGCGGCCGCGGCGGACGGCGCGGCCAGGGGCCCCGACGGCGCAGCGCAGACCTCGCGGTCCGCGCTCCAGCACGAGGTGCGTCTCGACGCCGTCCGGCAGGTGTACATCACGAGCCTGGGCGAGGTGTTCGAGGCGCCGTCGGCGCCCGCCGAGTCGGCCAGGGGCGGCGAGTGCCAGCTCGTCAGCGCCTACGCCAGCCAGGAGTTCACCGGCGGCACCTACTTCGTGCAGGCCGGCTTCGTCGAGAACGAGATCGCCGCCACCAGCTACACGCTCAGTCCCGGTCTGTTCCCGATCCGCATCGACCTGATCGAGGCGCTCATCGGCACCGCGGGCACGAGTGTGCCGACGACGACGGCGTACACGATTCTGGTGTGGGACGGCCGGCCCGACACCGGCACGCTGGTGGCGAGCTTCTCGAGCGACGGGTCGATCCTTCCCGATGTGCAGATTCCCCCCGGCCCGCCGCAGGCGGTCAATGTGAACTTCCTGATCGACCCGGGAGACCCCGAGCAGATCTTCATCAACAACACCAGCGGGCAGAACACCTTCACCATCGGCATCCGCATCGACGAGCACAACAACCAGTCGGGCACGGGCTGCTTCCCCTCGCCCCCCGAGACCTCCAACGCCTTCCCCATGACCGACACCGACGGGGCCAACCAGACGGGCAACTGGATCAACGCGATCGACTGCGGCATCCTCGGCTTCTGCACGCCCGGGTGGAGCACCTTCCAGGCCTTCCCCGCGCTGTGCACGCCCAGCGGCGACTGGATGCTCCGCGCCACCTGGACCAGCTTCACCTGCTCCGACCAGACCGGCGCGTGCTGCGACGGCTCGGGCACCTGCTTCGACCTGACCCAGGCCGAGTGCGACGCGATCAACGGCGACTTCCAGGGCCCGGGCACCCAGTGCGCCGGCTTCTCCTGCCCCATCCCCGAGGGCGCGTGCTGCCTGTCCAACGGCAACTGCCTGCTGCAGACCCAGGCCAACTGCGACCTCATCGGCGGCGAGTGGCAGGGGGGCAACTCCGAGTGCAATGGCAGCCTGTGCCCCATCGGCGCCGCCTGCCTGCCCGACGGCTCGTGCATCAACGGCGTCACCGCCCTCGAGGCCGACCTGCTCGGCGGCACCTTCCTCGGCGTCGGCACCGCCTGCGCCGGCGCCGACTGCCCGCAGCCCCGCGGCGCCTGCTGCATCACCACCTCAGAGAACTGCCTCCAGCTCACCCAGGCCGACTGCGGGCTCATCCCCGACACCTTCTGGTTCGGGCCCGGCACCATCTGCGACTCCGACGGCGACGGCCTGCCCGACGGCGGCTGCGTCGCGCCCGAGCCCTGCCCCGCCGACACCAACAACGACGGCGTGCTCACGCCCGCCGACTTCAACGGGTGGATCCTCGCCTTCAACACCCAGGCGCCCGCCTGCGACCAGAACGGCGACGCCGCCTGCACCCCCGCCGACTTCAACAGCTGGATCCTGAATTACAACGCCGGCTGCCCGTAAAGATTGTCCGAAACCCGTCCCGAACGGATCTGAAACAAGAGCGGGTTTCCCGACGCGTGTGCTATGCTTTCCACGGTGGACCGGCCGTGTCGTGGGCGGCTGTGCAGCTTGGAGTTTCAATCATCATGACGACGAAGCGAATCA
>DAIOTV010000052.1:0-20628 GCA_036751825.1 Phycisphaerales bacterium
CAGGGGCTCGATGCCGAGGTTCGCCTTGTCCAGACCGTCGAAGATGGTCTGGGCGTCGTAGGTGCCGTAGTAGCTGCCGACGCCCGCGTGGTCGCGGCCGACGATGAAGTGCGTCACGCCGTAGTTCTTGCGGACGAGCGCGTGGAGGATGGCCTCGCGCGGGCCGGCGTAGCGCATGGCGGCGGGCATGACGCTGAGCATGGTGGTCTGCGGGACGAAGTAGCCCTCGATCAGCGTCTGGTAGCACTTCATGCGGACATCGGCGGGGATGTCGCCCGGCTTGGTCTCGCCCACGAGCGGGTGGATGAGGATGCCGTCGGTGATCTCCTGGGCGCACTTGCAGAGGTACTCGTGGGCGCGGTGGATCGGGTTGCGGGTCTGGAAGGCGCTGACGGTCTTCCAGCCGCGCTTCTGGAACTCGGCGCGGGTCTGCGCGGGGGTGAGGCGGTGGTCGAGGAAGGCCTCGGGGCCTTCGGGATCGACGCAGACGGTGACGACATCGATCTGGCCGGCGAGGCAGGTGTCGCCCTCGGCCTTGACGGCCTCGGCGCCCGGGTGCTGGCCGTCGTCGTCGGCGGGCTTGTTGAAGAAGACGGTGGCCTCTTTGGCGCGGTCGTGGTCGTAGATTTCTTCGACGGTCATGATCGCCTGAAGCACGCCGTTGGGCGCCTTGAGGGCGACCTTGGAGCCGACGGCCGGGGCCTTGTCCTTGCCGACGCTGAGGGTGATCGGGATGGGCCAGATGTCGCCGCTGGCGAGCTTCATGTCGGTGATGACGCTGTGGAAGTCCTTGGAGCCCATGAAGCCGGTGAGGGGGCTGAGGGCGCCGATGCCGATCATCTCGACATCGCAGGACTGCTTGGCGGAGAGGGTGATGGCGGGGAGGCCTTCGGCTTCCTTGATCGCGGCATCGCGAGCGGCGCCCTCGAGGACGCGGTTGACGAGCGTGCCGCCGTGCGGCTGAATGAGACCTGACGACATGACGACTCCCCTTGGAAAGCTGCTGCATCGCCCCGACGATCGGGGTCTGATTGGTGATTTTCAGGCCGAAAGCCACCGGGCCTGAGGGCAAGGATAGGCAGCGGCAAAGGGCTTGCTGCCGCTTGGTTGCGATGAATCGTGAGGCGCGGCCGGGTCCGGTGTCGCGTGTGTTGTGTCGGGCGGAAGGGCCGTCCGGCGGGAGACCAACACGGAGCATCGCACCATGACACGCGCACTCACCACGCTCGCGCTCGCCCTCGCTGCCGGCACGACCCTGAGCCAGACCACCCGCACCGTCGGGCCCAACCTGACCGGCTTCGACCACCTGACCATCACCGCGGCGATCGCGGCCTCGGCCAGCGGGGACCTGATCCTCGTCGAGCCCGACATCTACCCCGAGAACCTCGCCATCCCGAGCGGGCTCTCGGTCACGATCGAGAACGCCAACCCCGGCGCCGGCGAGGTCATCATCTTCGGCCAGGGGCTCGGCCGGTGCCTCACGCTGGACACGGGAGCCAACGCCAGCGTCACGCTCCGCGATCTGGTCTTCGACGGCGGGTTCAACGCGGTCAACGGCGGCGCGATCGGCATGTTCACCAGCAACTCGGCGGTCATCGAGCGGTGCGTGATCCGCAACAGCTTCGCGGGCGAGGACGGCGGCGGGATCTACGCCTCCGGCACCCTCGTCATGACCGACACCGTCATCGAAAACAACACCGCGGGCATCTACGCCGGCGGGATCTACATCGGCAGCGCCGTCGCCGACGCCACGCTTGTCGATGTCACCATCCGCGGCAATGCGTCGGCCGACGGCGGGGGCATGGCCTACCAGTCGCCCGGCGAGCGGGCGTCGTTCGAACGAATCACCTTCGCCGACAACTCGGCGTCGCGATGGGGCGGCGCGATCGCGCTGCTCGGGTCGACCACCTTCGGCGAGATGCGGCTTGACGATTCCGTTTTCGAGGGCAACGCGGCCGAGAACGGCGGCGCGGTGTGGGTCTCGGATCAGGACGTCTTCCGGGCCGTCAACTCGCTGTTCATCGGGAACACCTCGACGGAGGATGGCGGGGCGATCTACAACGAGCAGATCTTCGACGCGGTCAACTGCACCTTCGTCGGCAACGACGCGGCGGGCATCGGCGACACCTTCGAGTCCGAGCGCGCCGACGCCGACACCAACCTGCTCAACTGCATCGTGGTCAACGCCGACGCGACCTCGCACAGCGGGCCCGGCGAGCTGAAGCCGACCTTCTCGCTGGTGCCCGAGGCCGGGGCGACGCCCGACGCCAACGGGAACTTCAACGCCGACCCCATGTTCGTCGACGCCTCGAACGGCGACTACCGGCTGATGGCCGGCTCGCCCGCGATCGACGCGGGCAACTCCTTCGGCCTGCTCGGGTCGGTCGATGTCATCTCGCTGCTCGAGGACTTCGACGGCAATGTGCGCAACCTCGACGACTCCGACACGCCCAACACCGGCGTGCCCGCGTGGGAGCTGAACATCGACCTCGGCGCGTTCGAGTTCCAGCCGACCACGATCGCCGACTGCCCCGCCGACCAGAACTTCGACGGCGTGCTGACCGCCGCCGACTTCAACAGCTGGATCGTGAACTTCAACAACGGCTGCGACTGAGCCTCACACCGTGCCGGCGTCCGCGAGGGCGCCGGCACGCTTGCGGTTGTGGCCGATGGCCTCCGCGATGAACACCCCCACGCCCAGCCAGATGAGCGCGAACGCGGCGGCCCGCGAGGCGTTGAAGGCCTCGCCGTAGGCAAGACCGACGGCGAACTGACCGGTGGGCGCGATGTACTGGAAAAACCCGAGCGTGGCGAGCGTGAGGCGCTTGGCGGCGGCGGCGAACCAGAGCAGCGGCAGGCTGGTGACCAGGCCGGCGAGCAGCAGCATCCCGCGACCGCTCCAGCCGGTTTCGGCAAAGACCAGCCCCCGCTCGCTGGCGAGCAGCAGCCACCCCGCGTAGGCGAGCGCGATCGGGGCGAGCAGCGAGGTCTCGACGAACAGGCCCGCGAGCGGGCCGGGCCGGGCCCGCTTGCGCACCAGCCCGTAGAACCCGAAGGTGATCGCCACGGTGATCGCGATCCACGGAAGGCCCTCGGTCGCGGTCACGACGGCAACGCCCGCGGCGGCGAGGGCGACGGCGAACCACTGCCGGGGGCGCATCCGCTCGTTCAGAAAGACCATGCCCAGCAGGATGCTGACAAGGGGGTTGATGAAGTAGCCGATGCTCGCCTCGAGGATGCGCCCGCTGACCACGGCGTAGATGAAGCAGAGCCAGTTCACCGCGATCAGCACCGAGCTGACCGCGAGCACGCCGAGCGACCGCCGCGACCGGACGATCGCCAGCACATTGCCCCACCGGCCCGTCCAGGTGAGCAGGGCGGCGCAGAACAGCACGGACCAGACGATGCGGTGGGCGAGGATCTCGTCGGCCGGCACATGCCCGACCAGCTTGAAGTAGACCGGGAAGACCCCCCACAGGCCATAGGCGCCCAGGGCGTACAGCACGCCGGCGGCGGGGGTTTGCTCGCCGGGGGTGGTCATCGTGCGCCGCGGATTTCCGCCGCGAGCGTGAGGCGCAGCGTCCGGGCACGACGCGTCAGGAGGCGAACGGCGTTCCGGACAAGAGAACGCTCGAACAGGAGATAGAACATGAACCGCACGGGTCTGGCAGTCATCATCGCGCTCGTCGCCGGAAGCACCCTCTCGCAGCAGGTGATCAATGTGCCGGACGATATCCCCGAGCTGAACCTCGCCCTGAACCCCGCCGTCAGCGGCCTCACGCCGGGCGACACCATCGAGCTCAACCCGGGGCTGTACGCCGGCTCCTTCACCGTCACCACGCCCGGCATCACGATCCGAGCCGTCACGCCCGGGACCGCCGTGGTCGACGGGTTCAACGTCGGCTCGGTCTTCACCGTCAACGCGCCGGGAGCGCCGATCACCTTCGAGGGCATGGTCATCCGACGGGGCGCCAACCCGGGCAGCAACGGCGGCGGGATCAATGTCGTCGCCTCGGGCGGGATCGTGGTCCGCGGCTGCGACTTCGAGCTCAACACGGCGAACGTCGGCGGCGCGATCTTCTCGATCACCCCCGACCTGACGATCGAGGGCAGCACCTTCACCGACAACACCGCCGCGCTCTTCGGCGGGGCCCTCCGGTCCGCCGGCGCGGCGGGGATCGAGGTCGTCATCACCGGCAGCGCGTTCACCAACAACCGCGCGCTCGCCGGCAACGGCGGGGCCGTCGACCACGCCGGCGGGGGCGCCACGCTCACCATCGCCGATTCGACTTTCGCCGGCAACACCTGCACGACGACGGGCGGCGCGGTCTACTCCATCAACGCCGACGCCGTGCGCGTCACCGGCACAACTTTCAGCGACAACATCGCGCTCGGCACCGTCAGCCAGGACACCGGCGGTCTGTTCGTCGCGAACTCGCCCGACGTCATCGTCCGAGACTGCGACTTCGTTCGCAATCTCAGCGCCGGCTCGGGCGGCGCGCTGCGGTTCAGCAACTCGATCGGCGACGTGATCGACTGCCGATTCATCGAGAACGAGGCCTCGTCGGGCGGCGCGTTCCAGGTCGTGGGATCCGGGGCGGCCGCGACGGTGTACAACAGCGTGTTCGACGGCAACTCGAGCCGTCGGGCGGGCTCCGACTCGGGAACGGGCGGGGCGATCATCGTCAACGGCGGGGGCGAGCTCTCGGTCTACAACTCGCTCTTCGTGCGCAACACGGGGGTGACGGGCGGCGGGATCTATGTCGACCAGGCCGCCGACCTGACGGTCAACGGATCGACCTTTGTTGCCAACGACGCCGACAGCCTGGGCGGCGCGATCCGCCGGGTTGACAACAACTCGAGCGCGTTGATCAACAGCAGCATCTTCAGCGGCAACCTGCCGACGCCGCAGCAGCTGACCCTCGGCACGGGCGGCAACGCCCGCGTGAGCTTCAGCCTGGTCGAGGGCGGCGTGACGGCCGTGAACACGACGGGCCTGGTCGACGCCGACCCGATGTTCGTCGACGCGGCGAACGACGACTATTCACTGATGCCGGGCTCGCCGGCGATCGACGCGGGCACCAGCGTGCTCTACGGCTTCGGCCCGCTCTCGGACCTCGCCGGCAACGACCGGGGCCAGGACGACCCCGCCACCCCCGACACGGGCGAGGCGGTCATCGGAGCCGTCATCGACATCGGCGCGTTCGAGTTCACGCCCGGCACCGGCGTTGCCGACTGCCCCGCCGACCAGAACTTCGACGGCGTCTTGAGCCCCGCCGACTTTAGCAGCTGGATCATCAACTACAACAACGGCTGCGACTGAGCCCCCCGCCCGAAGACTCCGGGGGCCCCGGCGCGACACCCGCGCGGGGCCCTTTTCGTGCGCGTCCGCGTCGCGCACGAGGCGCGCGGCGCCGGGACGACGCGTTGGTCGTACGCACAGGGTCCAACCGGTACCCAAGGAGATTCCGCCATGCAGTGCCTCTCAGGTTTCGTCGCGGCCTCGCTGATCGTCGCCGCCGGCAGCGCGCTCTCGCAGCAGACCATCCATGTTCCGGGCGACATCCCGACCCTCACGCTCGCGCTGAACACCACGGCGAGCGGGCTGCAGCCGGGGGACACGATCGAGCTGGCCGAGGGCAGCTACGCCGGCTCGTTCGAGGTCAGCACGCCGGGCATCACGATCCGGGCGGCGGTGCCCCGCGAGGTCACCGTCGACGCGTTCAGCATCGACTCGGTCTTCACCGTCGACGCCCCGGGCGCGCCGGTCACCTTCGAGGGCCTGGTGATCCGCCGGGGCTCGAACACCGGCAGCAACGGCGGCGGGATCAATGTCATCGACGCGGGCGGCATCGTGATCCGCGACTGCGCGTTCGAGCTCAACACCGCCGCCGTCGGCGCCGCGATCTATTGCGTCGTCGGGAGTCTGACCATCGAGGACAGCGACTTTACGGACAACACCGCCGATGTCTTCGGCGGGGCCATCCGGTCGTCGGGCCTGCCGGGCGTCGGGGTCACCATCACCGGCAGCAGCTTCACGCGCAACGCCGCGCTCTCCGGCAACGGCGGGGCGATCGACCACGCGGGCAGCGGCGCGAGCCTGACCCTCGCCGATACGACCTTTTCCTCGAACACCAGCTCGGGCGACGGCGGGGCGGTGTTCTCGGTGAACGCGGCGCGGGTCTCCATCACGGACTGCACCTTCCAGGACAACGCCGCGGTCGGCGGCGCCGGCGGCGCGAGCGGGGCGGGCGTTCAGATCAACGCCACGCCGGATGTGCGCATCAGCCGGAGCACCTTCGCCCGCAATGTCTGCCCGGGCGTCGGCGGCGGGCTGCGGCTGATCGCCAGCACCGGCACCGTCGTGGACTGCGATTTCAACGACAACCGCGCCTCGGGCGGCGCCGGCATGCAGGTGATCTCCACCGGCGCGAACATCCAGGTGTACAACTCCCGGTTCGTCGGCAACCGGGCCAACGAGACCGGCAGCTTCACGATCCTCGGCGGCGGCGGCCTGCTCGTCGCGTTCAACTCGGCACGCGTCGATGTCTACAACAGCCTGTTCGACGGCAACACCTCGTTCGGCGGCGGCGGGATCAACGCGACCCAATCGGGCCGGTTGAATGTGTACAACTCGACCTTCGTCAACAACATCGCCGACACCTCCGCCGGCGCCGTGCGCCGGGCGACGACGGACGCGTCGGTGGTCATCAACAACAGCATCGCGTTCGGCAACTTCCCCGTCGCCGCGCAGATCGCGATCTCCGGGCCCGGCACCGATCTGGTCAACTACTCGCTCGTCGAGGGCGGGTACACCGAGCCCGGCGTCGGGAACATCGACGCCGACCCGATGTTCGCCGATCCTTCGAACGGCGACTACTCGCTGCTGCCCGGCTCACCCGCCATCGACGCGGGCAGCAGCGTGCTCTACATCGGCGGCCCGCTGTCGGATCTGGCCGGCAACGACCGGGGCCAGGACGACCCCGCCACCCCCGACACGGGCGAGGCGGTCATCGGAGCCGTCATCGACATGGGCGCGTTCGAGTTCACGCCGGCCTGCACCGTCGACTGCCCCGCCGACCAGAACTTCGACGGCGTCTTGAGCCCCGCCGACTTCAACAGCTGGATCATCAACTACAACAACGGCTGCGGCTGAGCCGGTCGTGGGCCGCGACCGGGGCGGCCGGCCCCGGCATCCGGAACACCTCGGGGTCCCTTCGCCGAACGCGGGGGGGCCTTTTTTTGTGCCCGCCGTGACGCGCACGAGGCGCCGACGCCGCGTGGGCACTCGAAGGGGGGTGGCGTCGCCGCCCCGCCTGAACCAAACCCGAACGGAGACAACTCATGCAGACCCCCCCCATCGCCGCGGCCGCGCTCCTCGCGGCCCTCACCGCCACCAACGCCCTGGCGCAGACCACCGTTTCGGGTGATGTCACCGTCGCGCCGGGCGGCACGCTGATCATCGGCGAGGACACGACCTACACCGGGAGCCTGACGCTTGAGGCCGGCGCGGAGGTCGTGGTGAACTAGGGCGCGCAGATCGATTTCGCTGACGGCGCGACGCTGACCGTCAACGGCACCGCCGCCGAGCCTGTGCAATTTTTCCCGATCAGTGGCTCGTGGGACGGGCTGAGCTTCCAGACAGGCTCGGCCGGCACGATCTCTCACGCGGTCATCACCGAGTTCCGGGACATCGCGATCGAGATCGCCGACGCCGACATCGTGCTCACGAACAGCGCCTTCTTCGACCCGCCCGGCTTCGCGGTGACGCACGACAGCACCCGGTTCGCCATCAAGGCCGGTGCCGGCGCCGATGTGACGGTCGACGGCGGCACCTTTGCCGACCTGCGCGGGCGGCGTGGGACCGACCGCGACAACGCCGGGGGCAACTCAGCTGCGACGGGAAGCAACGGGACGGGCGGTCTGGCGATGACCGCAATCGAAGCGATCGGCGCCGGGCGGCTGAGCGTGACCAACGTCCGCTTCCTGGCGATCCAGGGCGGCGACGGCGGCAACGGCGGCGGCGGCGGGCAGGGCACCACGGGCGACGACGCGCCCGATGCGATCCTCGGCAACGGCGTGTCCGGCGGCCCGGGCGGCACCGGCGGCCGGGGCGGCAACGGCGGCAGCGGCGGCGGGACCAAGGTCATCGTTGCTGAAGGTGTGGGCGAGACACGCATCGCACAGAATGTCTTCGAAGTGGTCCGCGGCGGACGCGGCGGACGCTGGGGCAAGGGCGGCAACGGCGGCACGGGCGGGCAGGGCGGCGACGGCGCCGGCGCGGTGGTCGGCAACGGCGCAACGGGCGGCAACGGCGGACGCGGCGGCACCGGCGGCCTCGGCGGCACCGGCGGGACATCGGGAGAACTCGACGCCATCCGCGTGGTCAATCCGGGCTCGGCACCGATCATCGCGAACAACACGATCTATCGGGCGCTGGCCCGCAACGGCGGCGCGGCGGGGGCCGCGGGCAATGCCGGCAACGGCGGGGCCGGCGGCGCGGGCGGCGGCGCGGGCATCGGCGGCAGCACAGGCACACCCGGCAGCACGGGGCTCAGCGGCTCGGTTGGTACCGTGGGCAGCACCGGCGCCAACGGCAGCGCGACCGTCGTTTCGGCAAACGGCGTTGATGCCAACGGCCTGGTCGCTGTCGTGAGCAACAACATCATCACGATGTCCGACAACGGCTCGCGGCGGCTTGTTGAATCCGAGGGCAACGGCATCATCGACCTCACCTCGAACCTTGCGTTCGGATTCTCCGTCATCGCTGACGGGCCCTCGCTCGGCGTTGGCTCGCTGATCAACGCCGACCCGCTGTTCACCGATCCCGACGCCGGCGACTTCGCGCTCATCCCGGGCTCCCCGGCGATCGACGCGGGCGACAACGCCCTCGTGCCGGGCGTGCTCACGACCGACTTCCTGGGCAACCCCCGCTTCGCCGACGAGCTTACGACGCCCGACACGGGCTCCGGCGGCGACTTCATCGTCGACCACGGCGCGATCGAGGCCGTCGGCGATTCGGTGCAGCCCAGCGACTGCCCGGCGGACACCAACGGCGACGGGCTGGTCACGCCCGCCGACTTCAACAGCTGGATCATCGCCTTCAACGCGCAGGCGGACGCGTGCGACCAGAACGGCGACGGGCTCTGCACGCCGGCGGACTTCAACGCGTGGATTCTCAACTTCAACGCCGGCTGCCCGTGAGCGGCCGGGAAATCACGATCGCCGGCGCATCCGGCAGATCATCGAGACCAGGCGGTCGGGCCGCTTGATGAGCCTCCGCTTGACCTGCACGGCTGAGTAGAACACCTTGAGCGGGCCGGGGTAGTACCCCCCGCCGCCCTGGCCCGGCTCGAGGAACACGAACTCCGGCTCGTCGAAGCCGTGCCGCCGAGCCAGCTCCCGCAGCTGGCTCGGCTTGTTCATGCGGTAGGTCGTGGGGTAGTGGTACTCGTCGGTGGTGCTCTTGCCGCGCAGGATGCGGAGCAGCCCGTCCTCGATGCCCAGGCTCGCGCTCATCTTGGTCAGCAGCGCAAAGTGGTTCAGCCCGTTGACGGTCGAGAACAGGTGCCACCCGCCCGGTGCCGTGCAGCGGGCGACGGCGGCGAGGTAGGCGTCGGGCTGCGCCACATGCTCGACGACCATCGACGAGAAGCTGAGATCGAAGTAGGCCTCGGGCAGCTCGGCGGTCTCCATCGTCGCGTGCTGGAAGTTGGTGATCACCGGGTCGGGCTCGATCGAGGGATCGGGCTCGATGCCCCAGAACTCGTCCGAGGCGGCGGCGACCTCGTGCATGTACGCGGTGTTCCGCTGGATGCCCCGGCCGCAGCCGATGTCGAGCACGCGCCGGCGGTCGAGCGCCGCGAGCTGGCCCACGAGCAGGTCGGTGAGCACCCGGGCTCGCGTGGCTGTGTTGCGGAAGTTGTACCGGTCGCGGAGGTCTTCGAACCGGTGCAGCTCGCGGGGAGGCTCGTTCATGCGGTCAGCCTAGCCGGAACCGCCGCGTTGGGCCGCGCCGGAAACCCGACCGCGAGCGGGTTATCGGCCTCCGGAGCCCGCTCGAATCGCGCCTAGGCTTGTGCCCGCAATCAAGCATTACCGGAGAGACCGAGCCATGACCGAGGTGAAAGCGACGAATGTCCACTGGCACGAGGGCAACCTGACGCGCGACGAGCGCTGGAAGGCCCTTGGCTGCAAAGGCTGCACCCTCTGGTTCACCGGGCTCTCCGCCTCGGGCAAGTCGACCGTCGCCAGCGCGCTCGAGCAGGTGCTGGTGCAGCAGGGTGTCAACGCCTACCGCATGGACGGCGACAACATCCGCATGGGCCTGAACAAGAACCTGGGCTTCTCGGCCGAGGACCGCGCCGAGAACATCCGCCGGATCGGCGAGGTGGCCAAGCTCTTCGCGGACAACGGCACGGTGGCGATCACGAGCTTCATCAGCCCCTACGCCGCCGACCGCGACCTCTGCCGCACGCTGCACGAGGAGGCCGGCCTGGCGTTCTTCGAGGTCTTCGCCGACACGCCGCTCGAGGAGTGCGAGAAGCGCGACCCCAAGGGCCTGTACAAAAAGGCCCGCGCGGGCGAGATCAAGGGCTTCACGGGGATCGACGATCCGTACGAGGCGCCCCAGAACGCCGAGCTCGTGCTGAAGTGCGGCGAGAAGAGCGTGGACGAGTGCGTGGCCGAGTGCATCGAGCTGCTCAAGGCCCGCGGCATCGTCGAGTAAGCGGTCCGGTTTCCGGAACCTGTGCCCGGCTTCGGCCGAACCGCTTTGCGGCCCGGCATGCGGTCTGTATGCTGCTCGTGTCAGCAGAACGCAGCGGAAACCGACGCGGCCGGGTTCTCGGCCGCCGAGCACAGGATCCACACATCATGCCGAACCGCCCGAGCCGAATCGCCGTCGCCGCAACCGTGTCGTTTCTCTCGGGCCTCGCGGCCGCTCAGCCGGCACAGGTGCTCGCCGCCGCCGCGGGTGAGGCCGCTTCGGACCGGGCGGTCTCGATCGACCTCGCCGCGCTCGCACAGGACCATGTGTCGTTCCGGCTTCCGAGCGGCGGGCAGGTGACGGGCGAGGTGACGCTGCGCGTGACGCACCCGAGCGGGGCGAGCAGCTGGCGGGGCACGATCGAAAGTGTCGAGCACGGCCAGTTCAGCATCGCCGCCTCGGACGGCGTGGCGCACGGCGTGATCTGGGCGGGCGAGCTCGGCACCTACGAGATCCGCGCGCGAGCAGACGGGCTCTACGACACCGTCCGCACCGACACCATCGACTTCCCGCCCTGCGCCGGGCCGCTGCGGCCCGACGCGGCGGCCCGCGGCATCCCGGGCCTGCGCGAGCGCGCCATCGCCGAGCAGCGCCATGACGACGCGAACGGCACAACCGCGCCCGCGGCCCGCGGCGGCGACGACGGCTCGGTCGTCGACATCCTCATCGTCTACACCGCCGAGGCCCGCATCGGCGCGGGCGGCACCGCCGCCATCGAGGCGCTCGCCCAGAACGCCGTCAACGCCACCAACACCGCCTACGCCAACAGCAACATCGGCCCGCTCGAGCTCAGGCTCGTGCGCACCGAAGAGATCAGCTACACCGAGAGCGGCGACGCCGTGGCCGACCTCGTCGCGCTCCGCCGAACCGACGACGGGATCATGGACGAGGTCCACCAGATCCGAGACCAGGTCGGCGCCGACCTCGTCGCCCTGCTCGTCGACGATTTCAACGCCTGCGGCATCGCCTACCTCGCACCCTTCAACCAGGACTTCGGATTCTCCGTCACCGACACCGGCTGCGCCGTCGGCAACCTCACCTTCGCCCACGAGGTCGGCCACAACATGGGCTCGACCCACGACCGCGGCAACGGCAGCAACTCGAACTTCCCCTACGGCTTCGGCTGGCGCTGGGACGGGCTCAGCGGCACGCAGTTCCGCTCCGTCATGGCCTACTCACCGGGCAGCCGCGTCCCCCACTTCTCCAACCCCGGCATCGCCTTCGATGGCGTCGCCACCGGCACGAACGACGACGACAACGCGCGCGTGCACGACGAGACCCGCGCCAGCGTCGCGAACTTCCGCCAGAGCGTCGTCGCCCCCGGCTGCGTCGCCGACACCAACGCCGACGGCCTGCTCTCCCCAGCCGACTTCAACGCCTGGGTCCTCGCCTTCAACGCGCAGTCGGCCGCGTGCGACCAGAACGGCGACGGCCAGTGCGCGCCGGCGGACTTCAACGCCTGGATCCTCAACTACAACGCCGGCTGCTGAGCCGCGCCGGCCCCGGCTATCCTCGTTCGGGACGGAGGGCACGCCGATGGCCGATTACGCGAAGTTTCTCGAGGCCGCACGCGAGGCGGTGACGCTGTCGTCGGGGGTCTGCCGCCAGGTGCAGGCCGCCCTCGACGAGGTGCGGGCGATCACCAAGGACGACAAGAGCCCGGTGACGGTCGCGGACTTCGCGAGCCAGGCGGTGGTCGCGCGGGTGCTGCGCGACCGGCTGGGCGAGGTGATCCTGGTGGGCGAGGAGGACTCGAAGTTCCTGCGCGAGCCGGATCACGCGGCGCACCTCGAGGCCGTCACCGCCGCCGTGCGCGAGGTCTTTGACGATGTGGACAGCGACGCGGTGCTCGAGCTGATCGACCTCGGCGCGGGCGACACGCACCACGCGGGCTTCTGGACGCTCGACCCGATCGACGGGACCAAGGGCTTCCTGCGGGGCCAGCAGTACGCGATCGCGCTGGCGTACATCGAGCGGGGCACGCCGGTCGTGGGCGCCATGGGGTGCCCGAACCTTCCCGCGGACTTCGGCCGGGACCTCGACGAGGCGGACCCCGACGGCACGGTCTACATCGCGATCAGGGGCGACGGGGCGGCGCAGATCGCGGGCGAGGGCGATCCGCACCCCATCCGCCGCAACGACCTCGACGCAACCGACCCCATCGGCATCTGCGGCTCGGTCGAGACGGGCCACACGAACATGAGCGACGAGGACCGCATTCTCGAGCACATCGTGGCGAACACGGACCACGCGGTGCGCGAGCCGGTTCGGATCGACAGCCAGTGCAAGTACGCCGTCACGGCGCGAGGCCAGGCCGACGCCTACCTGCGTCTGCCGACGCGGCCCGGCTATGTCGAGCGGATCTGGGACCACGCGGCGGGGGCGCTGATCGCCAGCGAAGCGGGCTGCTTCGTGACCGACATCCTCGGGAACCAGCTCGACTTCGGCCGGGGCCGCGGGCTCGAGCGCAACCGGGGCATCGTGTGCGCGCCGCCGCGCGTGCACGGGCTGATGATCGGCGCGATCGAGGCGCTGGGCATCACGCCCGCCTGACGCGCGCACGCGGGGCTTGCGCAACGCTCGCCCGGACTTGATCAGACGTTCATCGGGCCTTGACGAAGCCGCGCCGCCCGGCGTCTAGGTTTCGGCTCCGCGGCGGAGAGTGGCCCCGACCGGAGCCGACCGCGGGCGATTGAGCACGATCACACTGTGGAGTTTGTCCCATGCGCAGCGCGCTTCTGCTTTCCGTGTGCGCCGGCCTCGCCGGCGCCGCCAGCGGCCAGTTCTCGCTCACACTGCTGCACAACGGCGACGGCGTGCGCAACAACATCCGCGGCAAGGAGACCAACCTCGGCAACCTCATCGGCGACGCCTTCCTCTACTCGGCCAACCTCCGCGCCGTCTCGTTCGGCCTCGCCGCCGCCGATGTCGCCTTCGCCAACGGCGGCGGCATCCGCAACAACAACGTCCTGCCCGCCGGCAGCTTCACCGAGCTCGATTCGTTCGATGTGCTGCCCTTCCTCAACTTCCTCTCCATCATCGAGAGCGTCTCGCCCGAGCGCCTCAAGCTCATCGCCGAGAACGCCTACGGCAGCATCACCGCCGACTTCAACGCCTGGGTCCGCGGCTTCAACCTCGGCTGCTGATCGCCGGCGGCACACGCTTTCTCTCAAGGGAGCCACAACCCCCTTGTCTCTCGGCGGCGTCCGCGGCAACGCGGGCGCCGCCGTTTCGTTGGGGCCGCGGGATCAGCCGTGGAACCCGAACGCGAGCGGCGCGATCAGGCAGGTCAGCACGCACGACAGCAGGTTCAGCGGGAAGCCCACGCGCACATAGTCCGTGAACCGGTACCCGCCCGGGCCCATCACCATCAGGTTGGTCTGGTAGCCCAGGGGCGAGCAGAAGCTCGCGCTCGCGGCCATCATGATCGTGAACACGAAGGGCTCGAACCGCACCCCCATCGAGGCCGACGCCGACTCGGCGACGAAGTACATCAGGATCGCCGCCGCGTTGTTGGTCACCAGCTCGGTCAGCACCGTCGTCATGAGATAGACCAGCAGCAGCGCGATCCAGGGGTTCGACCCCGCCGCGGAGATGATGAGCGACCCGATCGTGGCGGCGGCCCCCGAGTTGTCGAGCGCCTGGCCCAGCGCGAGCGATGCGGCGATGGTGACGAGCACGACCCAGTCGACGCTCCGGCGGGCCTGCGAGCCCGAGCAGCACCGGGTGATCAGCATCATCCCGGCGGCGAGCACCGCGGCGTGCAGCATGCCGAGCTGCACAGAGCCCCCCGCCAGCATCGGGACGGGCAGCGTGGGCTGGATGGTGGCGATCAGCACCATCCCGAGCAGGATGAGGATGGAGATGACCGCCCGGTTGTGCCGGACGGGCGTCGAGTCGGAGACCTCGCTGACGAGGTAGTAGTCGCGGGTGTTGCGGTTGTCGGTGATGAACTGCTTGGGCGCCTCGAGCAGCAGCACATCGCCCTGGCGGACGACGATGTCGCCGATCTTCCGCCGGATCTGCTCGCCGTTGCGCGCCACGGCGATCACCACCGCGTTGTACCGGGAGCGGAACCGGCCCGCGCGGATCGACCGCCCGATGAGCGGGTGCGTGTTGCTCACCACCGCCTCGACCAGCACACGGCTGGGCCTCGGCTCGTCGAGCTTGACCACCTGGTTCGTCGCCGGCTCGAGCCCGCGGATCTTCTGGAGATCGACCACCGAGGTCACATCGCCCACGAACACCAGCCGGTCGTCGGCCTGCAGCACCTCGTCGGGCGCGACGGCGGCGAGGATCGCCCCGCCGCGGTCGACCTCGGCGAGGTAGAGCCCCGGCAGGTGGCGCAGCCCGGCCTGCTCGATCGTCTTGCCCGGCAGCGGGCCGCCCGGGGCGACGACCATCTCGACGGTGTACGCCCGCGGGTCGGCCGTGGACGACAGCACCGGCGACCGGTCCGGCAGCAGCCGGTGCCCGATCGTGAGCATGTAGAGCACGCCCGCGAACGCGACGGGCACGCCGATCAGCGCGATCGAGAACAGCCCCAGCGGCTCGTTGCCCGAACCCGTCCACTCGCCGTGCACCACAAGGTTCGTGCTCGTGCCGATCAGCGTGCAGGTGCCGCCCAGGATCGCCGCGTAGCTCAGGGGGATCATGAAGGTGCTCGGGCTGAACCCGTGGCGGCGCGTCCAGTCGCGCAGCGCCGGGATCATCATCGCCACGATCGGCGTGTTGTTGACCAGCCCGCTGATCGCCGTGACCGGGACCATCAGCCGCGCCAGCGCCAGCGTCTTCGACCGAGGCCGGCCCAGCAGCACCGACCCGAGCCAGCGCACCGCCCCCGTCTCGTTCAGCCCCGCCACCACCACATAGAGCACCGCGACCGTGATCATCCCCTGGTTGGCCATGCCCGCCAGCGCCTCGTCGGGCGTCAGCACACCCAGCATCACCAGCAGCGCCACCGACCCGACCAGCACCACATCCGTGCCGGTGCGGCCCCGCGCCACCACCGCCACCATCAGCACAATCACCGCGACCGTCGCCCAGCCCTGCCACAGCACGCTCGAGTCTCCTTACGCCGGAACGATCCGCGCCCGACCGCCCTCCACGCCCCGGCACGCCCCGCGCGTGTCCACGATCAACGCCGCGTGCTCCGCGATCGCACGCCAGTCGTACGCGTCGTGATCCGTCGCGATCAGCACGCAGTCCTGCGACGACAGCGACTCGGGCGACAGCGCCACGCTCGACATCGACAGGTCGTAGTCCCGCTTCGCCGGCGCCACCGGGATGTGCGGGTCGTTGTACGACACCTCCGCCCCCAGCTCGCGCAGCCGACGGATCAGCTCGAACGACGGGCTCTCCCGCGTGTCGTCCACGTTCGGCTTGTACGCCAGGCCCAAGACCAGCACCCGCGACCCCCTCACCGGCTTGCCGTCGTCGTTCAGCGCCCTCGCCACCGTATCGACTACATGCGAAGGCATCGAGCGGTTCACCTCGCCCGCCAGCTCGATGAACCGCGTGTTCATCCCCACCCCCCGCGCCTTCCAGGTCAGGTAGAACGGGTCGATCGGGATGCAGTGCCCGCCCAGCCCCGGCCCGGGGTAGAACGCCTGGAACCCGAACGGCTTGGTCTTCGACGCCTCGATCACCTTCCACACATCGACGCCCATCGCGCCCAGCACCAGCTTCATCTCGTTCACCAGCGCGATGTTCACGGCTCGGTAGATGTTCTCGAGCAGCTTCGACGCCTCGGCGATCTCGGCGGACTCGACCAGCACCGCCTCGCACACGGCGGCGGCGTACAGGTCGCGCGCCAGCTCGCCGCTGACCGCGTCCACGCCCCCCACCACCTTGGGGATCGCCGCCGTCGTGCGGTCCTTGCGCCCCGGGTCCTCTCGCTCGGGCGAGTACGCCAGGAAGTAGCCCTCGCCGCACCGCAGCCCCGCCGAATCAAGCCGGGGCTGCACGACGCCCCGCGTCGTGGTCGGGTAGGTCGTCGACTCGAGCACGACCAGCTGCCCGGGCCGCAGCGTCTTCGCGATCGCCTCGGCCGTCTGCTCGACATACCGCAGGTCGGGCTCGCGGTGCGGGCCGAGCGGCGTGGGCACGCAGATCAAGAGCGCGTCGGCCTCGCCGAGGCGCGCAAAGTCCGTGGTCGCCTCGAACCGGCCCGTGCCGGTGAGCCGGGCGACGAAGCCCCCGCCCCCGGGGTCGACCAGGTGCGCGATGTAGTCGCGCCCGGCGGCGATGCTCGCGACCTTCGCCGGGTCGATGTCGAACCCGATGACGCGGAAGCCCGCGTCGATCATCGCGCCCACCAGGGGCAGACCGACATAGCCCAGCCCGACCACGCCGACCACCGCCGACCGATCGGCGAGCCGGGTCCGCAGGGCCTGGGCGTGCGCGGTCATGTTCCGCGCTCCCGGTTGAGCATCGCCGCGGCGCTGACGACGACGACATCCGGCCCGAACCGGCCGCGCGCCGGCACAGCGCCCTTCAGGCCGATAAAGCCGATCGTTGTCCGCGCCTGCCAGTTCATGCTCGACGTTCCCGCGCTCCCCCGGTCCCCGGCGCGGCCCGCACCGCCCGTCCGCTGCATCGGCCACCCCGACCCGGGGCATGAATTTCCCGACCGCCTACGCTACGCCCGGACCATGACCAACCCCACAGACGACCCACGACCGGCCACACTCGCCCGGCACGCCGCACTCGGCGGGACCGTGGCGCGGGGCGTGAGCTTCATGGTTCTGGTTACTCTCTTCGGCAAGCTCCTCAGCTCGGTCGCCGTCGTCGTCCTCGGATTCCTTCTCACCGACGACGAGTTCGGCCTCTACGCCATCTCCTTCGGCCTCGCCGGCGTCATCCAGATCCTCCGCGACGGCGGGCTCCGACAGATCGCTATCCAACGCGGACCGAAGGGGTTTCAACGCCTCGCCGGGCCCGTCGGCTGGCTCTCGCTCGCCTGCAACACCCTCGCCGGGCTTATCCTCGCCGCGATCGCCCCCCTGGCCGTCATGGTCTATGACGAGCCCGAACTGCTCGGCCTTGTGCTGCTCAGCGCCGTGGCCGCACCGCTGGTCACCTTCGGCTCGATGAGCAAGGCACGGCTCGAAGTCGACCTCCGCTACGGCGCCGTCGCTCGTGTCAACGCCTGGAACAACATCACCCGCTACGCCGGCCAGATGCTCTTCGCCGCCCTCGGCTTCGGCGCCTACGCCTTCGTCATCCCCTCGCTGCTCGTCGCGATCGTCGACGGCGCGCTCGGCTTTGCCTACACCCGGACCACCTTTGTCAACGAACCGCTCCGCGTTCGGGTCTGGAAACCGCTCCTCTCGCGCATGCGCTGGACGATCGCCGGTACCGTCGGGCATGCCACCATCAACCGAGCCGACTACCTCATCCTTGGCTACCTCGTCGCCCCGGTCGTGGGCTTCTACTTCTTCGCCTTCCAGATCGCCATGCAGATCAACACCGTGCTGGCCTTCAACCTCCAGAAAGTCCTCTTTCCGACCCTCACCCGCTTCGCGAGCGAGCCCGAGCGACATCGCGAGGCCGCCCTCCGCGCCCTGCGATCGCTCGCCCTGCTGTCCAGTGCGGCGGGCGTGGGGCTGGCCTGCGTGTTCCCCTCGCTCGAGCGGCTGATCTGGCAGGGCAAGTGGGCGCCCGCCGCCGTCGCCACGCAGCTGCTCGCCCTCGCCTTCCCCTTGCGGATGCCGCTGTCGATCCACGACGCCGTCGTGCTCAGTAAGGGCGAGTTCAGGCGCTGGGCCGTCTTTCTCTGGTACCAGGGCGCGGGCCTCGTCATCGCGTCGATCGTCGCCGGGCTCGCCTTCCGGTCTGTCGATGCGATCACCGCCGTCATCGCCGTCTACTACATCGCGGTCGTGCCCGCCATGATCAGCTGGCGCATGGCGCAGTTCGGCATCCCCGCCCGAGCCTCTCTCGCGGCCATGTTCCTGCCCTGGCTCGTCGCGGTCGCCGCCGGCGCACCTGTCGAGATCGCCAGGAGAACCCTCGGCTCGACGCTCGGCCCCGAGGCCGGACGCCTCGCCGACGCCGCCGACATCGTGGTCTACGGCTCCACCTTCGCCCTGCTCTTCGCCCTGTTCGCCCGGTTCGGCATACCCCGCACCACCGCCGAGCTGCTCCGCGTGCTCCCGGGACCACCGGGCCGCATCCTCCGAGCGATCGCCCGCGTCCCCCGCGCCAACCCCGCGCCCGCGGGATCCAACGCCGACGAACCCCCGGCCGGGCCGGGCCATTAGGGCTTGAGCAGCAGCGTGGTGTCCGACACCCCGTCGCAGTAGGTCATCCGACGCCATGTCCGCAGCTCCGGCAGCAGCTCGTCCCACATCGCCGACCGCGACGCCGGCCTGGGCACCGAACCACGCGTGAACCGGCCTGCGTCGTCCAGGTACCGCTGCGAATCGTCCAGCAGCATGCCGCCGCCCGACACCAGGCGCCGCATCGCCCAGGCCGCGCACGCGTCGCGGTGCCTGCCGTCGACGACAACCAGCGTCGGGCCCTCGACATCGTCGGCCCCGGCCACATACGCTGAGGGCTCGTCGGGCACGAGCCGCACCTCGGCGTTCGACAGCGAAGCCAGCTGGCCCGTGACCTTTGCGTGCCACTCCTTGTGATGCTCGATGCTCACCACGCGACGCGCACGCGCTGCCAGCCAGGCCGTCGAACGGCCCGAGCCGAACTCCACGACCACATCCTCGGCACGCAGCCAGCGGTCAACCAACGCCACCGCGCCGTCCGTCCACCACGGCTCGTCGGGTCGGCGACGCTCGCGGATGATCTGACGGAGTCGAGCGGCCACATACGACGGTGTTCGATGGCCCATCGGCCGGTCCCTCCACACGCACCAACCGACTACTGGTCGTGCCCGACGAACGTCGGCAGCGAGTGCCCCGCGTCGATCAGCGTCTTCTCCCGGCTCGCCAGCTCGACATCGTTGTCGACCATCATCGCCGCCAGCTGCTCGACGCTCGTCGTCGGCTCCCAACCGAGCTTCTGCTTCGCCTTGCTCGGGTCGCCCAGCAAGAGGTCGACCTCGGCCGGCCGGAGGTACCGCTCGTCGAACTCGACATGATCCTCGAAGTTCAGACCCGCGTGCTTGAACGCCAGGTCCGCGAACTCGCGCACGCTGATCGTTCGGCCCGTCGCGATCACATAGTCGTCGGGCGTGTCCTGCTGAAGCATCCGCCACATCATCTCGACATAGTCGCCCGCGAAGCCCCAGTCACGCTTGCTGTCCAGGTTGCCCAGGTACACCTTGTTCTGCAGGCCCATCTTGATCCGGCCCACCGCACGCGTGATCTTCCGCGTCACGAAGGTCTCGCCCCGGCGCGGGCTCTCGTGGTTGAACAGGATCCCGCACGACGCGTGCAGCCCGTAGCTCTCGCGGTAGTTCACCGTCGCCCAGTGCGCCATCACCTTCGCGCACGCGTACGGGCTCCGCGGGTAGAAGGGCGTCGTCTCCTTCTGCGGCGTCTCGACCACCTTGCCGTACTGCTCCGAGCTGCTCGCCTGGTAGTACCGCACCCGGTGGTCGGCCTTGTTCTGGAACTCGCGCACCGCCTCGAGCAGCTTGAGCGCCCCCATGCTCACCGTCTCGGCGGTGTAGATCGGCATGTCGAACGACACCCGGACATGGCTCTGCGCACCCAGGTTGTACACCTCGTGCGGCCTGACCTCGTCCATGATCTTCGTCAGCACGTTCGCGTCGCACAGATCCCCGTAGTGCAGCCGCAGCATCGCGTTGTCCACATGCGGGTCGGCGTAGAGATGGTCGACGCGGTCGGTGTTGAAGCTCGAGGCCCGGCGGATGATCCCGTGCACCTCGTAGCCCTTGC